>NZ_QOSD01000037.1:0-153834 GCF_008368905.1 Bacillus sp. SH5-2
GCAAAGAAGTTAGGTGGGGGATCAACTGCCCATAAAAGTCCGATTGGTTCAACTAATAATCAGTGGGGGATAAAGAATCCTCCCACTGATTAAAGTTTCACTTTATGCGACGTTGCAAAGTTAGTTTGACACAAATAGACTTTTTTATACAAAGAGGATTTGGAAAGCAACGAGCCGAAATATACAGTATAAGTAATAGAAATGGGGGATAGGGATGGAGTTTTTAAATGGGAAAACAGCTGTTGTAACAGGAGCCGCGCAGGGAATTGGAAAAGAGATTGCGAGGGTTTATGCAAAGTTGGGGGCTAAAGTAATCATTAGCGATGTAAATGAAGAGAAGCTACAAAAAACGACACGTGAGTTATCGGATGAAGGATATGAAGTGAGCTTATATCGATGTGATGTGAGTAATCAAAATGAAGCGAAGTCGTTAATTGAATATGCGGTTCAAAAATTCGGGACATTACATATCTTGGTAAACAATGCTGGGATTACAAGAGATGCAATGTTACATAAAATGGAGAAGTCTGCTTGGGAACAAGTATTACAAGTGAACTTAACTGGTGTTTTTTATTGTATGCAACCAGCGCTTCTTTATATGAGACAACAAGGATATGGAAGGATTATTAATATTTCTTCTATTAGTAGAGATGGGAATATTGGACAAGCGAATTATGCGGCTACAAAGGCGGGAGTTGTAGGTTTAACGAAAACAGCGGCGAAAGAAGTTGGAAGTTTCGGTATTACTTGTAATGCAATTTGTCCAGGGTTTATGGATACAGATATGACAAAAACGATACCAGATAAAGTGAAAGAAAAGATGGTTGGCGCGATTCCAGTTGGTAGAATTGGAACGCCAGAAGATATTGCGAACGCAGCAGTCTTTTTAGCATCAGAATACGCATCCTATATTACAGGAGAAGTATTAAATGTGAGCGGAGGACTGCAAGTTTAAAGGAATACATAATGAAAAGAACCTGACCGGATAGGTCAGGTTCTTTCTCATTAATTTAAGTTAAGCCAAACGCTCTTTACTTCTGTATAGTTATTTAATGCATAAGATCCCATTTCACGACCAAGACCGGATTGTTTAAATCCTCCAAATGGAGATGCTGCATCAAAGACGTTATAACAGTTTACCCATACTGTACCTGCACGTACTTTACTTGCAACATAGTGTGCTGTCTTAACATTTTCTGTCCATACACCAGCTGCCAAGCCGAATTGTGATTTATTCGCGCGTTCAATTACTTCATCAATATCGTTAAATGGTATTGCAGAAATAACTGGACCGAAAATTTCTTCTTTTGCGATCGTCATTTCATCATTTACGTCAGCGAATACTGTAGGCGAAACAAAGTAACCTTGGTCGAATGGATTACTTCCTCCGCAAAGTACTTCAGCGCCTTCTTCAATCCCTTTTTCGATGTAGCCCATTACACGTTTTTGTTGTTCTTCGGAAACGAGAGGACCGATTGTTGTTTCAGGGTTAAGACCGACACCTTGGTTTAGTTTTTTAGAATAGAGGACGAGATCAGCCATGACATTATCATACATTTTCTTCGGAACAAATAGGCGTGATCCAGCAGAGCATACTTGTCCTTGATTAAACATAACACCAGAAAGTGCACCAGGAATTGCACGAGATAAGTCGGCGTCTGGTAAAATAATGTTTGGTGATTTACCACCAAGCTCTAAAGTAACACGTTTTAATGTTTCAGATGCTTGTCGCATAATTTGTTTACCGACTGGAGTAGAACCGGTAAATGCAATTTTATCAACGAGTGGGTGATTAACGAGAGCTTGTCCAGCTGATTCACCGAACCCAGGAACGATATTAATAACACCTTTCGGGAATCCAGCTTCTTCAATTAATTCAGCTAAGTATAGAGCGGAAAGTGGAGTTTGTTCTGCAGGTTTTAAAACGATTGTACATCCTGTAGCAAGTGCTGCTCCCATTTTCCACATTGCCATAAGAAGTGGGAAGTTCCAAGGAATAATTTGACCAACGACACCAACAGCCTCATGGCGTGTATAGTTAAAATAATCACCGGAAACAGGAATTGTTTGACCAACGATTTTTGTAGCCCAGCCAGCATAATAGCGCATATGCTCTATTGCAAGTGGTATGTCTGCTGCCATTGTTTCACGGATTGGCTTTCCGTTATCTAATGTTTCGAGCTGTGCAAGCTCTTCTTTATGTTCTTCCATTAAATCAGCCAACTTGTACATAAGACGGCTTCGCTCAGCTGTGCTCATGCGAGACCAAGGGCCTTCATCAAAAGCCATGCGAGCTGCAACTACAGCTTTATGAATATCTTCGCGACCAGCTTCAGAAACGACGGCGAGTGTTTCACCGGTTGCTGGGTTAGGTGTTTTAAATGTTCTGCCGGAAGCGCTTTCAACAAAAGATCCATTCACATATAACTTTTTCGTGCCTTGAAGAAACTTTTCTACCTTTTCATGAAGATTTACAGCTAGTTGACTCATTGTATAACCCCCTTGAAAATATAATGTAAACGCAGTACGAGACGGCGTTTATTCCGAAATCAAGGATGTAGGAACTAGATGGAAAGCCTCTAATTAAAATCATAATTAACAAATGCTGAAAATTCAAATTTCATTTGTGTTACAATTGTAAAAAATATGTAATGTAAGAGAATCTTCTATGTGATGATAAAAAATCCTGCTTGTTTTTGCTTTCTAGTAGGAAAAACTAGAAGAACAATGGTACAATAATACATCGTGAGAGGAGGGAGAGAAATGAAGGATTATCATGATGATCCACGCTTTCGAATCGCCCATAGAGAAGCATTAATTGGTCTTGGACTGGCTATTATTAATTTTATAATATGGTACGGATTTGCTTATGGGCTTGGTAGTAAAGATCCAAGTGAATATACATACATATTAGGTTTTCCAGCATGGTTTTTTTATAGCTGTATAGTTGGATTTATCGTTATGGTTATTTTGCTTAGTTTAGTTGTTCGTTTTGTATTTCAAGATATTTCACTCGATGAGGAAGAAAAAAGTGAGGAATAATAGATGAATTGGTATGTAATCATTCCAATGATAATTTCGTTTATCGTTGTATTTTTAATTGGTGTCTATGCTTCAAGGCGTGTACAAGCAACGGCACAAAATAAATTTTTACAAGAATATTTTCTTGGTGGGCGTGAGCTTGGCGGTTTATTATTAGCAATGACAATGATTGCTACGTACGGTAGTGCAAGTAGCTTCATTGGTGGGCCTGGTATAGCATACAATATGGGGCTTGGATGGGTACTATTATCAGCGATTCAAGTTGTAACTGGATATATCGTATTAACAGTTATCGGTAAAAAGTTTGCCATTATTGCTAGGAAGATGGAAGCCATTACTCTTATTGATTATTTAAAGGGAAGATACAATAATAAAGCAGTCGTGATCCTTTCTGCATTATGTATTATTATCTTTTTATTTTCAGCAACAGTAGCCCAATGGGTTGGCGGTGGACGATTAATTGAGTCGCTAACGGGTTTATCGTATACAACAGCACTATTTTTATTTACTTTTTCTGTACTTGTGTACGTATTAATTGGTGGATTTCGTGCAGTTGCTTTATCAGATACGCTGTTAGGCATTATTATGCTAGTTGGAACGACAATCATTTTAATTGCTACTGTCATTGCTGGTGGTGGAATTGGGAAGATTATGCAAGAGCTTGTTCAAATTAATCCGAATTTAATTACACCATTTGGAGCAGATGGTAGTTTAACGAAATCATATGTGACATCGTTTTGGATTTTAATTGGAATTGGCGTTGTTGGTTTACCGCAAATTAGCGTGCGTGCAATGTCTTATAAAAATTCAAAAGCGATGCATCAAGCGCTTATAATTGGAACGATTGTTGTAGGCACAATTATGATTGGTATGCATTTAACGGGTGTATTTGCACGAGTAGTACTTCCAGGTATAACGGTACCGGATAAAGTTATGCCGCTACTCGCAATGGAAGTGTTACCACCTTGGTTAGCTGGAGTTTTCTTAGCTGCACCAATGGCAGCGATTATGTCTACAGTAAACTCGTTATTGTTACTTGTAAGTTCGTCGATTATTAAAGACATATACGTAAACTACATAAATAAAGATGCGGCACACAGT
This sequence comes from Bacillus sp. SH5-2, assembly GCF_008368905.1. Taxonomy (NCBI): domain Bacteria; kingdom Bacillati; phylum Bacillota; class Bacilli; order Caryophanales; family Bacillaceae; genus Bacillus; species Bacillus sp. SH5-2. The sequence goes on from NZ_QOSD01000037.1 coordinate 4,144, forward strand.
ACAATAAAAAAAGGAAGTCTGTGGATTACCGGTATCGTAGGGCTGCTTGTTTATGCAGCAGCGATTAAGCCACCAGATTTTTTAATATGGTTAAATTTATTTTCATTCGGTGGATTAGAAGCGGCTTTCATTTGGCCGATTGTATTAGGATTATATTGGAGAAAGGGGAATGCAACTGGGGCACTTGCTTCCATTTTAGTTGGGGTAGGCTCATATATGTGTATTCATCTTTTCTATCCAAATCCGTTCGGTATACATACAGTTGTTTTCCCAATCTGCTTTGCATTTATTGCTTACATCATTGGCAGCATGGTTACCATGCAGAAAAAAGTCTAGATAAAATAGAGAACGCAGTCCGTATAGGACTGCGTTTTTTCGTATGAATTTGTTCTTTTTTATTCTGTATATGTATGGCTATTCATAAATTAATAACAATTGAGGGGATGGAGTTGAGGGCGATGAAAAAAGTATTATTTTTAGGAGACCCAGGAATTGATGACTCTTTAGCAATTATGTATGGATTGTTGCATCCTGATATTGATATTGTTGGTGTAGTTACAGGATATGGAAATGTAACGCAAGAAAAGGCGACAAGTAATGCGGCATATTTATTACAGTTAGCAGGTAGGGAAGATATACCTGTTATTAATGGTGCGAAAATCCCTTTATCTGGAGATATTACAACGTATTATCCAGAAATTCATGGGGCGGAAGGTTTAGGACCAATTAAACCTCCAAAAACTTTTTCACCGAACATAAAACCTTTTTGTGCATTTTTTGATATTCTTGAAAAGTATAAGGGAGAGTTAATCATTGTTGATGCTGGCAGGTCAACGACGCTTGCGACAGCGTTTATTTTAGAAAAAACGATGATGAAGTATGTGAAAGAATACTATATAATGGGCGGTGCTTTTTTAATGCCTGGCAATGTGACACCAGTCGCAGAGGCGAATTTTCATGGTGATCCCATTGCGTCACAATTAGTTATGCAAAATGCTAAGAATGTGACATTAGTGCCGCTTAACGTTACATCTGAAGCAATTATTACGCCAGAAATGGTGAAATATATTACGAAACACTCTAAAACGAGTTTTAACAAGTTAATCGAGCCGATATTTACGTATTATTATAAAGCGTATAAAAAGTTAAACCCGAAAATAACAGGTAGTCCAGTACATGACGTCGTTACAATGATGGTTGCGGCGAATCCGTCCCTTTTGGATTATGTGTACCGTCGTGTCGATGTAGATACAGTAGGGATTGCAAAGGGAGAAAGTATTGCTGATTTCCGTCCTCAACCGGACTCAAAAGCTTTAAAGAATTGGGTGCGAATTGGTTGGTCATTACATTACAAAAAGTTTCTCGAAGACTTCGTAAAAATTATGACGTAGACATAATAGGAGAATACAAGTTAAAATAATGGAGATGATTACTAAAATAATCATCTCCATTATTTTGTTTTAAGAGATAGATAGAGAAGAGTTACACAATAGGAGAGGAATTTTACTTGAAAAAAACTATAGTATGCGCAGTGATTGTGGGTATTTTTGTTTTGCTAATATCGGGTAATTTTTTAGTGAAAAAAGTGTGGAGTTCAAATAATGATGATGCACAGTATATCGCATCCTTTATTGAAGAACATAAAGATGAAAAAAATAGTGCGCTTCTCGTAAAGAGAAATGATAAAGTTGTTTATTCTGTAAATCCAAATGTTGTATTGCCAGTTGCTAGTACGATGAAATTAATTGTGGCGCTTGAATATACGAAACAAGTTACAGAAGGGAAAATTGACCCGTCTAGTTTCGTTTCCATTAATGATGTGAATCGGTATTATGTGCCGAATACAGATGGTGGTGCACAAGATAGATGGCAAAGGTATTTGCAAAAGACAGACAAGATAACAGAAGGGGCAGTTTCTTTAGAAGAAGTGGCAAAAGGAATGGTTAAGTTTAGTTCGAATGCGAATGCTGAATATTTAATGGAAGTGTTAGGATTAGATAATATTAATCGTAATTTACAAAGTTTATCGCTTCCAGCACATCAGCCGCTATTTCCGATTGTTTCATCTTTATACATCCCTGGATATTTGCATAAAGAACTACATGTTCCAAAATATAAAATAGAGAAAAAGTTAAAAGAAATGTCTCAAGAGCAATATCGTGAATATGCAATGATTATTCATGAACGCTTAAAAAAGAAGGGACCATTATTACAGAAGGAAATTCCTCTTTATTTAGAGGAACGTTACGATAAAATTTGGTCAGATCGATTACCAGCAGCTTCTGCAAACGATTATATGGTACTGCTTCAAAAGGCAAATCATAAAGGTGGTCTGACAGAAGCAGAAGAAAAAGTATGGGCGAAAATCGTTGAAACAGATATGAGCGCTAAGAAATACCGTAAAACATTTAGACATGCAGGGCAAAAAAATGGCTATACGCCATGGACAGTTACAAAAGCAGTTTATGCGATGGATAAACGTGGGAACTGTACAGAAATAGTGTTCTTAGCAAATAATTTAAATGAGGACGACAGTGCAGAAATACGGAAACATTTAGCAAACTTACATTTCCAAGTGTTGCAAAGTGATAAGTATGATGCGACTTTTATTAAGTAAACTCGGTGCTTAAAGTGCCGAGTTTATTTTTATATACAAGCACTTTTTTGCCATCTCTGGGTATGATGGGTAGTAATACTTAGGTGAGAGGGGAAAAGGTGATGAAACAAAGTAAAGAAGAGTTTATAAAGAGTGAAGGCGCTGATTTCCCTGGGAAAACATATGTGGATTGTGTATTACAACATGTATTTAATTTTCAACGAAATTACTTATTGAAAGATATGTTTCAAGTGCATAAAGCGCATATTACGATGCTAACGGAAGAAAGTTTAATGAAAAAGGAAGAAGCTAAAGTTATATTACACGCATTAAAAAAGGTAGAGGGAATTCCAGAAGAGCAATTGCTCTATACAGAGCAGCATGAAGATCTCTTTTTTTTAGTGGAACATTTAATTTCTCAAGAAGCGAAAAGCGATTTTGTAAGTAATATGCATATCGGTAGAAGTAGAAATGATATGGGCGTTACGATGTATCGCATGAGTTTAAGACGATATGTATTACGATTAATGGAACATCATTTGTTATTGCAAGAAAGTATGCTGCAACTTGCTTCTGATCATAAGGAAACGATTATGCCAGCTTATACACATACACAACCAGCACAGCCAACAACATTTGGTCATTATACGTTAGCGATTTACGATACGATGCAAAGAGATTTAGAACGGATGAAAAGAACGTATCAGCTTTTAAATCATTCTCCGATGGGGGCAGCTGCTCTTTCTACAACAAGTTTCCCGATTAAACGAGAGCGAGTTGCTCATTTACTTGGGTTTACAAATGTAATCGAGAACTCATATGATGCGGTTGCTGGAGCGGATTATTTATTAGAGGTTAGCTCATTACTTATGGTAATGATGACAAATACGAGTAGATGGATTCATGACTTCTTATTATTAGCAACGAAGGAATATGGTGGTATTACTGTGGCGAAGCCGTATGTACAAATTAGTAGTATTATGCCGCAAAAACGAAATCCGGTTTCAATTGAGCATGCGCGTGCTATTACGAGTAGCGCTTTAGGGGAAGTATTTACAGTATTTCAAATGATTCATAATACACCATTTGGTGATATTGTCGATACGGAAGATGACTTGCAGCCGTATTTATATAAAGGAATCGAAAAGACCATTCGTGTTTTTTGTATTATGAATGCAGTCATTCGAACGATGAAAGTAGAAGAAGAAACGTTAAAAAGTCGTTCCTATAAACATGCAATTACGATAACTGATTTTGCAGATGTTTTAACAAAAAACTATGAAACTCCATTTCGGCAAGCGCATCATGCAGCAAGTGTTATTGCGAAGATGTCATTAGAGCAGAAAAAGGAGCTTCATGAATTACATTTCGAAGAAGTAAATCTGTACTTACAAGAAAATTTGAAAGTGCGTTTATTAGAAGAAGAGTGGAAAGAGATTATATCACCCGAAGCTTTTATTCAAAAAAGAAAAGTATACGGTGGACCGAGTAAAAAAGAAATGGAGCGCATGATTAAAAAACGAAAAGAGTCGTTTCAAAAAGAAGAAGAGGTATTTGAAAAGGAAAAACAGAGAATTTTACAAGCTGAAAATGATTTGAATATGTTAGTTTTGAATATTATTGAATCGTAAAAGAAGGATTTAATGAATTAATCGCCAATACTTAATGAAACTATAAATAGAGAGAAGAGATTGTCGATGATTCAATTACATGTGTATAAAGAGATACTTAATTTTAAAGAAGAGGTTACACCATTTTTAGAAAAGAATGAGCAGGAAAATAATCTTATATTAGGTGTATTACAAATGGTCCAAGAACCGATATTTATGGGGATAGCGAAACAAGGAGAAGAAATTGCGGTTGTATTTCTTCAAACAGAAGAGAAGAAACAAATCATTGTTGCAAATGCTGAAATTTCGGGAGTAGCTATCAAGGTCCTTGCAAAAGAGTTAACGAAAGTATATCCGGATATTCCCGGATTGATCGGTAATAAAAAAGTTGTACAACAATTAGCGGAAGAGATTGCGACGTTAGAAAATAAGAAAACGAATGTTGTAATGGAGCAAGGGGTGTATGCATTAGAACAAGTTAAGCAGAAGTGGAACGAGGATGGGATTTTTCGAGAAATAAACAGTGATGAGCTACCATTAATAGAAAAATGGATATATCAATTTTGCGAAGATGTGAAGCTCCCAACTACGAAAGAAGAAGCGGAACAAACGGCACATACATTAATCAATAATCATCATCTATTCGGTCTAGAAGTAGACGGGAAACTTGTTTCTGTAGCTGCAAAAACACGTCCAACTAAAAATAATATAACAGTTAATTTCGTGTATACGCCGACAGAAGCAAGGAAAAAGGGATACGCATCAAATTGTGTAGCGGCACTTAGTCAACGTATGTTAGATGAAGGGTACAAAACAACCACGTTATATACTGATTTGGCGAATCAGACATCGAATAAAATTTATCAGGAAATTGGTTATGAGCAAATTGGTGAGTCTGTACTTATATTTTTCGAGAAGTAGAATGAAAAGGCGTGCTATTGTAGCACGCCTTTTTGTTATTCGTCAATTCTAATAACCTCGCCCTGCGGAAAGTTCTCCGTTTCTAGTAAGTTATGTATAGCTTTCGCAACATATTTAGGTGACAGTAGTTTTCCTTCTTCTTTTAATGTGATGAAACGGTCTAAGTTTGTGAAGTCTTCTTTATTTGTTTCCCGAATTTGTGCTTGCATATTTGTATCAACAACACCAGGTGCAAAAGCGACGATTTTTACTGGATATTCTTTTTCTGCTTCTTCGGTTGCTACGCACTGTGTAAACATATTTACGCCAGCTTTCGTTGTACAATAAGCGCCCCATCCGAAGTAAGGATTTTTTCCTGCACCAGATGAAATGTTTATAACACGTTTATCTATTTTCCATTCTTTCGTATGTTTCATGAAAGTGGAGGTGAGAATCATAGGTGCAAGTAAATTAATATGAACGTTCGTAATGAATTGTTCACTTTCTGCTTTTTCAATTGGCTTCATAGGAGCAACTGTACCCGCATTATTAATTAAATGAATAGAAGATACACTGTCTTCTTGAATAGATGAAATGATTTTGTTAAAGTTCGTTTCTAAATTATGTACATCTTGAAGATCTAAGGAGTAGAAAACACAATTGCTATTATATTGTTCTGCGAGTTTCGTAAGCTCTTTATTTTCTCTTCTAGAAATAGAGATGACAGTTGTATTTTTTTCTAACAATTGCGTGGCAATGGCCTCACCTAAACCTTGTGAAGTTCCTGTTATGATAACGTAGCGCATAGTTTTATAAACTCCTCTCATATGTGCGGAATTTTGTTGGACAACGTACATTGTATAGTTTGTCTACATTTTATAGTATAGAGCACTTTTTACTATAATTGAAATGAGATGATTGTGTGCCTTTTATAAATCGTTTTACGACAACAGTACCTGGTGCCGTCACGTTTACTGGGAATACGCTGGGACTTAGCCCTACATCACCTGCACCAGGTAATATTTTTGGTACACTTGCTGTGTTTACGACAGTAAATACAGCGTTGCAAGTACCAGGATTCCCAGCAGGGACAACAGATGAGTGGCAATTGAATTCTTCAAGTGCAATTTTAAATCTTCCAGCGGGAAGCAGTGTGTTATATGCAGAATTAGTTTGGGCTGGTACTTTCCGGACTGATACGGAAGATGTTTTACCATTTTTAAATGATAACATTACATTTACAACGCCAGCAGGGACGTTTTCTGTTACGCCAGATCCTGCTACCGCGCAGCAAGGTTCAGTAGGAAACCAGTTTTATTATGCTCGCTCTGCGAATGTAACGAATCTTGTTAGTGCAGGTGGGGGAGGCACATATACAACGGGTGCTGTGCCTGCTGCAAGAACTTCAGCTGACTCAACAATTAGCCGTTCAGCTGGATGGACGCTTGAGGTTGTGTATCAAAATGCCAGTTTACCACTTCGAAATTTGTCAGTATATGCAGGTCAAGAAATTATTGATGCTTCATCACCACCAGTTGATGCTACTATTTCAGGATTTGCTACGCCAGCTACAGGAGCTGTAACAGGAAGGGTACTTGTAACTGCTCAAGAAGGTGATTCTAACATTGTGGGAGATCAACTTCGCTTTGGACCGAATGCAAATGCTACAGTTGCATTATTCGGACCGAGAAACCCTGCAAATAATTTCTTCCAGTCTCAAATTTGTAATGACAGCGGAAATTTAGATACGAGCGGTACATTCGGAGATTTAAATCAGCCGTTAGGGGGAGCTTTGGCTGTCCGAAGACAGGGGTGGGATATTACGAATGTAGATGCCTCCTCATCTTTAGTAAACAATCAAACGTCAGCAACTGTTCGATTTGTTACAAATGGAGATGGATACGCTGCAGCTGGTTTTGGTGTTCAAATTGATGCAACAGGTCCAATTATTAATCCTGTTAAATCGGTTAATAGAACAGTCGCAGGGGTAGGGGATACTCTCACTTATACGATTACGGTTCCAAATACAGGAACAGGAAGTGCAGAGAACGTTGTATTACGAGATAGCATTCCGAACGGAACGACGTTTGTTGCAGGTAGTGTAACGGTAGGGGGAGTAACACAGCCGAATGCGAACCCTGCTAATGGAATTAATTTAGGTACAATCCCAAATAACACGCAAAGAATTGTTACATTTCAAGTTCGAATAACATCATTCCCGAATCCAAATCCTATTTCGAATCGTGCAATGGTGTCATATCAATTCCGTCCTTTCGTCGGAAGTCCTCCTATTACAAGTATGTCTTCTTCAAATACAGTACAAACGACAGTGAATCAAGCAACTATAAGTATGCAAAAATCTGTAGATTTACAGACGGCAACACTTAATGATGTATTAACGTACACAGTTAATGTGACGAATAATGGAAATGTCACTGCAAACAATGTTGTTTTTGTTGATAGTATACCTGCTGGAACGACGTTTGTAGCAAATAGTGTTACAGTAAATGGAGTAGCGCGTCCAGGGGCGAATCCAGCAAGTAGTATTAATCTAGGAAGTATTAATGCTTCGCAAACGACTGTAGTGCGCTTTCAAGTTCGAGTAACATCTAATCCTCTTGTCAATCCAATTCCGAATCGTGCGAGTGTAACATTTAATTTTATTCCGGTGCCTGGTCAGCAACCAGTTTCAGGGCAGGCGACAAGTAATACTGTATTTACTACTATTAATATAGCTGATATTAGAACGAGAAAGACTGTGGATAAAGCTTTTGCGACAGTTAATGATGTTCTTACGTACACAGTTATAATTGAAAATACAGGAAATGTATTGGCGACGAACGTTATTTTTCAAGATCCAATCCCAATTGGAACGACTTTTATACCAAATAGTGTAACTGTTGATGGAGTTTCGCAACCTGGGACAAATCCTGCGACTGGGTTTGCGGTAGCAAATATATCTCCGAGCGGAAGTAGGACGGTAACTTTTCAAGTTCGAGTCACATCTACACCATCAGGAGGTACGATTGCAAACCGCGGAAATGTATCTGCTAATTTTGTTGTTATTCCAAGTCAGCCTCCAGTGACAATTAATAGACAAACAAATACAGTTGTAACACAAATTAATACTGGCGGTTTAAATGTAATAAAAGAAGTAAATACAGCTCAAGCGGCAGTGGGGGATACTTTAACATACACGATTGCCGTTCAAAATACAGGGAATGTTCCGCTAACAAATGTATTTTTCCAAGACACTATTTCTTCAGCAGTTTCTTTCATAACAAATTCTGTCACAATTAATGGAACGCCACAAAGTGGACTAGATCCGAATACAGGATTTATTCTTTCGAATATTCCTCCGGCTCAAACAGTTATAGTCACATTTGACGTATTAATTGTACAGGATCCAGAAAATGAAGATATTTTAAATCAAGCAAATGTAACAGCCAGTTTTCAAGTGAATCCGAGCGAACCGCCAGTAACAATCAATGTTCCGAGTAATGTTGTGAATACAACTGTGCAATCAGGGAATTTTGAAGTTATGAAATCAGTGAATACGGATGTTGCAACGGTAGGGGATGTTTTAGTATATACAATTGAAATCATAAATGCAGGTAGTGTACCAGCTACAAATGTATTTTTCCAAGATTCAATTCCACAAGGAACATTATTTATTGAAAACAGTGTATTTGTTAATGGTGTTTTACAAGAAGGGGCAGATCCAGAACTTGGATTCCCATTAAATAATTTGCCTACTGGTGCGAATGTAATTGTTACGTTTGAAGTGTTAATTGATGAAATTCCCCAAGGAAATAATGTTGTAAATAATGCGAATGTCACTGGAGATTTCCTTGTAAATCCAACAGAGCCACCGATTACTGTAACGGTACCAAGTAATACTGTTATGACAGTCGTGAATTCTTCAGGGTTAAATGTAATGAAAAGTGTAAGCGCTACTGAAGCAGGAGTAGGAGATACGTTAACGTATACAGTTCGTATACAAAATAGTGGAACAGTAGCAGCAACAAATGTATCATTCCTTGATCCGATTCCTTCTGGAACAACGTTTGTAGCAAATAGTGTAACAATAAATGGAACACCTCAACCAGGTTTAAGCCCAACAACTGGATTTCCACTTGCTAATATTCCAGTAGGAGGGATGGTAACAGTTACTTTTCAAGTAACAATCACGAGTGTACCACCAAATAGAGTTCTTCCGAATAATGCGAATGTCACTGCGGATTTCCAAGTAAGTCCTCTCCAGCCACCAATTACAATTGTAACGATTAGTAATATTGTTGTGACGCGAGTGAATGTAGGATCACTTAATGTAATGAAGAGTGTAAATACACCACAAGCGGGAGTAGGAGATACGTTAACGTATACGATTCTTATTCAAAATACAGGAACTGTTCCTGCAACGAATATTATTTTTCAAGATCCAATTCCGTCTGGTACTGCGTTCGTAGCAAATAGTGTGACGATAAATGGAGTTGTTCAGCAAGGCGCGGATCCTATGGCAGGATTCTCAGTACCAAATATTCCGGTCGGACAAACGGCCACGATTACGTTTCAAGTTACAGTGAAGAGTATTCCGAGCGGTGGAAATGTTCGAAACCAATCGAACGTTACTGCAAGTTTTCTTATAAATCCAGCAAACCCTCCAATAACGACTATTACAAATAGTAATTTTGTAGTGACGCAAGTAAACACAGCACAATTAAATATACAAAAATCTTCATCTGTACAACAGGCAGCACTTGGAGAAACTTACACATATTCTGTTGTCATTCGAAATAACGGTACAGTAACAGCAACGAATGTCTCTTTCATTGATCCAATTGCTCCAGAAACAACATTTGTAGCAAATAGTGTAACGATAAATGGAACGCCTCAACCTGGATTCGATCCAAATATAGGTTTCACGCTTCCTAATATTGTGGCTGGTACATCATTGACAGTAACGTTTCAAGTGATAGTTGTTGCACCATCAACGCTTGGGGCAGTTCTAAATACAGCATCTGCTACAGCTACTTTCTTATTGAATCCTTTACAACCACCTGTAACAACAACGAACTCAAGTAATACAACGGTAGTTACAATACCGTTACCTCCTCCTGGTGAAGTGACAGCAACAAAAACAGTAAATGTTGCAACTGGAGCGGTTGGGGATGTATTAACGTATACCGTGCTCATTTCAAACGTAGGAATTATACCAGTTACAGATGTGTTCTTCCAAGATGTCATACCAGAAGGAACGACATTTGTAGAAGATAGTGTAACGATAGGTGGGGTGCAGCAACTTGGATTTAATCCAGAAATAGGATTTACAGTTACTCCATTATTAATTAATGGTGGAAGTATTGAGGTAAAGTTCCAAGTGACGATTACAGAAATTCCAGATAATGAAGTCATATTAAATGATGCAGATGTTACATTTACTTCACAACCAAATCCGCAAGAACCACCGATTACGGAAACGATATTAACAAATTTGGTCGTTACGACAATTAATATAGCGTTTATTTTCCCATTGAAAATAGTAGATAAAGAAGTAGCGACTGTAGGAGAAATTTTAACTTATAATGTATTTATCTTTAATTTTGGAACAGTGGCAGCGACGAATGTTCATTTTATAGATACTACTTCTGCTGGTGTGAAATTTGTATCAGGAAGTGTGAGCATAAACGGGATACCAGAACCAGCATTAAATCCTTTTAGTGGTTTTACAGTTCCGAATATACCTGTAGGTGGTTTTGTACGCGTCACATATCAAGAAATGGTAATAATCATACCAGAAGGTGGAACGATTGTTAACTTTGTAGACGTTACAGCTACATTCGCCGTAAGTGAAACAGAGCCGCCTATTACGGAAACGACGACAAGTAACACGACATTAACAGAAATCAATGAAGCTGGTTTGAATGTTTTAAAATCAGTAAGTCAGCCGGTTGTTGCAGTAGGCGATACAATCACATATACAACAGTAGTTCAAAATACAGGGACAGTGACAGCAACGAATGTTCAATATAGTGATGTACTACCTTCCTCTATAGCATTCGTGCCGAACAGTGTAACGATAGACGATGTGTTACAACCTGGATTCAATCCGAATAATGGATTCCCGCTTCCAGATATAAATCCAGGTGAAAGTGTAGAAGTAACATTCCAAGTAACCGTTGTTAGTGTTCCGTCAAACGGAACAATTGCCAATACGGCAAATGTAATAGGAAGCTTTGTATTAGTACCAGGAGAACCACCAGTTATAGTAAACCAACCGAGCAATACAACACTCACAACTGTAAATAGAGGGCGATTTAATGTTATTAAACAAGTAAATAGGGCTGCTACTCTCGTTGGAGATATATTAACATATATGGTTCAAATAACGAATACAGGAACAGTAACAGCAAATGATGTTCAGTTTATTGATACCGTTTCAGCAGGAGCGTCATTTATACCAAATAGTGTAACGATAAATGGAGCCCTGCAACCAAACTTAAATCCGATTAGTGGCTTTGGGGTTGGGGATATATCAGTTGGTGAAACGGTTATCGTGACGTTTCAAGCGACAGTTACAAACATCCCGTCATCAGGAACAATTACGAACGTTGCAAATATAACAGGAAGCTTTACTTTAGTACCAGGAGAACCACCGGTTGTAGTAACTGAACCGAGTAATACGACAATAACAAAGGTAAATAGAGGACGTTTTAATGTTATAAAAACCGTGAATAAGCAAGCAACACGATTAGGGGATACGTTAACTTATAGTGTGCAAGTTACAAACACAGGAACGGTAACAGCGAAGAATGTTCAGTTTATTGATGTTCCATCACCTAGTTTAGAATTCGTTCCTGGAAGTGTACAAATAAATGGAATTCCGCAAGTAGGTTTAGATCCATTTGTAGGCTTTTCGTTACCAGATCTTGCAGTAGGGGATAGCATATTAATTACATTTGAAGTAAATGTAATTGCGGTTCCGCCTTCTAGTAGCATTATGAATACAGCGAGAGTAACGGGTGATTTCGAATTGATTCCAGGAGAACCTCCGTTTACAATGACGAATTCAAGTAATACGACAGTCACACCAGTAAATAGAGGCAGTTTAGATATGCAAAAGGAAGTAGATCATCCAATTGTTGGAGTAGGAGAAACGGTAACGTATACTGTTCGTATATTAAATACTGGTACTGCAGATGCGATGAATGTTCAATTTATCGATGTGTTATCTCAGGAAGCTGATTTTGTCCCAAATAGTGTAACGATAAATGGAGTTCCGCAGCCAGGGTTAAATCCACAGGTTGGATTTACGATACCAGACATTCCAGTCGGTGAGACGGCGATTGTAACATATAAAGCTACGATTACAAGTTTTCCAGATGGTGGTACAGTAGTGAACGTTGCTGGGGCGTTAGCTGAATATATTTTAGTACCAGGAGAGCCGCCAGTTACAGTAATGGATACGAGCAATACAGTTATTGTGACGGTAAATACTGCAATCTTATTTGTTGCAAAAGGAGCAAACTTTGAAGTAGCAATGGTAGGAGATGTTGTCACTTACGGTATTGCCGTTATAAATGATAGTACAGTTCCTGTGACGAATATTATTTTAACAGATATCATTGATCCGAATACGTTCTTTATAAATGGAACGGTAACGGTAAATGATGTACCTCTTCCATTTGCCAATCCGAATACCGGTATTCCATTAGGTGATTTTCAACCAAATGATGCAGCAATTATTAATTTCCAAGTTGTAATAACAGGAGGACAAATAAATAACTTAGTTACAAATACAGCGACGGCGAGTGGGCTTGCCACGGTTAACCCTAACGAACCGCCGATAATAGTTGAAGGAGAGAGTAATACAGTCGTAATTCCATTTATAATACCGAACGTTTCGACGACTGTAGTAAAAACGGCAGACCAACAAACAGCAACAATTGGTGATGTCATTACGTTTAAGACAGTTATAACAAATACAGGAGATACTGTAATACAAAATATTCGTTTTCAAGATTTATTAGATAGTAGTGTTCAATTTATTACTGGAAGCGTATCAGTCGATAGTACTTCATTGCCAAATGTAAGCCCAGTATTAGGGTTTTTAATAGGTAGTTTAAATCCGGGTGAAGCACGCACGGTTTCGTTCCAAGTAGTAGTTGGGAGCGCACCAAGTGGTTCGGGGAATTATATTAATCAAGCCAGTATTCGCTTTGAATATGAAGTAGGAACAGTGTTACCGCCTGTTACACAAATAACAGAAAGCAACATGGTTGTAATTCCGTTTGTTCCGACGATAGAACAAATTTGCGCAACAAATTTTCATTGTTTGGAGAAACTTCATTTTCAATGTTCTCTATGTGATCACTTGAAAATAAATAGAAAATAAATATAAAAAGGGCATCTTGAAACAATTGGATGCTCTTTTTATATGTATCGAACAGGTGGATTCTTCTCTTAATGAGCAAAACGTATCTGTTTTTTATTTCATTTCATCATCCAAAGAAAAAATAGTTGTACCTACTTTACTATAAGTATAATCACCAATATCATATTTACTATATTCGTTTTTTTTATATAACATGAGTATTTAGCCTTCTTTCTCAAGCAAGTAATGCGAACGGTGTTAGTAGGTGGAATGAATAAAAGGGAGTGGAATGTATGCGATACGAAATGGGGTTATATAACGAACCTTTTCAGTCAATTCAATCAGGGAAAAAAGTGTATGAAGTACGGTTATACGACCGAAAGCGTCAACTTATAAAACAAGGCGATGAAATCGTATTTACGAACCTTACGATAGCAGAAACGATGGCTGTAAAAGTAACAGAAATAAAACGATACGAAAGTTTTAAAGTAATGTACGAACAAATTGATAAAAAATTATTGGATTGTGAAAAGGATAGTTTAGAAAAAATGCTAGAAAGTACATACAAAATATATACGAAAGAGCAGGAAGAAAAGTGGGGAACAGTTGCGATTGGCATTGAGGTAATAAAGTGATAAGAAATCGCGGTGCGGCTATCATTGTGCAGGACGGAAACATTGCCCTTATTAAACGTATTCGAGAAAATGAAACGTATTATGTTTTTCCAGGCGGAGGAATTGAGGAAGGTGAAACACCTGAAGAGGCAACGAAACGAGAGGCATATGAAGAATTAGGGATACATATAGAAGTGAGGCGCCTTATTACAAAGGTAAAGTATAAAGGTACCGAATATTATTATGAAGCCTATATTACGGATGGATTCTTCGGAAACGGAAAAGGGGAGGAGTATAAGCGGAAAGATAGAGGCAGCTATATTCCGTTATGGATGCCAATAAAAGAGTTGGAAAATGTGAATGTAAAACCTTACGAATTGGTCGAAAGCATATTTAATCATTATAAGATGTGATGTCTGACAACATACAAAAAAAACCATTGACATAGCCTCCTGATTTAAGTATTGTATTCGAGTATGTTTATAATCAGGAGGTTTATATGAGCAATCAAACTACTACACATCATGTGAAAATGACAACAGCAGATCCATCTGGAATTGGTCTATTTGGATTAGCGATGGTAACACTTGTAGCATCATCTCAAAAGTTAGGTTTAACAGATGGCGTTTCACTAGTATTACCATGGGCAATCTTTTTAGGAGGATTTGCACAAATCTTTGCTTGCATTCATGATGCAAAGCATAACAATACATTCGGTACAACAGCATTTGGTGCGTATGGCCTATTTTGGCTAGGTGTTGGAATGACTTGGTTAATTCAACTTGGAGTATTTGGCGAAAAATTAGCACAAGCTGCAGATTCAAAACAGCTTGGTGTAGCCTTTATCGGATATTTGATTTTCACAATCTTTATGACAATTGGTGCAATGGAAACACATAAAGTATTATTTATGATTTTCGTCCTTATTGATTTCTTATTTATCGGTCTTTCATTAAGTACTTTAGGTGTTATGCCGCATGCAATGCATAATTTAGCAGCATATTCTGAACTTCTTATTTCATTATTATCTTTCTATGGTTCAGCAGCAGCAGTGTTAAACACACACTTCGGAAAAGTTGTTTTACCAGTTGGAAAGCCGTTTGGTATTTTTAAAAAGTAATAAAAAAGCACAGATGATTGTATAGTCATCTGTGCTTTTTTGTATGGAATAAATAAAAATGAAAAATATAATTGAAATTGATTCTCATTATTAATATAATGAGAATGAGAATCATTTATTGTTAGAGGGGGATGCCAAGGTGGCAAAAATTTTAATAGCTTATGCGAGTATGTCAGGAAATACAGAGAGTATTGCTGATTTAATTAAAGTTAGTTTAGATGCCTTTGATCATGAAGTAGTATTGCAAGAAATGGAAGGCATGGATGCTGAAGAATTACTAGCCTATGATGGAATCATTTTAGGATCTTATACGTGGGGAGATGGGGAATTACCATTTGAAGCGGAAGATTTCCATGATGACTTAGAAAATATAGATTTATCAGGGAAGAAAGTAGCGGTATTCGGATCAGGTGATACGGCGTATGAACTATTTTGTGAAGCGGTAACGATATTTGAAGAAAGACTTGTAGAGCGCGGTGCAGAGCTTGTACAAGAAGGATTGAAAATCGAACTAGCTCCAGAAGATGAAGAGGATGTTGAAAAATGCAGTAATTTTGCAATTGCATTTGCTGAGAAGTTCTAAGAATGGGAGTGTCAACGTGGAGACAATGTTAAGTGCAACTGCTATTACAAAGTTAAGAGATGGAAAACTATTGTTAGCTACTACATATAATGGCTTATTCATTGAACAAGATGGAGAATGGAAACAGATTTTAAATGGGTTTCAAAAACGAATTCGAGATTTACATAGTGAAGGTAACGTAGTTTACGGAGTAGGAGACGAAGGAGTTTTTATTCGTAGTATGAATGGTGGAAACGTATGGGAGGTTCGGCGTTTCCCGACGAAAGCAACGAGCTGGAATGTGTGTAGCAATAAGAGTGGAATAGTGATTGCTCATGGAGATAAAACGCTGTACCATTCTAATAATTTCGGCTCTACATGGGAGACCATTCATCCATTTCTTGATTACGGCAGTGATGCACCGTCTATTCGTTCGTTATTTTTATATAAACACTACTTATTTATCGGTACGAAGATACATGCTAAATATGGTGGAGTTTGGCTTTTTGATTTAGAGACACGTAAATTAAAAAGGATTAAAATAGCGAAGAATCAAATGATTTCTGCGTTGACTATATATAATTCTTATTTAGTAGCGGCAAGTGGATCATGTAAAGGAATAAGTGGAAATATTTCTTTTTGCAAAATAGATGAAAGTATTGAGAGTGAAAAAACATATTGGCACACATGTCAAAGCGAGCAGAAAGCGAGTAGCTATTTAGACTTAAGTGTAGATCAAAATGTACTATATACGACTTCAACACAAAATAAGGCGGGAATTAGTACGATTTGTCGTGTGCACCTTGATGCAGGAATTGTTACAGTATGTGACTCGGTTAAAGGGCATGGTTGGCGCATCGTCAATCAAAAAGAAGGCTATGTTGTAGCTGGATCAGGTGAATCAAAAGCGATGCAGTGGGAGAAAAAAGTTATATAGCAAAAAAGGTTTGCTTTTATTATATTGATATGATATATTATATTTAAACCATTTTACTTTTAATAATATAGAGATTTAAATGAGCTGTAACTTCCGAGGAGGATAGCAATGTTAAATCTCCTCAGGGGTTGCAGTTTTTTAATATCTGGCTTATTATTGTAAGGTGGTTGAAAATGAATATGTACATATAGGTACATTGTAGGAGGATTTTTTTCATGCAAAACGGTAAAGTAAAATGGTTTAACTCAGAAAAAGGTTTCGGTTTCATCGAAGTTGAAGGCGGAGAAGACGTATTCGTTCATTTCTCAGCTATCCAAGGCGAAGGCTTCAAAACTTTAGAAGAAGGTCAAGAAGTTACTTTCGAAGTAGAACAAGGTAACCGTGGACCTCAAGCTACTAACGTTAACAAGAAGTAATTTTTGAAAAAAGAAGGGCTCGCCCTTCTTTTTTTTGCATTTTTATTGATGTCCTCCTACTTACATATAATAATAAGACTGAATTTTCGTTCTTTTTTCAGATTATTTTTGCATAAAGTACATGAATAAATAAATACTGAAAATAGAGTATTGGTGTGAAAAGGAATTTAGAAAGAGGTAAATAAATTGAAAAACGCTACACATTTCATTGTGTTCGACATTGAGAGAAATTTCAGACCGTATAAATCAGAAGATCCGTCAGAGATAGTTGATATCGGAGCTGTAAAAATAGAAATAGGTACAATGAAGATAATTGAAGAATTTTCGGAGTTAGTGAAACCTAGTGCAAGATTAACTCGTCATACGACAAAATTAACTGGAATTACAAAGAAAGATTTAGTCGGTGTGGAAAAATTCCCTCAAATTATTGAAAAATTTATTCAGTTCATCGGCGAAGATTCAATATTTGTTTCATGGGGAAAAGAAGACTATCGTTTTCTATCTCATGATTGTACATTAAACGGTGTAGAATGCCCATGTATGGAAAAAGAAAGTAGAATGGATTTGCAAAAATTTGTTTTCCAAGCGTATGAAGAATTGTTTGAACATACGCCAAGTTTACAATTTGCAGTAGAACAGCTCGGTCTAACGTGGGAAGGAAAACAACACCGAGCTTTAGCAGATGCTGAGAATACAGCAAATATACTTCTTAAAGTATATAACGAGAGAGATATTTATAAACGATACAAAAGACATGGTGAACTTGAACTTGTAAAGAACGGAAAACTAACAGAAAAGGCGAAAAAAAAGATGCGAAAATGGGTATTTAAAGAACTGCGAAAAAATACAGAACGCCCTTTCGTATGGAGTACATTTGAAAGTAGTGACACGTGGGAAAGTATAACGGAAAGATACTATATAAGTGAATCTACAATAGAACTTCTGAAAAAGCATTTTCGTACGGCGGTTAGAAAAGCGGAAAGACAGATTAGGTATTTGGCTGAGGCGGAGAAAGGTGCAGGAAGAGAGAAAGATAACGCAAATGCATTATAGCTAAGATTAGTCCTTTTTATAATAAGAATTTATAAGTGAGCAATGGAAAAACTCCTATTTCATATATAGATAGGAGTTTTTAGTATTTGTTTTTTAAAAATTATGTTTGGATCACATCAAAACTGCTTCTTCTCAATCCACTCCAACATGTCTTGAAATTCATCTTGCTTCAGAAATTCACACGTAGAAAATTCTTTTCAAAGATAAAGTGTGACTGCTATGATCATCAGTACATATCTTTATAATACGTATTTGAGCCACTAAATTAGAAAGTGAAGTCTTTACAAAGATCAAGTCCATAGAAATAGTATAAAATCAATAAAGGGGGATGTTGATATTCGAGAATATCATTTTTTATATTCTCGAATAAACTCACTTACATTATCCGAAAGAAGTAAATGTAAAGAGGTCTTAATAGTAGATATATCCCAGTCCCACCAGGAAATTTGTTGAAGTTCTTCGATTATTTCTGATGAGAAGCGATGTCGAACCAATCTTGCGGGATTACCTGCCACTATTCCATATGGCGGGACATCTCGCGTTACAATGCTTCTTGCACCAATAACAGCTCCGTTTCCAACTGTGACTCCAGACATAATCATAGCACCACTGCCAATCCAAACGTCGTGACCAATGATTACATCTCCCTTAGTTTTGGGATGTCCGCTAAATCCTGCTCCCTCGGGAAGCTTTGCATTAAATGGATAGGTACTAATCCAATCAGTTCTGTGTTCACCACCTAAAAAAACGGTTACATGGTCGGCTATGGAACAAAACTTACCTAGCTTGAGTGAAGCTCCTTCTCCCCAAGTACGAACGTTAAGGTCGCCATATGACCAATCTCCTATTTCATACGAAGCAAGCTGTGGATTTTGATTTAAAAACAAACTCCCGCACCTCCAAATAGATATATTATTTTATGTATATGGGGTTATAGGAGAGGAAAGTAGTGAATTGTAAAATTAAATCTATAAAATGATATCTTGTTTCTTTAAATCAAACAAATATATTAGTATCCCTGCTTCGTCTCAATCTGCTCTATTACGTCTTGTAATGCATCTAGTTTTAAAAACGCAATCAGTCATTTGCTCCCTTCATCAACCCCGATCCTATTCCATCATTTAATCCGATTAAACATTATCCGAAAATTGATGAAACAGTTTTTATAAGTCCATTTTCTAGTATGATTGACGATGTGAGAATTAAAGATAATGTATATGTAGCTCCTAATGTAAGTATTCGTGCGGATGAAGGAACTCCATTTTATATTAGTTCAAACACAAATATACAAGACGGAGTGATCTTACATGATTTATTGAATAAATTTGTTTCAGTTGATGATAAAAAGTATTCAATCTATATTGGAAAATAGTAGAGAGTTCATTCTTAATGATAAGTATATAATGAAAAAATGGTTATGATTTTGGTTGATTAGTAATGTGAACCTGTATAAAATCAGTGGTTTTAATATCTATATTCTTTTAGTGACTACAAAATAGACATGTAAATGTGGCTAAAATAAAAGAGCGCTTATTAAAAGCGCCCAGTAAAAACAGCCATATGGAAGGATTTATTCAATCCCGCTCGGATCATAAGAATACTGCTGCTTATTCTCAATCCGCTCAATTACATCTTGTAATTCATCCGGTTTTAGAAATTCGATAGGAGAAAATCCTTTCTCGAACGTAAGCGTATCAGCTTCAATCATAAGTACATATCGGTCGTTTACCTTAGCAATATGTATTTGATCCCCGAAATCAGCAAGCAGGGCCTTCACAGAGATATGATCCGCTTTTAGCTTTAATTCCACTTCAGGAGCGTGCTCGACGATTTGAGCGGTAGCTTCCATTACTTCTTCGGTTGAAAATTGTTCCATAATTTCGCGTTTCGGACTAGCAGCCCATACTTCCATCGCTTGGTCGAATTGTTCGCGTTCTTCCGTACCTTCTTCAAATACATCTTCAATTTGGTCGTATACCATGTCCATTACTTGTGTTTTCATAATTTCAGGCATAGAGCGTTCATACTCGACGAATTTTAAGAAGTCTTCAAAGTATCGGGCATGTGATGCTTGGTGTATTTTTAGTTCACCAGGTTCCACCATACCTTCTTCAGGCATGTACGGATATTGGATGGATTTCATATTCTTTGTTGTGATGGCCATTTCAACGTTACGAATCAGTGTTGATTCATCTGAAATGGAAGCGACTTTCGGTTCGAAATCACATTTCATAACAAAAACGAATGGATCATCAAAGTATTTGCGTAATTTTGCTTGCGCAATTAAAAATACACCACCACGTACAGCGCTTGTGTCAAGATATGTATAAACGAGAGGTTCGCTCATATCTTTGAAGTTTTCTTTCGTTTCTGCAAAGCGAATGCGATTAAAAAGGTTGTAATGAGGGTTCGAATCGAGTTCGTGTCCTTCTTCTACAATAAAGCGACCGATTTTTGTTGGGGCTTGTTCTGTTTTTGCGTGACGTTCTACTTTTCGCTTTGATATTTTTAATAATTCACCATTCAAAAATTCTTTTAAAGAGCTATCTTCGTACTCTTCAGCGTCTAATGTTTGAAAATGTTTGTAGCGTTTATCAATTGCTTCACCTTTTCCTTCTACTTGTACTACATAAAAGGAAAGAAAATTTATTTCAAAATCCATATTTATCACCTTGTTTCATTTCGTTAACTCTTATCAGTATAGAGATGGAAAAAACTTTAGTCAATTTATAGAAGGAAGGAGGGGTCCCTTCCTTCATATATTTTTTATTTTTGAAATTAAAATCCGTCTTCTAGTGCTGAAAATGGAATGTTCAATCTGTTTTCTACTGTACGTAAACGCTGATTTAAGCGGTTTAATCTACGTGTATGACGCTCAACTGTGTTTTCTAGTTGACGTACTCTTCGTTCAAGTTCATTTACTCGTCGTTCTAATTGACGGTTTCCAGTGCCAGGAAAAGAGATTGGAATTTGAAATTGTCGATTTTGTTCATATGGATTCGCCTGCTCTGCTTGATCTATATAAGATTGGTATTGTGCTTGTAAGTCATATTGTGGCTGTTGGTACGCATATTGATTATATGGATCGTATGGATTGTAGGGATACATAATAACATCCTCCGTTTCTTTAAATTAGGTTAAATTCATCATAATGTATGTGCGAAAGCGGAGCGGCGGCACGGCAAATACCTATATATGCAGAAAGGGAAG
Organism: Bacillus sp. SH5-2; assembly: GCF_008368905.1. NCBI lineage: Bacteria > Bacillati > Bacillota > Bacilli > Caryophanales > Bacillaceae > Bacillus > Bacillus sp. SH5-2. The sequence continues at coordinate 25,536 of NZ_QOSD01000037.1, forward strand.
AGGGATGTACTTATGGAGGATAGATAAAAATGTTGAATTTGTATAATAGTTACAGGCTTATGTGGTTGCATAAAGAGGTAAAACAATAGTGTGTTTCATTTGTATTCCACTTAGTAAATGGTATATACTGGATGTGTAAAGTGTACATAAAAGTTACAATGTTATTAAACTCAAAAATTAACATAAATATGTATAGACATTTACAAAAGAAAAGAGTAATTTAAATAGAGTAAAAAATAGCTTGTAACAATTTATAAATATATTGTAAAATGATTGTAACAAAACATACATACAAATGAAATAATACATAAGAGTGATGTTAGGAAAAAGGGGAGAGTATATTGTTCCGTAAAATAAAGGGTATATTGGTTGGGGTATTATGTGTAGCTGTAGTAAGTGGTTGCGGTACGAAAGTAAGTGATGTTGCATTAGTAAGTGATATTGGCGGACACACTGTAGAAGCTAAAGCAGAAGTACAGGATTCTATTAGTTTAGTTGACGGTCGTACTGGTACTGAAGTGAAAAAACTAGATTTATCGAGTTTAGGTTATTTTGAAGATGAAGCAAAATTTAAAAAATCAGTAACGAAGGTTGCTAGCGAAGTTGGAAAAAGCGTTGACAAAAAGATGGTTCCTTCACGTATAGCTCCTGATGGAAGTTGGCAAGAAGGAAAGCCTTCTTATGAATTAATGGAAAAAGAATTAGTAGATAAGTTATTGAACGTTGGTATGTGGGACTCTTCATACCAGTTACCAATTACTGAGAAAAAGCCTACCGCAACACTTAGTGATGGGCAAGGAAGTGGTACTGTAGTTGGTAGATATGAAACGAATTTAGGAGGCTCAACAGGTGGCCGAATTGAAAACATTCGTTTGTCTGCAGCGAGCATAAACGGAGTTGTATTAGCAAAAGGAGACCGTTTCTCTTTTAATGCATTAATCGGAGATACAACACCAGACAAAGGGTATCAATTAGGAAAAGAAATAGTAGATGGTAAATTAGTAGATGGATACGGCGGTGGTGTTTGTCAAACTTCATCAACTTTATATAACGCAGCGGATCAAGCTGGTTTGAAAATGGTAGAGAGAACGACACACTCTAAAACAGTAGGTTATGTTCCACAAGGAAGAGATGCTACAATTGCATATCCATATTTAGACTTAGTATTCGAAAATACGAATGACGCACCTGTGAAGCTTTATATGGGGATTCAGGGTGGTAAGTTAGTTGCTGAAGTACATAAAATGAGATAAGAGTTATAAAGTCACTTTTTCTGAAAGTTAGAAGAGGTGGCTTTTTTATTATGAAAATAAAAATGTGTGTAAATTCTGACTTTTCCTATTTACATAGGATGATTTTGGTTGTATTCTTCATAGTAACGGTTATATGTAATGGAAAAATATTGGAATAAGGAGATGAAGTTATTCATGGTACAAATTCATCCGAAAACACGTATTGGTCATGTTGAATTTAAGGTGAAAGATTTAGAGCGGCAAATTGCTTTCTATGAGAACGTGGTAGGATTAGAAGTAATTAAACAAGAGGGGAATAAAGCACATTTAGCTGGAAAAGGCGGTAAGAATACGTTACTTGTTCTTGAAAAGTTAGAGAATGGGGTACTGCAAGAGCCGCGTACGACTGGTATATATCATGTAGCATTTTTAGTTCCGACTCGTGAGGTGTTTGCTTCGGCATTATTTGGTGTGATTCGTAATAAGAATGTAATTGATAGTCCGGCTGAGCAAGAAGGACGTTATACATATTCAAATGAAATTTTACCAATTTCAAGGTTTAATAGTGCAAGTGATCATACGTATAGCGAAGCGTTTTATTTACAGGACTTAGAGGGAAATGGTATTGAAATTTATGCGGATCGTCCGCGTGATCAATGGGGAGAAGGGCCGGGAGGAAGTACGCCACTGGATTTAAAAGAACTGGCAACACTCGTTGATTATGGGTTTGATGGAGTACCTGCTAATACTGTCGTTGGACACGTACATTTACGAATAGCTGATGTAGAGAAATCACATGAGTTTTATGTGGAAACAGTAGGATTTGAAGTACAACAGCGTGAGGAAGATTGCTTATTTATTTCAGCGGGAGGCTATCATCACCATATCGGTGCAAATACGTGGAATGGTGTAAATAATCCGCACCCACCGACTCATGCAACTGGACTTAAGGTATATACAATTGTATTACCGCATAAAGAAGCGTTAGATGAAGTGAAAGAAAGATTAGTAGAAAAACAACATGAAATAAATGAAATTTTAAATGGATTTACAGTAGTAGATCCAAGTGGTATTACAGTTCAGTTTGAAATAGAAGTAGTATAAAAGAAGCCAGAAAGTGTGTAATCACTTTCTGGCCTCTTATTGATTATTCATAGCTCAATCCAGAACCTTCTTACAACATTACCATTTTCTTCAGTGAAATCTTTATCACGAAGGCCACCATTATGCAAAATTGTTTTCTCTGAAGCTGTATTCACTTCGTCGCAAACGACAAGTGCTTTCGTAATGTTTAATTCCTTCGTTTTTTCTAATGATAACGCTAGTAACTCCGTAGCATAACCTTTTCTTCTTTCAGAAGGGCGAATACCATAACCGATATGACCGCCAGCGTTAAATAAATGTTCGGTTAAACTATGACGTATATTAACAGCCCCTACAATTCTATTATTGTCTGTAACGAGCCAATACGTAGAGTCTGGTACCCACGTTTCAGGAATATTTATTCCGTTATGTGCATCGAGTAATTCTTGTATCATAGCGGGGAAGTTAGATGGGTCTTTTGAAATAACCCAAGGAATCATCGTTTCACCGCTATCTTTCCATTCGTTATAAAAATCTAAGTATTGTTCTTGTAAATCGATAGTAGGTGTAAGTAAAGAGACGTTCATTGTTAATAAACTCCTTTATGTATGTAGTATTTATAAAAAATTACAACTTAAAAATGAAAGCGTTTTCTCAACTTTCTCAACCTCATTTCATGTAATCTATCTTAGTTTTTTTTAAGAAAATTAGTGGAGGTTTAAAATTATAACTTGTTTGTTTTATGTTAATATTTAAAATATTAACATAAAACGATCGGAGTATTAAGTGTATTTTGGTGAAATTCTTTCATATCGATAAATGGATGTGTGATAATTTTTGTTTTATCTATCTATAATGAATGAAAGGGGGAAGGGCTCGTGAGTGTAAATTTTGATTTTATTATACGAATCGGTGTTGCGGGTTTGTTAGGGGCAATGATTGGTATTGAAAGGGAAATTCGATCAAAAGAAGCCGGATTAAAGACTCATTTCCTCGTAGCGGTAGGGAGTGCTTTAATAATGGTTGTGTCGAAATATGCTTTTTCAGATATTATGAATGAAGAACATATGGCTCTTGATCCGAGCCGTATTGCAGCGCAAGTTGTTAGTGGAGTAGGGTTTTTAGGGGCAGGTACAATTATTATTCAAAAGCAGGCAGTGAAAGGATTAACGACAGCGGCTGGTTTATGGGCTACAGCAGGAATTGGATTAGCAATTGGAGCAGGTATGTATGTAGTAGGGATTGGGGCTACAATTCTTGTTTTAATTGGTTTAGAGATTGTGAGTCGTATTTTTAAGGTGCAATTTTTATTTCCACAAAATATAACGGTGCAAATGTGTATAAATAAGCATGAAGCGGTACAACAAATATTAGCAATACTACAAGTAAGAGGCTTTCCAATACTTTCATATGAAGTGGAAGTTTTACAGCAAGAAACAGAAATAGTTTTTAAGGTAGGGATGCAGCTGAAAAATATATCGTCAGAAGAAAAAAATAAGTTTATTCAGCATATGCAAACATTACCGGAAGTTACGTTTATAAAGTTAAAATCATAATGCTGAAAAAGAGGATGGATGTAGCAGAAATTTCGCTATTATCTATCCTTTTTTGATACAAAATATACGGAAAGTCAAGCGTTAATTTTGCATTGAATGGATACATGTGTGAACGTTCCCTTATTCTTTCTCAATACAGAATAAAAAGTAAAAACAGTAAAATAATGGTGCGGGACACTAAAAATGTAAGGTAGGGGAGAGTATGAAAGGCTATTCAAGAAAAGTGTTAGTAGGGGTAAGTTTTGCTAGTTTAATGTTAGGGAGTTTTCAGGGGAACATATCGGCGGAAGATACAAAGGGGGAGCAGGTTTCTTATCGAAATGTGCTTAAAATGGAGCCGGTTGGTGTACAACTGCCAGTGCAAGAATTGGCCCATTCATCAAAAGTGCTTGAAAGCAAGTCTTTTGAGAAAAGGCTACAGCTTGCTGATTTATCGCAAAGACCACCAGAGGTAAAAAAGGAAAGTAAGCAATTAGTGGCAGCAAAAACTTATACAATTGCTGAATTAAATCAATTAAGCAATCAGCAGTTAGTCGATTTACTTGTAACAATCGATTGGGAGCAAATTACTGGGCTATTTCAGTTTAATAAGGATAGTCTAGCATTCTATCAAAATGATAGTAGGATGCAGGCGATTATTGATAAATTGAAGCAGCAAGGACAAGCTTATACGAAAGATGATTCAAAAGGGATTGAGACTTTAGTAGAGGTGTTACGCTCAGGGTTTTACTTAGGTTTTTATCATACAGAATTAAGTAAACTAAATGAGCGGAACTATCATGATAAATGCTTACCTGCATTGAAAACAATCGCAAGCAATCCGAATTTCAAACTCGGTACATTAGAGCAAAATAGAGTTGTATCATCATACGGAAAATTAATAGGAAATGCTTCGAGTGATGTGGAAACGATAACATCAGCTGCGAAGATTTTTAAACAATATAATGATGATTTTTCTACATTGGTAGACGATCTTTCAGCTGGAAATGCGATTTACGATATTATGCAAGGTGTTGATTACGATATTCAATCGTATTTATACGATACGAGAAAAGCACCGAAAGATACAATATGGTACCAAAAAATTGATAGCTATATCAATGAATTAAGTCGTTTTGCCTTAATTGGAACGGTGACAGCGAAGAATGGTTGGTTAATTAATAATGGTATTTATTATACGGGTAGACTTGGTACGTTCCATAGTACAGGAACGAAAGGATTGCAAGTTGTAACAGATGCAATGAAAATCTATCCGTATTTAGGTGAGCAATATTTCGTAGCGGCTGAGCAAATTGCGACGAATTATGGTGGGAAAGATGCAAATGGTAAAGTGGTTGATCTAGATCAAATACGAGAAGATGGTAAGAAAAAATATTTACCGAAAACGTATACGTTCGATGATGGAGCAATTGTGTTAAAAGCAGGAGATAAAGTGACTGAGGAAAAAGTAAAACGTCTATATTGGGCAGCAAAAGAAGTAAAGGCACAGTTTCATCGTACCGTTGAAAGTGACCAGCCTTTAGAAAAAGGAAATCCTGATGATGTATTAACGATGGTTATTTATAATAGTCCAACTGAATATCAATTTAATCGTCAATTGTATGGATATGAAACGAATAACGGTGGTCTTTATATAGAAGGAACAGGTACGTTCTTTACTTATGAACGAACACCTGAAGAAAGTATTTATAGTTTAGAAGAATTGTTCCGACACGAGTTCACGCATTATCTACAAGGAAGATATGAAGTGCCAGGACTTTGGGGACAAGGTAAGATTTATGAGAATGAGAGATTATCTTGGTTTGAGGAAGGGAATGCTGAGTTTTTTGCAGGTGCAACGAGAACAGATAATGTTGTACCGAGAAAGAGTATTATAGGAGGAATATCTTCAAATCCAGCTGAACGTTATACGGCAGAGCGAACGTTAAATGCAAAGTATGGAACGTGGGATTTCTATAATTATTCCTTCGCTTTACAATCGTACATGTACAATAAGAGATATGATATGTTTGATAAAATTCATGATCTTATTAGAAAAAATGATGTGCCAGCATATGACGCATACCGATCTGCTTTAAGTAAAGATGCGAATTTAAATAAAGAGTATCAAGACTATATGCAAATGTTAGTCGATAACCGTGAGAAGTATAATGTTCCGTTAGTATCAGACGATTATGTAGCAACTCATGCTCCAAAACCAGTTTCGGATATTGCGGCAGAAATTACAGCAGAAGCGAAATTAAGTAATGTATCAGTTAAGAAAAATAAGTCACAGTTCTTTAATACATTTACACTGCAAGGAACGTATACAGGCACTACTGCAAAAGGGGAATATGAGGACTGGAAAACAATTACACAAAACGTGAATGATACGTTAAAACATTTAAGTGCAAAAGAATGGACAGGCTATAAAACAGTAACGGCGTACTTCGTAAATTACCGTGTGAATGCAGCAGGACAATTTGAATATGACGTTGTATTCCATGGTATCAATACAGAAGAAGGTGCTGTGAATAAAGCGCCAGTTGCGGTTATAAATGGTCCGTATAGCGGAAATGTAAACGAAGCAATTTCGTTTAAAAGCGATGGATCAAAAGATGAAGATGGGAAAATTGTTGCTTATAAATGGGAGTTTGGTGATGGTACTGTAAGTGATGAACAAAATCCGACTCACGTGTATACAAAAGAAGGAACATATACAGCGAAATTAACAGTAACAGATGACAAAGGGTTAACGAATGCTGTTACAACGAATGTAACGGTTCAAAAGAAAGAAGATAACAGTGTAGAAAAAGAACCAAATAATTCATTCCAAACAGCAAATAAACTGCAATTAAATCAAGTTTTACGTGCTAGTTTAGGAAATGGTGATACGAGTGATTTCTTTGAAATAAATGTAGAAACGGCGAAAAACCTACAAATTAATGTAACGAAGGAAAATAATATCGGAGTAAACTGGGTTCTTTATTCGGAAGCAGATTTAAATAATTATGTTACGTATGCCCAGCAACAAGGAAATAAACTAGTAGGGAGTTACTATACGTATCCAGGGAAATATTATTTACATGTGTATCAGTATGGCGGGGGAACAGGGAATTATACGGTAGAAGTGAAATAGTAAAAGGGTCGCCGTGAGTGGCGACCTTTTTGTTGCATATCATACCAAAAAATTTACAAAAGCTTGATAGGCACTACCAAGGGAAAATACCGTAGCTACCATATGTGCAGTCCATTTAGGCATATTTAATTTCAATACGGTATTGTACAAGATTCCATATAAGATACAAATGATTAAAATAAATGCAATGAATTGAAGAACTAACAAAAATAGTGGTTGTTCCATTTATTCTCACTTCCTTTATTTGGTATATTAATATAATTTATTTAAAAGTGAAAGTGTTATTTCTATAAAATCCTAAAAATGTGATATAGAAGGTATATTGTTAATCAGAAGAATTGATAGAAACTATAACTTAAAATATTATTTCAAAATCAGTAAAATAGTAAAAGGTCGCCATGAATAGCGACCTTTTTATTATGCGTTATATCCAAATAATTTTAAATCTTCTCCTGAGCCCGAAATGATCTCTTCGAACTCCAATCCTACTTTTTCTAAAAGCTTTCCTGAATTAACATTGTCCGTAGAAGTAATTGCTACAATTCGTTTCATTCCTAGCTTTTGTACACCATATTTGATTACCGCAGAAGCTGACTCATAGCCATATCCTTTTGAACGGAATTTCTCTAAAAAGGCAAAGCCGATATCAACATCTTCTAATGAATCTCTTTTAATAAGGCCGCACATACCAAGTGGAGTGAGATCTTCTTTTCGTTCTACTAAGTAAAGACCAAAGCCCATTTTATTATACATATCGACGGGTCCGTTTAAGATGTATTTTTTTGCGTCTTCTAAGTTTGTAACTCCCTTATCACCAATAAACTGAATCCATGCAGGATCGTTTACTAATTCGAGAATAAACGGAGCATCTTGTATATCGAACCAACGAAGATTGAGACGTTCAGTTTCTAAAACTATCAATCTTTTACACCACCTTTAAAAGTTATAACAATTAGTATGGATTGCGAAATACAAAAGTGCAACATATTTTAACTATGCTTCATTTGTTCACATAAAGTTCGTTTGTTTTGTATAAAAGGATATTTTATAATTAGGATTGATTGTAAAGAGTGAGATGCTTATACAATGACTCCTAGGTGACTAGGAGTTTTTACTATATAACTATCATTATTACTAAATATGACACACTACACATTCTACTCAAGGAGGTACATAATGAAGAAATTATATAATGCATCGTTTACGTATTTGATTATCGGTTTATTATCAGGAATTTTTGCTAGGGAGTATGGAAAGTATAAAGGGATTGTGGGATCTACTTTGTTAAATCTTTTGCATACACATACATTTGTACTTGGTTTTTTCTTCTTTTTAATTGCTTTAGGATTAGCAAAAGTATTCGCGTTTCATGAAGCGAAAAGTTTTAATAAGTGGTTTGTTGTACATAATATCGCATTAATTTTAATGTTAGGTTCATTGGCAGCAAGAGGGCTTCTTCAGCTAAATGGAGCGGATTTTAACGGGTTAACTTATATTGTTGGTTTTTCTCATTCGCTGATGGCAGTTACTTTAATTTGGTTTATGTTGTTAATAAAGAAGTCGTTTAAGATATAGTTTTATAGAAAAGAACTTGCAGCAATTGTTGCAAGTTCTTTTCGTCTATTAGAAAGTAAGAAATGAATTTTGTATATGTAAAACTTGAATTATTTAATTTTTCGGATTATTATGTATAAAACACTTAACATATTTTGTAATTCTAATTTATAGAAAGTAGGAGAGTGTACGATGGAAATAACAGTAGAGCATTTAGTAAATGAACTAAAGGGTGTCATTCCCGAAGATCGAGTAGTTGTGAATACGACAGTAAGGGAGTTACATAGTAAAGATGAATCATATCATGCTAGTAGTTTACCTGATGTAGTAGTTTTTCCGAAAACGACCGAAGAAGTTAGTAGAATAATGAAAGTAGCAAGTGAGCATAAAAAACCTGTCGTTCCTTTTGGAGTAGGGTCTAGTTTAGAAGGACATGTTATTCCATATGAACAAGGAATTACAATGGACTTTTCACTTATGAATAAAATACTCGAGATAAGAGAGAAAGATTTTCTAGTGAGAGTACAACCGGGAGTGACTCGCTCTCAGCTTAATAAAGAATTGAAAAAGTATGGATTATTTTTTAGTGTAGATCCTGGAGCCGATGCGACGTTAGGTGGAATGGCTGCTACAAATGCAAGCGGAACAACAGCGGTAAAGTATGGTGTAATGCGTGATCAAGTTCGAGATTTAGAAGTCGTTCTTGCTGATGGAGGAGTAATACATACTGGGAATTTAGCGGCGAAGTCATCATCAGGTTATCATTTAAATGGTATTTTCGTAGGGTCAGAAGGTACGCTTGGATGTTTTACAGAGTTAACTTTAAAAGTATACGGCATACCAGAACATATTATGGCAGCAAGAGCGTCGTTTCCAACTGTAAATGATGCAGTAGAGGCGGTTATACATGTTTTGCAAGCGGGTATTCCAATTGCGAGAATTGAACTTGTAGATGAATTATCTATGAAACAAGTAAATCATTATAATGAAACAAGTTACAGAGAAGAGCCTACATTATTTTTAGAGTTTCACGGTAATGAAGCAGGTTTAAAGCAAGATATTGAATTCACGAAGGAAATTGTTTTTGATCATAAATGTAAAGAAGTTGCTTTTGAAACGGAAACTGCGGCGAGAAATAAATTATGGGATGCACGGCATAATCTAGCATACTCTTACGTTCATAGCTATCCTGGTAAAAAGCTTATGAGTACAGACGTATGTGTACCAATTTCAGAATTAGCTGGTGCAATACAACATGCGAAAGAGACATTAGATAAGATTGGTCTTGTTGGTGGTATTCTTGGCCATGTAGGAGACGGGAATTTCCACGTGCTTTTAATGGTTGATCCAAACGATAAAGAAGAAGTGAAGAAGGCAGACGAAATAAATGAAAATATCGTTTTGTATGCTCTTAAACGAGGGGGAACGTGTACAGGGGAACATGGCGTCGGAATCGGAAAAAGGAAGTATCAAGAAGAAGAACATGGGGCGGCACTATTCGTAATGGAGAAAATAAAGAAAGCTCTTGATCCGCAAAATATTTTGAATCCGAATAAAGTGTTTCAGTTAAAGGATAGGAGCTGATTGGGTGAAAGTACTAGAAGCGATAAGTAATATAGCTGGAAAGTATTTTGCATTTTGGGTTATTTGTATTGCAGCTATTGCATATTTTATTCCAGCTCCATTTCTCGGGTTAACTAGTTACATAACGATCTTGCTTGGGGTTGTCATGTTTGGGATGGGATTAACATTAAAGGCTGTTGATTTTAAAATCATTGCTACAAAACCATTGCCAGTTATTATCGGTGTATGTGCTCAGTTTATTATTATGCCACTTGTCGCATACGTACTAGCCTACGTTATGAATCTGCCAGCCGAATTAGCAGCTGGATTAGTGTTGCTCGGTTCAGTACCGGGTGGCACTGCATCAAATGTTATGGTTTATTTAGCAAAAGGGAACTTAGCGTTGTCTATTGCAATGACGTCATTATCAACGTTACTAGCACCAATTGCTACACCCCTTATTTTATTATTACTTGCAGGACAATGGATGCCAGTGAATCCTATGTCTATGTTTCTTTCTATCGTACAAGTCATTATCATACCTATTATTTTAGGATTAGTGGTGAAGAGGTTTTTCCCTAAAACTGTTACGAAAGGAATGACTGTTATCCCTTTAATATCAGTTTTAGCAATTATCATTATTGTTTCTGCAGTTGTTTCAGCCAATGTAAGTAGCATTACTTCTTCAGGTCTTCTTATCTTTATCGCAGTTATGCTCCACAATGCTTTTGGTTTCTTACTTGGCTATATAACAGCATTCATACTTAGACTAGACGAAGGGACAAGAAGAGCTATTTCAATAGAAGTAGGAATGCAAAATTCAGGTTTAGGTGTTGCGCTAGCAACAGCACATTTTGGACCAGCTGCCGCACTCCCAAGTGTATTAGCAGCAGTATGGCATAACATTGCAGGACCAATTTTAGCGACCATCTGGTCAAAAAATGCAAAGAATACTTTTAGTGATGAAAAATTATCGGTAAATATAGAAAAATAGGGATGATAAAAAATGCAAAAACGCATTGTACATTTTGAAGGACTGGTTGTTTTGTTAGCCGCGATTTATACGTATTCAATATATGAATTTAGTTGGATAATATTTTTTCTGTTCCTTTTAGCTCCGGATTTATCAATGTTAGCGTATGGGATAAATAATCATATAGGTGCTAAAATCTATAATATATTTCACACATATATTATATCCATATTAATAGCTATCATAGGTATCTATTTTAAGATAGACACAGTTATTATGATTGGCTTAATATGGACAGCGCATATTGGAATGGATCGAATGTTTGGATATGGCTTGAAATATGAGACGGATTTTAAAGATACTCATATTCAAAGGTTATAATTGCTTTTGAGGAGAGGGATACATTGAAACAGAGAATTACTATCGAAGAATATAACATCAAATGGGAAAGTGAATTTAATAAACTACAAACTCTCATTAACAATGTAATGGAAGACAGCATTTTATCCATTGAACATATTGGGAGTACATCTATTAAAGGACTTCCAGCAAAACCAATATTAGATATTGATATCGTAATAGAAGATTACGAAATTTTCCCTGAAGTAGTAAAAAAACTTGAAACGATAGGATACTATCATCAAGTGGAATGGAGTTTCAAAGGGAGAGAGGCGTTTGGAAGAAAGGGTGCTTTCGTTCCGTGGAATGAGGGAAATACAGTTTGGATGGAACAGCATCTATATGTATGTGATAAGAATAGTGAAGAGCTGAGGAGACATGTAGCGTTTCGGGATTATCTTCGTGAACATGACGATGTTGCTGCTGAATATGGACGTTTAAAGGAAGAGTTAGCAAGAGGATCGAAAAATCGAGCTAGTTATAGTGAAGGTAAGACGGCATTTATTACAAATATATTGGGGGAAATAAACTAAGGTCGCATTAAGTACATGCGACCTATTCTTTTTGAATTGAACGCTGCCACTATAAAATAATGACAAACTGGCCCTGTTGATTGATGCGATTACTAAATATAATAGGGAATAAAAAAGAAAAGATCGGAAAAGAGGGAGCTTATGTACATACCAAAATATTTCGCAATACAAGATGAAGGGATGCAGTACGAAATAATTGAACAAAATAGCTTTGCGACGTTATTTTCTCAACATAACGGGGAACCATATGCAACGCATTTACCGTTGTTATTGCATAGGGAGACCCTTACTTTACACGGCCATTTCGCACGTCCAAATGAACAGTGGAAAGATATTGGGACTCAGCAAGTACTAGCTATATTTCAAGGACCACATAGTTACATCTCTCCGTCATGGTATGAAACAAACAATGCAGTACCAACATGGAATTACGTTGCAGTGCATGTATACGGTGAATTAGAAATTGTTGAAGATGAGAAGACATTAGTAGATTCTCTTCAAGATTTAGTAAATAAATATGAAGATCTAGAGAGCACCTACTCACTTAATGATGTAGATCCGAATTATATGGGAGGATTAAGTAAGGGAATAGTTGGATTCAAAATAAAGATAAATAAAATAGAAGGAAAAGCAAAGTTAAGTCAAAATCATTCTGTCGAGAGAAGGAAATTAGTTGTGGAGGAACTTGAGAAAGTTGGTAGTGAGGGGAGTAAGAGGATTGCGGAGTTGATGAGAAAATAAAGCCTACATGAAAGGGAAATATTCTAAATAAGCGTATTTAAAAAGACCTTCTTAATTGAAGGTCTTTCATTTTTTAAAGTGCTTTTTCAGTTGTTGTTGAGTTGTAGTCTTTACTTACATCAACGGATTGAACAAGGTCAGTTTTTTGCGGTGCAGGGAAATGTTCATGTCCAGCTTGGCTTGTCAGATTAGCGTTTAACCCAAAAGAAAAAATACCAGTAAATGCAATACCTAAAGCGATTTTACCAATTGTTTTCTTCATTTTCATAACCTTCTTTCATTCTTTTTTTTAGCTTCAATACTGCTGTAAAAATACTCACTAGCTTTTTCGAAGAGTTCCTTTTTGTGATATAAAGTGGCTATTTTCTCGCAATAATCAGAAGTATAACTGAATAAAGATTCTTCATTAAAATAGTCAATTCCTTCTTGTATAACTCGCTCTAATTGTTCTAATTCAAATTTATTTATAATAGCTTCTAAAATATTAAAATGATGTTTATATTCCTCATTGTTTAGTTGTAAAACAATTTCTTTACCACTTTGAATGTATTTATTTGCCAACTCTATATTTCCTAGTTTTCCATTTTCTTGTGCAAGTAAGAATAATGCCTTATAGTGTTTTGGCATTTCTTCTATTACTTCTGACAGTTGACGAATGGCCTGTTCTGACAAGTTTTTATTCGCATAGAGTGTACCTAGGTTATTTCGTACATGAAGAAGTAAAGACTCTTCGTTGTTTTTTTGTAATATATCGATGGCTGTATAGTATAATTCCTCAGCTTTTTCATAATGACCAACTGCTACATAAGATCCGCCTAGTACACTTAAACAGGAGGTTATATTTCTTTCGCATTCATTTAATGTTTGAAAAATTTCTAATGCCTTAGTAGCATATACGATGGATTGGCTTGGTTGCTGCATCTGAAAATGATATACTGCATAACGGTAATAGAAATCAGCCTGTTCCACAGTAGAAAGGCTAGCTAAAGATGATTTTGCTTTTTCGAAATAATCATCAGCTTTTTCAAATTTGTTTAATGCAGTAAAGTAAATGGCTTTGTAATAATTGTATAAGTAGGATAGTTGTAAATCAGTTGGGATAGTAATAGCGTCAATTGCATCAAAACTACCCTTTGTAATGGATAGGCCATCAGTGAATACTGTATAACGGAATTTTAATAAGTTAAAAAATAAATGGTAAGATGAGTTTAAACTATCTTCTTTTACAAGAATTTCTTTGTGTTCTTGAGTTGCTGCATGATAGCAGGTTTGTGCTTCTGTAACATTTTGAATTAAGATTGCGTGATACCATGCCTCTAAGTGTTTCGTTGCGTATGTACTTCCAGTTAATAAGGTATTCATAAAATCCCCCCTCAGAATAGTCTATTGAGTTTTGTCTATAATGTTATCATATAAATATACAAAAAATAATGAATATTCACTTGATAAATAATTTTCTTTTAAAAGAGAAAATTTTGGTGTTTTAACTTATTACGATACTACATAATTTTGTGTAATATTTTGTAAAACCTTCTGTTATTTCGAAAATTAAGAAAAAATTCAAAAAAACACCACTATTTCAAGTGGTGTAGGGAAATGAGTATACGGATTATAAATAAAAGCCATCAAGTCCCACAAAAAGTACGATAAGGACGATTCGTCGGTGCAGGCGGAATGCAGTATTCTTCTTGATCTGTAGAATACGCATAAGGGTTTGATAGAGCTTCAAGAAGTTTCTCCATTACGCTATAATCTCCACTTGTAACAGCTGCTTCTAATGCTTCTTCTACGCGGTGGTTCCTTGGGATAATCGATGGGTTATTATTTTTCATCATCTCATAGGCATTCGCTTTTGATTCGTCTTGTTTTTCTAATCGAGTTTGCCATAGTCCGTACCATTCTTTAAATTCTGGACTTTCGAATAGAGGGGTATTTTCTAATGTATCGAGAGTTAATGAACGGAATGTATTTGTGTAATCCGCTTTATATTTCTCCATTATTTTTAAAAGTTTCTCAATAAGTAATTTGTCTTGTTCGTCTTCGCCAAATAGTCCTAATTTCTTTTTCATTCCAAGGAACCAATTGTTTTCATATTGTACGCTAAATTTTGAAATTTCGTCTTGGGCAATCTTTAATGCCTCTTCATCATCTTCGTGCAGAATTGGTATTAAAGATTCAGCTAGTCGTGCGAGATCCCATGCGGCCATATATGGTTGATTGCCATATGCGTAGCGACCTTGTGTATCGATAGAGCTAAATACCGTTCCTTGGTCGTATTTGTCCATAAATGCACAAGGGCCGTAATCAATCGTTTCTCCGCTAATCGTTATATTATCAGTATTCATTACGCCGTGAATAAATCCAACAAGTTGCCATTTTGCGATGAGACTTGCTTGTCTTTTAATGATTGCTTCTAGTAAAGCGGTATATCGGTTTTCATGAGCTTCAATTTCTGGGTAATGTCTTTTTATCGTATAGTCAGCTAGTGATTTCAGGTCCTCGGTTGAACCGCGAGCCGCAGCATATTGAAATGTACCGACGCGAATATGGCTACTAGCTACTCTAGTTAAAATTGCTCCAGGTAACTTTGTTTCACGGTATGTAGGTTCTCCAGTTGTGACAACTGCTAAACTTCGGGTAGTTGGTATATCAAGTGCATACATTGCTTCGCTTATAATATATTCACGTAGCATCGGACCGAGTGCAGCACGACCATCTCCTCGGCGTGAATAGGGAGTGGGGCCAGAACCTTTCAGTTGAATATCAAAACGTTCACCTGAAGGAGTAATTTGTTCTCCTATTAAAAGGGCACGCCCGTCGCCTAACATATTAAAATGTCCGAATTGATGACCAGCATATGCTTGAGCTAATGGATGAGCACCTTCTGGGATTGCGTTACCAGCGAAAATTGCAATTTCGGCTTCTTTCTTTAGTTCTTCAGGGGTCAAGCCAAGAGATATCGCTAATGAATGATTTAGTTTAACTAACTCCGGTGAACTTACGGGAGTAGGGGGGATTTCTGTATAAAATGAATGTGGTAAAGTCGTATAACTATTATCTAAATTCCAACCAGCTTCATTATTTCTAGTCATGTTATCTCCTCCTTTTGTATTTTTTATTATGTATTTGTACGTATGTATTCTTTGTAAAGTTAGCTAAAAGTATAATATATTATTTCCCCTTGCAATCTATTGTAAGGACTTCAGTGCATTGTGTCTATTTTACAGCAAATACAAAAACTCTATTTTTCAAAAAGATTGATTAAAATGGAGTTTTTGTTTTTGTTGTTATTTTATTTTTACAATTATTTTCCCTTTTGCTCTTCCAGACTCGGAATATTCCATTGCTTTTTGAGCATCTTCAAAAGGGAAAACGCGATCGATTACCGGTTTGATTTTTCCGGCTTCAATATAGTTTGCAATAGTGCGTAATTGATCTCCGCTTGGCTTCATAAATAAAAATGAATATTGAGCATTATGCTTTTTTTCAAGTGCAGTAAGTTTTTTACTTGCTAATGAAAATAAGAGTGTTTTGAAAAATCCTGAACCGAACTCTTTACCGAAGCGAGCATTCGGCATACCTGAAACGGAAACAATGTTGCCACCGCTTTTTATAATGTTGAATGATTTTTCAAGTGTAGCACCGCCGATTGTATCAAATACTGCATCATAATCTTTTAGTATATCTTCAAATTTTTCTGTTTTGTAATTAATAATTTCATCTGCGCCAAGAGACTTTACTAAATTCGCACCAGCTTCACTTGCAGTCGTTGTAACAGTAGCACCCATTATTTTTGCTAACTGAATTGCGAAAGTACCAACACCACCAGATCCAGCATGAATTAAAATCTTTTGACCTTTTTGTAATTGCATGATGTCATGTAAAGCTTGATAGGAAGTTAAGCCAACGAGTGGAATCGAAGCCGCTTCCTCAAAACTTAAATTTTTCGGTTTTAAAGCTATATCATCTTCATGAATGGCTATATACTCCGCGAAAGTACCAATCTTATTTTTTCTTGGACGAGCATATATTTCATCACCGACTTTAAAACGAGTCACTTTTGATCCAACTTTCGTGATGACACCGGAAAAGTCATTCCCAAGGATTAGAGGCATTTCATATTTCAGTAACATTTTAACTTTTCCATCACGTATTTTAAAATCAATTGGGTTAATGCTAGCTGCATAAATTTCTGCGAGCACTTCATACTCATTTATTTCAGGAGTAGGTACCTCGGCCATACGCATTGGGACTTTTCCGTACTTATCAATTATCATCGCTTTCATTTCTTATACCTCCAAATTTCAATAAAAGTTGTGCAATAGCTTTTCAATATCTAATACAAGATTTTTTAATAAACTTAATTTTGTACGTATATCAATATAATAAAAGTTTTTTGTACCTTCTTTTCGCATTAAAATAATACCGGCTTCTCGTAAAATTCTAAGGTGATGTGATACGGCTGGTCGAGAAAGGTGTGTTTGTTTCGTAATTTCTCCTACACGTAATCCGGTTTGACATTCTGTTTCCATTAGAACTAACAAAATAGCTTGCCGTGTTTCATCACCAATTGCCAATAACACTTTTTGTGAATCAATAAAATCTCTTTTTATAACATTTAATTGTTCTTGTTTATTCATTTCAATCACTTTACCTCCTGCTAATTAGTCGAAAGGTTTAAGATGATGGACCGTTACTTCGATACGGTAATGCTACATGATTGTTGTATGAACTGCAATATTGGGAAAGAAAATCGAGACGAATGAATTTTTTTATGTTGAAAATGATAAGGGGGGTAGAAAAGAATTACATATTAGAATGGATAAAGTTTTAAAAATAGAAAATGATTTAATAATAGGTTGTTTCCAGATGAGGATAGTTAAGCCATTGAACAAAAAATTAAGCGGTCGTAACCCTGGATAATTTTCAGGGTTACGACCGCTTATAATGTTTTCATTATTTTGGTGTCTACTAAAGTGAGTTCTTTCGTTTTACTTTTTCATACACGCATAATACTAGCGGATTATAATTGTGTGAAAAAATAAAACTAATTTGGGGCGTAATCTATCTATATGATAATTTAAAATGAAATATAAGTCTATATCTTTGTTGCTTTTTTGATTATATTTATATCACTGAGCTCAGAACAATGATGTGGAGGATAAATATATGAAATCGAATGATGTACCAGTTTTAATTGTTGGAGGGGGATTATCAGGGTTAGCATCTGCGTTATTTCTTGCAAAACATAATATTGATTATTTACTTATTGAAAGGCATCTGTCTACTGCAATTCATCCAAAAGCAGGTGGAATCACTTTTCGTACGATGGAGTTATTTCGAGAATTGGGTTTAGAACAAAGAATTAGATCGGCGGGTAAAGCGTTAGAAAATTGCCGAGGAAGAATAGCGGTTCATACAATAGCTGAGGCGAATCAGGAAGAATTGGCACAAATGAAGGCGACTCAGTATGGAAATGATGAAAAGTTACTTCAAAAAATAGAAGAGATTAGTCCATCAAAACAAACGGCTTGTTATCAAATTACTTTAGAAGAGATGATGTTACAAGAAGCGAGAACATTAGGCGGAGAATTATCCTTTTATCATCAATTAGTTTCTTATGAACAAAATGAGCACGAAGTAATAGCAACGATTCGGAATCGCGAAACGGAAGAAGAAAGTATTATTCATTGTGACTATGTAATTGCAGCAGATGGAGCGAAAAGTAAAATACGTGAGCAGCTAGGGATAAGTACGGAGGGAAGAGGTACAATCGGTGGCTATTATATGAATATTTATTTTGAAGCGGATTTAAGCGAATTTATACAAGGAGATGCATTTGGTTTTACTATGGTACTTCATCCTGAAGTTCTTGGTGCGCTTATTCCAGTTGATAACGACAGAAGATGGATTTACCATGTATCCTACGATCCATTAAAAGGAGAGGGGCCAGAGGATTTCACTATAGAACGTTGTAAACAAATTATTCAAACCGCAATTGGAAGCACAAATGTTGAGTCAGAAATAGTAAGTGTTTTACCGTGGGAAGCGACTGAAAGTACTGCTACAAAATTTCAAGATAATCGTATTTTTTTAGTTGGCGATTCTGCACATATTATGCCGCCAACTGGAGGGTTTGGTTCAAATACAGGAATACAAGATGCGCACAATCTAGCTTGGAAATTAGCGGCTGTTTTAAAAGGCAAAGCAAAACCAAAATTGTTAGAAACATATCATGAAGAGAGATACCCTGTTGCAAAATTAACGACGAATTATGCGAGTAGTTTATTATTTCGTGCTGCGAATAGAGAGGAAGGCAGTTTGAATAATATGGATGGTTTAGCTGTAACTGCTGGGTATCAGTATAGTTCAGAGGCGATTATAGATGACTTAGTTACCCCGCATAGAATGGATATTGTACAGTTGAACGGAAGACCTGGTACGCGAGCACCACATTTTGTTGGAATGTATGAGGGGAAAGAAGTCTCTGTCCTTGATTTATTAGGTAACGATTTTGTTTTACTTACTGGAGCAGAAAATGGTTCTTGGGCTGAATCAGCATATACTGTTTCAGCTAAATTAGGAGTAAATATAAAGGTGTATCGCGTTGGTTTAAGTGGAGACTTTATTGCTCAAGAAGATATTTTTAGCAAATTATATGGAATAGAGAATGGAGGAGCTGTATTAATTAGACCAGATGGTTTTATAGGATGGCGTTCGGAAAAAGAGGTAGTAAATCCAGATATAGTGCTTAAAGAGGCAATGGGTAATTTATTATGTGATTTTTAAGTAACTACGGAAATATTGTTTTGTGTGCTTCACTATGCTGAAAAATAATATTCACAAATTTTAATAGGTTTGGTATGATTAATTTCGACAAGTTAATCGAGGCCGGAGATATTTGAGAAAAGCCATAAATTTATTTAGGGATACAGAAGTGTTCTCTAAATAATTTATGGCTTTTTTTATTGGAAGAACCGTACACAATAGGGAAGTTACATGTGGAAAGGAGGGATATAGAAAATAAATAGTTTTCTATATTAATAACATAGGGAAAGTATATTTGTAAGACTGAAATTTTAATATAAGCTTATAAAAACAATGAAAATATATCTTCTATTTCGTGTAAATCTCATTAACTTGTTGAAATTTACAACGTAGGAAGGGTTAAAAGGATGAGAAAGATTATTAGCGTTTTAGTTATTTTCTTTATGACGGGAAGTATCTTTGCTGGGGGAGCTGTTCATGCGAAAGCAGAAGGGAAGCATGAATGGAATACGAATAAGTTTTTAAATATTGCACATCGCGGAGCAAGTGGACATGCACCTGAGCATACTTTTGCTTCTTATGATCTTGTGAAAAAAATGAAAGCGGATTATTTGGAGTTAGATATTCAGTTAACTAAGGACGGCGAGTTGATTGCAATGCATGATACAGCAGTTGATCGAACTACAAATGGTACAGGGGAAGTACGAGATAAAACATTAAGTGAAATAAAGAGTTTAGATGCAGGATCGTGGTTCAATAAAGCTTATCCAGAAAAGGCTAAGCAAGAGTACATTGGTCAAAAAGTTCCGACTCTTGAAGAAATCTTCCAAAAGTACGGAAGAAGCATGAAATATTACATTGAAACAAAATCACCAGATGTGTATCCAGGGATGGAAGAGAAATTATTAGCTTTATTAAAAAAATATAATTTAATAGGTCAAAACATGTCATCTAGTCGTGTTATGATTCAATCATTTAGTAAAGATAGTTTAAAAAAGATTCATAGTATGAATGAAAATATTCCGTTAGTTCAATTGCTTTGGTATTATCCAAATGAAAACAATGAGATTGTTGAATGGTCTGGGATTACACATGAGCCGAAAAGTGTAACGAATGATGATTTTCAAGAAATTAAAAAGTATGCAGTCGGTATTGGGCCAAACTTACGTAATGACAACGGAGAACTAATTATTGATGAGTCATATATGAAAATGGCTCGGGAAAATAGACTATTAATTCATCCTTATACAATTAATGAGAAACCAGATATGAGATTGTTAATTAAATGGGGTGCTACAGGAATGTTTACAAATTATCCGGATCGGTTACATAGTGTGTTAAAAGAAAAATAAGTAAAATAGAAAAAGGTATACCGTTGTTTTAGGTATACCTTGTTTTTATTATGCTAGATTATAGTAATAGGATACATATTCTTCTAGACCATGAACCTCTTTTTCAGGCGGCTCAATACCACCTTTTCTGCCGTAGCAAACATTTCTCAAGTATTCTCCAAAAATCATAGAGCGACTCTTTTCATTTTCCATCCAATTATATCTATTAATTATAAACTCACCATCGAAACTTGTATCAAATGTATATGGGATACAAGTAATATTTTTAGGTAAATGTTTTTTTAATACTCTATATTGCCGACCAGCGCCTAAGCTTTTGCATACAAATAGTAGCCGATTAATCTTTGTGAAATCAAAAATCTTTTTCGCTTCCATTACATTAGCGATAGAATGGAGGGAGTTTGTCTCAAACATGATAGCGTCTTTTGGTACGCCATATTCAATTAATTTATTTACAATTACTTCTGCTTCTGACAAATCCCCGTAATTCCAGCTCGGATGTTTCATGCCATGCAAACTGGTACCACCTGTAACGATAATTTTATTTCCTAAACCTTGTCGATAAGATTCTAGAGGAGCTTGCCAATTGCCAGGATGAGAACCACAGAAAACGAAAATTGCATCACATTTTTGAGGTGTTATTTCTTTTAGAAAAGTGATTTCTGTAATTTCATCGATTTGTTTTTTTGTAAGAGTAGGGACATCAGGATATTTAGGTATTACCATTTGAAAACCTCCTATATAATAAAATGATAGATTCATTATATAGCGATTTTGTTAAGTGAAAAAAGGGAAGCTTTTCATTTGAGAGTACCCCTTTTAAGATAACTCTCCAATAAACCAAATCTCTTTTTTATCGATTGCATCCTCATCATAAATGACTTCTTGAAAGTGCAAGATTTGGGCAGTAGGACAAATTGAAATTCCCCATGTTTCCCAAAAATCAATTTCATTTGAAAGAAGAATCCATTTTTGAAATTCATTATTTTTATAAAAAAAATTTTGAAAGTAGTCATCGTTTTTAAATACGATAATTTGCGATCCCCACAAATTTTCTATAGAAATTAAAACAACAACCTGATATGTATTTGTATCGTTCGGTTTTATTTTTATTAAATGGTTTGCTAGATTTAATAAGGTTTGTATACACAATCGTTTTACTTTTCTAGGTGTTTTACGAGAATCGATAAAAGCTTGGGAAACTGGTAAAGGCATATACCAATATTCATCGTTATAAAAAGTAGAAGGGAACGTTTTTGTATGTTCTGCAATTCGTTTTGTCATAGCGTTTGTTTTTCGTTTCATACCACGTATTTTCTTTTCACGCATTGTGAGTCAACTCCATAAATTTTTGTAATGCAGCAGAGTAATATATATCTTTTCTAGTAATAAAAGTAGTAGGAACTTTTTTGAAGTTATTTGGTAAAGGATTGAATGATAAGTCATGTTCATGTCCTTTTAAAATAGATTTCATCATAATTGCTACACCCATACTTGATTTTACGCATGCGAGTATTGCTTCAATTGTTCCGAATTCTAAAACTCGTTTAGGTGAGATCCCTTCTTCTTGAAGTAAGTCTTCTAATAAACTTCTATAATAGCAACCGTGACTAAAAGCAAGTAAATTCATATTTTCTATGTCTTTAAGAGAGGATAGACGTTTTTTGCTAATGAGCACTAATTCTTCTTCACGAAATACATTTGTATGAAGTTCAGCATGATGAGTAGATCCAGCTATAAACGCCCCGTCTAGTTTTCGTTCTAATACAAGCTTAATTAGTTGTTCGGTCGTATTGGTTTCTAAAATCAAATCTACTTTTGGGTACTTCTCATAGTAGGCTGTTAATATAGAGGGGAGCCTTACCGCAGTTGTAGATTCTGTACATCCAATTTTCAAAATGCCTTTTGGCTCAGTTCCATTACTTTGAACCGCTTTTATTGATTGATCCATTAAGTTGATAATTTGTTTGGCATATGTTAATAAAATCTCACCGTTAGAAGTTAAAGTTACACCTTTTCTGTTACGGTAAAATAAAGGAACCCCTAATTCATTTTCTAGTTGTTTCATACGCATTGTTACGCCTGATTGCACATAGTTCAAATTTTTAGCTGCGTGAGAAATATTACTTTTCTTCGCAACTTCGTAAAATACAGTTAAATCTTTTATATCCACCTATCATCCCTCCGGAAAAGGTATCAATTTTTTTGATGGATTATATGATGAATCTTTATTTTATATGATATTAGAACTTTCATACAATGGAAGGGGATGGAGGGATTATTGTGTTAATTGAAGAAAGGATGAATAGTACTTATAAGTGGGTTATGTTAATTTTTGCAACGGTTGCTCAAACAACTGCGACGCTTATAACGTATGGTGTTGGGGCTTTCGCTTTATTTTGGAAAGAAGAATATGCGCTTACGAATATGGAGAGTGGATTGTTAGTAAGTGTTGTAAATGTTGGACCATTATT
Organism: Bacillus sp. SH5-2; assembly: GCF_008368905.1. Classification (NCBI taxonomy): domain Bacteria; kingdom Bacillati; phylum Bacillota; class Bacilli; order Caryophanales; family Bacillaceae; genus Bacillus; species Bacillus sp. SH5-2. The sequence goes on from NZ_QOSD01000037.1 coordinate 48,882, forward strand.
TTGTATGCTTTTTGTTGGTCGGCTACTTGATCAGTATAATGAAAAAATATTAATTTCTATCAGTTCATTTTTGCTAGGGAGTTCGCTTTTACTAACTAATATAGTAAGTGGATTAAATGGGTTGCTATTTGTATTTTTATTAGTAGGAACGTTTTATAGTGTTTCCCAGCCAGGAGGAAGTAAAGTGATTTTAAAATGGTTCCCAAAAGAAAATCGTGGATTAGCGATGGGAATAAGGCAAGCTGGTATACCGATTGGTGGCGCATTAGCGGGAGTGCTAATCCCGTTTCTTACAATACAATATAATGTGGCTTACGCGATAAATAGTATTTCATGCATTTGTATAATTGGAGGATTATTATTTTTTTTGTTTTATAAAGAGCCATGTGTTCATAAGGAAACAAAGAAAGAACATATTAAAATTTCTTTTTGGACGGAGCTACAAGTAGTGATATATAAAAAAGAATTATATCCAATTTATATAACGGGGATTTGCATGATTTCATTACAAATGGTGTTAGTTGGACACTTCATGAAATTTTTAGTAAGGGAACAATCAATTACATCTACTGTAGCTGGAACAGTATTTTCAGTTATGTTTTTTTCTGGAATGATTGGTCGTGTTGTATTAGCAGCTATTAGTGATGTATTGTACAAGGGGAATCGGCGCACGCCTTTATTTATAGCTGTCTGTGCTTCTATCGGTTTGATTCTATTGTTAGCAATGAGCATACATATAATAGCGAGTGGAGTATTGTATGGTGTAAGTGCATTGTTAGGCTTCTTTTCAATTGGATGGTTTAGTCTTTTTGTCGTCGAAGTTGCTGAACTGGCAAGTGAAGAAGCTGTTGGAATAACAGTTAGTTTGGCACTTACATTAAATCAAATTGCTATTATTGTTGCACCTGTTTTATTTGGTTATATTGTAGATCAGAAAGGGTATACGTATGCGTGGCTGTGTATAGTGGTATTATTAAGTATCTCGGCAGTGAGTTTATATAGTAAAAACAAAAAATAAAGGAATGTTAGCAATGTAAATTTTCTATGAAGAAAGTCTAAAGAAATGCCGAATGAGCGACATTTCTTTTTGAATTTATTGTATAATCGAAATATAAATGAGATTCGTTTTCAATGACGTTCGTTTCCTCTTTTGAAATTACCTGTTATTTTAGCCATAATTAGTTGTTTTTCTTTATCGTTATTTGCATGATGTATTTTGTTTGAAAATTTTTCAGCATCATTTCCTTTTAACATCATAATTCGTTTTCCGTAATATTCAATTAAAACTATGTTATTTTTTGTTACCCGATAATGAAACATTCTATCATCTAAACGATTGCGTCTGTCAGTATTCTTCATATTACATCTCCATTCTTATTAGTATGTAACAAATGTTACAAAAGAAATTGAAATTATAGTTTGACGCATCCGATTGTATGGTGGAAATTTTGTAAGAAAGAAATACAATAGAGAGTAGTCAAAAATTGAATATGAGAAAAAGGGATCTAGTTTAAATAGAGTGAATGTTAGATAATATTATAAAGTATTTGAAAATTAAAAGATATAGAATAGAATGGACGTACGTTAAGTGAAACTAGATAAAAGAGGGTTCCTATTATGTTAAAGAAATGGTTAATTGTTTTCTTTATTTTTGCTGTTTTTTGTGGAAGTGTCGCTACACTCATACATGCAAATAAAGGTAAGAAATATGATATAAAGGCATTTTCTAATTTAAATGGTAAGCGTAAGGACGATATGCAAGAGGTTAGCATAGCTGAAAAAAAGCGTTATGAAATTGCAGCAGAAAGACTAGATCAATATTTAAAAGATAAAGGATTTAATGGAAGTGTTCTTGTAGTAAGTAAAGATCATGTGATTTTACGAAAAGGTTACGGTTATGCGAATGTGAAGGATAAAGTATTAACGACGCCAAGAACGAAATATCGTATTGGTTCTATTACGAAAACAGTCGTTGCAATATCTATTATGCAGCTAAAAGAAAAAGGGAAATTAAATATTGAAGACAATGTAAATAAGTATATTCCATCGTTTCCAGCAGATAAAAATATTACGTTACGAAATTTGTTAACACATACGTCTGGGTTGCCAGATCAGGGGCAAGGTAGGGTTGATGCGGCTTCGCGTTTAAAGTTAGTAACGTGGATTGGTTCGCAGGCGTTACAATTTCCTGCAGGGACAGGGTGGAAATATACAGACTATAATTATATGGTACTTGCGTATATTGTAGAAAAGGTGGCAAATAAACCGCTCGCTGAATATGTGAAAGAAAATATTTTTACGCCTGTTGAAATGCATGAATCTGGAATGGGGGCAAATCTCCCAGAAGATATTTTTTTAGCAGAAGGTTATACGAAAAAAGATAATGAGTTAATAGCTGCACCCCGCATAAAAATGAACTGGTTGTATGGGTGTGGTGAAATGTATACGACTGTTGAAGATATGAAAAGATTAGATGAAGCTATTATGGATGGGAAACTGCTGTCTAAACAAAGTGTATTAGATATGTTTACTGCATCACCTGTAAGAAAATATGGATTTAGTTTCTATACGTATCCAGATTATTATCATAATCATGGCGTATTAGCAGGTTGGAATACCTTTAATAATTTTAACTGGGATAAACGAACGTTTGTCATATTATTCTCTAACGTACAAAATGGTATGAATGATACATTTAATCAAGAGTTTAGAAAAATGGCGAATGATTTAATAGAAGGAAAATAATAATGGGAAAATCGGTATTGATATGTAATTATCAATACCGATTTTTTTATTTAGTAATGTTTTACTTAATGAATAAGCAAGTATGAGAGGCGATTACTATTAGAATAATTTTATATAGGAAGTTAAATGATATGAATGTTATATATAGGAAAGGTACTGCACGAAGTTCATCTATTGTATTGAATGTATGCGGAAGATTAATTGGTAAATTTTACATTGATAAAAAACTTGAGCTTTACACTATGTGAACCTTTATATTATTGGAGACAAGAGCAGGAGGTTGAACAAATGAAAAAAATAGTAAAGCTTTGTTTAATAAGTGCATTATCTACAGCGATTATTAGTGGATGTTCTTTTGAAGAGAATAATAAAAATGCAAAAGGAAAAGAGGGGGAAAAGGTAGAGGTACAGGAAAATGCTGGGAAGTATACAATACCAGATGAAAAAGATAAACATGAAGGTACATGGCTGCAATGGCCTCATGAATACACATATGGTGAAGAGTATCAGCAGGAAGTTGAACCTATTTGGGTTAAGATGGCAAGTACTTTAACTGAGGGGGAAAAAGTCCACATTGTTGCATACGATGAGGAGGAGAAAGAGCGAATCAATAAGCTTTTAATAGATAAAGGACTGAATATGGATAAAATTGATTTCTTTATCGCTCCTACGGATGATGTATGGGCACGAGATAGTGGACCGATTTTTGTTTATGACAATAATAAAAATTTAAAAATATTAGACCCAGCATTTAATGGATGGGGAAAGAAAACGCCGTACAAAAATGATGCTCGTATACGTGAAAATGTGAGTAAACAATCAGGGATTGAAAGAATTGATTGGGGAAAGTTTGTCCTTGAAGGCGGCGCAATTGAATTAGATAACAATGGGACTGCTTTATTAACTCGAAGTGCGGTAACGAATAAAAATAGAAATCCTGATTTATCAGAAAAGGAAATTGAAAAATATATAAGTGATCTTGGGGTATCAAACTTTATTTGGTTAGATGGAGTGCCTAATTTAGATATTACGGACTTTCATATTGATGGATTTGCTAAATTTCATAATAAATCTACCATTGTAACGATGAAAGAAGATGATCTAGCCGAATGGGGTTTATCTAATAAAGATATGGATACATTGTTAAATGCAAAAAATGCTTCAGGAAAGAAATATAAGTATGAATACTTACCGCTTAGTAAAGAAAAAGTTGTATTAGAAAATGGAAAAACTCTCGATTATAAAGGGTCATATATCAATTATTATATTGGGAATACAGTGGTATTGGTGCCTAATTATAATGATCCAAATGATAAAATCGCAAACGATACGATTCAGAAATTATACCCAGGTCGTAAAGTAGTTGGTATTGATGTGAGAGAGCTTTATAAAAATGGCGGTATGATTCATTGTGTGACGCAACAACAACCCGTTAGTTTGAAGTAGTAAGTGGAAATATAACTATCGGCAGGGATGTCCATAGTCGAACTTTTGGCTAGGTGACATTCTTTTTTATTTGTATAAAAGGGAGTAAAGGTGTTGAAAGAAATTATCTTAATTAGCTTCATAATGATTGGATTTATGATTCTAGCATTTAACTGTATACTTTCATAATTTTAAAGATTAAAAAGGAAGAGGTTTTTGAAAATAGGGTTCATTACAATTATTAAATATGTATATGTTAAATCTTTGTCAAGAGTCAATGTAAGGCTTATTTATATAAATATATAATATTTCCTCGTGCTATAATCCATTCAAGAAATGTGCACGTTTTAAAAGTTGTAATGAAAAGTGAAAAATATCGAGGAGAAGAGCGGGCTAATTAAATATTATACAAAAGAGAGGTAAAGAAGATGGAACAAAAGGGAATTATTTTTACTGCGATTCCAGATGAATCAAATGAATATTATGGACCGTTTTATGAAGAACTTATTTATTTTAATGAAAATTTAAATGGGAAAAAGGGAGTTACAGACCAACTTATTTCTTTATCTGTTGAAGAACAAGAATTCCATACGAGCTTTTTTGAGTATGATGATATTTGGTTAAGAGATGTTGCACCAGTTGTAACGAATCATCTTGTTAAATTTAAATATCGACCAAATTATTTGCCAGATGATCAAGGGCGATATTTAGATCACCAATTTAATAAATGGTTGAAAAAGAACGACTTTGAATATGTGAAATCACCATTAATATTGGACGGTGGTAATCTTATTTGGAACAAAAAAGATACTGTTATTTTAACAGAACGCATATTTGATGATAATGATGATTGGACAGAAGAGGAAATTATAGAGCAATTAGAGTGGGATTTAGATGTGAGCCGAGTTATTATTATTCCTGCTGAAGAAGGAGATGTACTGGCGCACGCAGACGGAATGGTTAAATTTATTGATGAACACACAATGTTTATTAGTGATTTTCTAGGGGATCATGAATTTAGATATCATGTTCAAGAGATTATTCAAGAGCAAATGCCAGAAGCTGAATTTATAGTTGTTCCTTCGTCATATACAGAGAAAGGCCAATATGATCAAGAAATAGCGTCGGCAAAAGGCTTATATATAAATATATTAGAAACATGTGATGCTCTTTACGTTCCTAAGTTTGGATTAGCTAAAGATGGGGAAGTATTACGATATATTCAACAGTATACGGAGAAACAAGTTATTCAAATTCATGTAGGAGAAATATCGACTATGGGAGGCGCAATGAATTGTTTAACATGGTATTGTCCGAGTCATTTATTACCTTCAAAAATGAAAAGATTGAGTAATCAGAATGGAGAATCTTCAATTAGAAAAATTTTTGATTGGTTTTAATAAATAAGCGTATAAGAAAATGTAGTCAAGGGGTATGTATATGTATACAATTACTGAATTTTCACGGATTTGCAAAATGAGTACGCGAATGCTAAGGCACTATGACAAGGAAGAGATATTGAAACCAGCATATGTGAATCCAGTGAATGGATATAGATATTATGAGCAAGGACAGCTAGAAATAGCGTTGAAAATTAAAAAGCTGAGGGAGTACAAGTTTCCTTTGCTGAAAATTAAAGTAATACTGCAGTCATCAGATCAAGATTCATTTATTCACCATATGCAAGCGCAAATTATCGAGTTGTCTCATGAGGTGAAACAAAATTTACAGGTTATTTCTGAAATGAATGAAATGGTAAATATGAATACGGCTTTAAATATTGCTCGCCATAGAAATTACGATATATTAAATGGAACGAGAAATGAAATAACAGTAATTGCTCAGAGGTTGCAAATAGATATAGATCATATGGATGATTATTTTTATGACTTATATGAAGAAGTACAAAAAAATAGTTTGCAAATAGTAGGCTCTCCTTCTACCGTTTTTTATGATGAAGAGTTTATGCCGGGTCACAGTGATATTGAATTAAGAATTCCGATTATGGATGGTGACGATAAAAATGAATTACAAGGATGCGAAATAAAAAAGATACATCAACATCAAATTGTTACTACTATGCATTATGGTAGTTATGACTATATAGGTTATGCTTATATGGCATTAGAAGAGTGGGTGGAAAAGAACGGTTATAGAATAGATGGTCATCCATATGAAGTTTATATAAAGGGACCTGAATGTGATTGTTTAGTAGAAGAGTATGTGACACAAATTTGTTTATTACTTACGAAAATAGAATGAGAATAAGGATTGACATTAACATTATGTCAATCCTTATTCTATATACGAAAGCAATTTATCATAATAAAAAGGAGAAAGAATATGAAAAGAACAATCATGATTATTTGTCTGGTTCTCAGTATGGTATGGATTTCAGCGTGTACGTCTGAAATAGGAAAAGGTGAGCTACCGAGTCAGTTACCTAAAAATGTAGTGTTGAAAAATGGGGCAATTTATACTTCAAATGAAAAGCAAGAAATGGCAGAGGCTGTGGAGATTAAAGATGGGAAAATCACTTTTGTCGGTTCAAATAAGGATGTAGAAAAATTAATTAATAATGATACGAAAGTGATAGATTTGCAAGGACGTCAAATTCTTCCTGGTTTTGTGGATAACCATAATCATATTTTTGAAGCGAAATCACCAGCAGCAGGGAATTGTAGTGTCTCACCAGATGCTTCGCTGCAAAAACAACGCTCTTATTTAAAGGATTGTAAAAAAGATGTGAAAGATGGCGAATGGGTAAGTGGAACAGGATTTAGTTTGGAAGAGCTATTAAAAGATATGGACGAAAAAGCAGAACAACAAACGCCATTACAAGTTCTTGATGAGTTATTTCCTAATAATCCAGTATTAATTATGGAAAGAACCTCTCATTCTGTATGGGTTAACTCAAAAGCACTCGAGTTAGCTGGGATAAATAAAGATACGAAAGATCCGCAGGGTGGAAGAATCATTCGGGATCCAGAGACAAGAGAAGCTTTTGGTATTCTTTATGATACAGCTGGAGATATTGTGATGGAAAAAGCATGGAATTCTCAGCCGAAACTTTTTGAAAAGAATTACGACGGTTTGTTAGACGGTTTAGATGAAGTTGCGAAGAATGGTATAACTACAGTTGGTGATGGCCGTCTTTATTGGAAACGAGGCTGGTTAGATGTTTGGAATAAAGTAAATGATGAAAAAAAGTTAACAACGCGAGTAGTACTTCGTCCATGGGTATATCCGAATTTAAATGAAGCAGAACAAATGGAGTATTTTAAGAAAATTAAACGTGATGATTTGTCATCCCGCATGCTTATTAATCAAGTGAAAATGTACAGTGATGGAATTAGCATTAATAGTACAGCTAAAACACTAGAAAAATATAAATTTGAGTGGTTTCAAGGAACCCCGTATGGTTTGAACTATATTCCAGAAGAAAAAATGAAATGGTGGTTGACTGAACTGAATAAAATTGGTTACGGTGCACTCATTCACACAATTGGAGATGGCGGGGGAAGAGAGAGTTTAAATGCGATTGAAGCGGCGAAAACAGAAGGTGCAAAACAGCCATATACGCTTACGCACGTGGAAATGGTAGAAGATAGTGATATAAATCGTTTTGCTAAATTAGGTATTAGCGCTGATTTCCAAGTAGGTCATGATTTTGCAGAAGATCCTAAACAAAGCTGGGCAAGTACGTATTTTACAGATCAGCAAATGAAACGAATTATGCCGTTAGGGCGAATTTGGAAAACCGGTGCGAATGTATCACTTAGTAGTGATTGGGATGTAAACGAACTGAATCCACTTGTGACGATTTCGAATGCATTAAGCATTGATGACAAGGGCTTGTCTGATGTATACGCAGCTATTGATGCCTATACAATTAAGCCAGCTAAAGCGCTAGGTCTTGATAAAATTACTGGCTCGATTGAAGTAGGGAAATCAGCTGATATGGTATTACTAGATGAAGATATTACTAAAATGAGTGCCGATAAGATTCCGAATGCGAAAGTTTTGGTGACTGTTTTACAAGGAGAAATAGTGTATCACAAGGAGAAGTAAAGAGTCACCTTATAAAGTTTCTACAAGTAAATGAATATATTCTTGTTGACCTTAACACGATGTCAAAGTATAGACTGGATCTGCATTCATATAAGGGGTGAATATATATGAGAAATATAGAAAATAGTTTGTTTTATATGCCAGCAGAATGGGAGAAACATGAGGGGACATGGCTCCAATGGCCTCATGATAAAACGCATAGGGGAGAAGGCTATAGAGCTAAGTTAGATGATATTTGGGTATCGATGGCAAAGGAACTTCATTATGGAGAAAATGTGCATATTGTTGTATGCGATGAGGAAGAGAAAGTACATGTCCAATCAAAGTTAATGGAAGCGAAAGTAGATATGGATAAAATTGATTTCTTAGTACAAGAAACTGATGATGTCTGGATACGAGATAATGGACCGATCTTTGTGAAAGATAAAGAGGGAAATCTGTGCCTAACACACTGGGTATTTAATGGTTGGGGAGATAAATATCCGTATGTAAACGATGCTATTATACCAACTAAAATAAGTGAAAGGTATAGCATTCCAAAAGTTGAATCTAGTGTCTGTCTAGAGGGCGGGGGAATTGAGATAAACGGAAACGGAACCTTAATGGCAGCGAAAACGTCTATTATAAATGAAAATCGAAATCCTACACGAAGTCAGGAAGAGATTGAAATGGAGTTAACGAAATATTTAGGGGTAACGAATTTTATATGGATAACTGGTATTCGCGGTGAGGATAATTATGATGAAGATACGGATTACCATATAGATGGTGCAGCACGTTTTGTAAATGAAAATACGATTCTGTATGAATATGATCCTTTTAAGGAAGGGGAGTCGTATCTTTTGGAGGCGTACGAAAAGCATTATCAAGAATTGCGACAAGCAAGAAATATAGATGGAAAGCCATTTCAGCTCATACCAGTACCAGTAACGAGAAAAATAGTTAAAGGGACAGATTGTAAAGGCTCGTATTTGAATTTTTATATTGGAAATGAAGTCGTATTGGTACCTATATACGGTGACGAACATGACAAGTTAGGGTTGCAAATTATTGAAGGTCAGTTTCCAGGGAGAAGAATTGTTGGTATTTATGTGAATGAATTGTATGCGTATGGTGGTATGATTCACTGTGTGACGCAGCAATATATAGGATAAAGTGATTCAAATGAAAAAGCATGCAGATTATATATTCTGCATGCTTTTTTCTATAATGCTGAAAATTCTTCAACAAGTTGAGCGAATCGATTTAATGCACTTTCAATCGGTTCTGGTGTAGTTAAATCGACACCAGCTTTTTTTAGTAGATTTAGTGGGTAATCTGAACTTCCGCCTTTAAGGAATTCGATATAGTTTTTCTGTGCATTTGGATCGCCGCTTAACAATTTATCGGCGATTTGAATGGCAGAAGCAAATCCAGTTGCGTATTTGTACACGTAAAATGGACGATAGAAATGAGGGATTCTAGACCATCCGTATTTTACTTCTTCATCAAATACAAGTGAATCACCATTATATTCTCTAAATAGATTTTCATATATTTCACTGAAGATTTTTTCGTTTAATGGTTTACCTTGCTCCGCCATTTCATGTGTAATTTTTTCAAATTCTGCAAACATGATTTGTGTAAAGAAAGTGCCTTTAAAGCTATCGATAAAGTAGTTAATTAAATGATTACGCACGTTCGTTTCTTTCGCTTCTTTTAATAAATAATGGATTAATAACACTTCATTTACTGTAGAAGCGACTTCTGCAACAAAGATGGAATAGTGTGCAGAAATTCTTGGTTGGTATCCGTGTGAATAATGTGTATGCATGCCGTGACCACACTCGTGTGTAAGAGTGAAAAGGCTATTTAAATCATCGTGATGATTTAAAAGAATGAAAGGATGAACGCCGTATACACCAAAGTTATAAGCACCAGAACGTTTTCCAGGCGTTTCTCTCACATCTATATATCGTTTATCTTTAAAGCTTTTTAATGTTTCAATGTATTCTTCTCCTAAAGGAGCAAGTGATGCAATCATAATATCAAATGCTTCGTCATATGGAATGTCTTGTTTCACACCCGTTACTAAATCGACGCTTAAGTCGTATTGTCTTAGTTCGTCTACATTTAATTTTTCTTTTCGAAGTTCATTATATGTGTGTAAAGATTGAATATTTTTCTTCGTCGTATCAATTAAATTGTCATATACTTCTTTCGGAACCATATCACCAAATAATGATTTCTCTAAAGCAGATGGATACTTTCTTAGCTTCGAAACAGTAACGTTATTTTTAATTGCAGCAGATAAAGTAGAAGCGATGGAGTTCTTTAATTGAACATACGGTTTGTAATACGCTTTATACGCTTCTTTTCGCTTATCGCGATTCTCATCTTCTATTAATTTTGCATACATTCCGCGTGTTAAGTTTACTTTCTTACCATCATCAGTAGTCACTTCACCAAAAATGATATCTGCATTATTTAACATACCAAATGTGTGCTGTGGAGAAGAAAGTGCTTCACCCATTTGTGATAAAATTTCTTCTTGATCCTTATTTAATACGTGCTTTTTATAGCGGTACAATTCAAATAAATCTTCTTTGTAATATTGCAAGCCTTCTGTTTCATCTATGTAAGTATGTAATGTGTTCTCATCGATGCTAAGTAAGAATGGAGAGAAGAATGATTTAGCTGCACTGACTTTTACATGTAATTGTGATACTTTATCAACAAGTGATTGAGAGTTCGTATCGCGTGTATCTAAGTCAGATTGTAATCGTGCGTAAGCAAACATTAAAGATAATATGCTAGATACTTCTTCGCTCTTTGTTAAATAAGCTAGTAAACGATCGCCATCGTGAATGTTGCCGTTAAATTCTTTTAGTTCGTTTGTTAACAACTCTATTTTTTTATAATCATTTTCCCAATCTTCAAGTGTGTGGTATATATCAGTTAAGTTCCATTTTTCATTATCAGGTACGTTTAATCGATCTGTAAGTTCTATCATAATCATTCCCTTTCTACGTATGTAGTTATATTCCTATATAACTATGAAATACAACAAATTGCAAAAAATCCCTGCTGAAAATTGAAAAGCATCACCAAAAGTGGCAATGCTTAAAGGTTATAATGTAATTCCAAATTTCGAATGTAAAAGGTTTGCATATTGTTCGTTTGTAACGGTTTCTTTCGTTTTTTTGCCGTTTTTCGCTACTGTAAGGCTATCTTTCGTTAAAGAGGCATGCCCATCTTCTGTAAGTTTTACAATGAGAGGCATTTTATTAAATGGTGAACCTTCATGTTCAACGATAATTTTTTGTGCTGCATTTGCTTTTTCTTCATTTACTGCATCTGAATAAAATGCATAGCCTAATGTCCAATCATCAGCAGAAGATTGATCTAGAAACTCATTATTTTTACGCATTTCTAAAATGTAATTTCCTTTTTCAGTCGTTTCTTTACGAATGCGATAATCTCCTGTAACAGAGTGAACAACTTCACCAGAGAAAGGAACAGGTGCAAGAGGTAAGTATGACCCGAACCCAACTTCAATTAAATAAAATTCATCCTGATATTTTAAAATAGTTGCGATATGTCCGGAATCAACAGCCCATATAGAATTTGCTGCATTATACACTGTTCCCGAAACGCAATGAACATCGAATCCAGAGTCTTTAAGGAAATAATACATAGTAGGATTTAATTCATAACAAAGACCGCCACGGTTGTTTACTAAAATTTTTTCTTTTAAATTCTCTTTTGATATTTCTTTAAAGTTCTTTTCGAGAACATTTAAGTTTTCAAATGGAACGGTTTGTGCCATTGCGTACATAATGTGAGGTAAATCCTCAAATGAAATAGTTGCTATTTCTTCTATATGTAATCGTGCGAAAAATTGTTTTTGAAAGTCTGTCATGGAAATCCCTCCGTTAAAACGATTTATATATATTGTATCTAATATCGAAAGAGGAAACATCTGCATATGTGCGTACGACTAAAGTATGACACCTTTACTTCTTGCTATACATATAGTATGATGATTTCAGTAAATTAGATTTCAATGACTATAATATAAATTAATGAGAGGTGCTTTTTGTGAGTGCGGTAGGTACTAAATAGGAAAAATTTAATGAAATAAATCGGATAAGATCAGGGGATTTTTATGTATATCATACCCCTAAATTTGTCATGGATTTATTTCGATACCTATGAAGATACCTACAATACTTTATAAAGCGTGTAATAAGAGGAGTGCCATATACTTTTTAGGTGGCTTATTTTCTCATACGTTATTACACATGCCTTGTAAATGTAAAAGCTGCGGTATCCCCGCAGCTTTTTTGTATATATTTTTAATGTATAAAAATGGTAATTGAATAATGTAGAGCTCATTGGAATCTAATGAGTAGGTATCTTCATTTATGAAATATATGAATCATAGTGAGGAGAAATAAAAATGAATACGATGACTTTTGAAAAGTTACAATATAACGAATTAAAAGAAATAGTGAAATCTTATTGCGTAAGTGGATTAGGAAAAGAATTATTAAATAAATTAGAACCGAGTACGAGTATAAAAGTAGTAAGGAATCGATTAAATGAAACAACTGAAGCGCGAGCTATATTAGATGCAGAAGGGCATGTGCCTTTCTTTGGCATTTCAAATATTGCTAGTACAATTCAAAAATTAGAAAAAGGGATGATTTTAGATCCAGAAGAATTAGTAAGTGTTTCAGACTTTTTACGTGGATGTAGAAAGATTAAAAAGTTTATGTTAGATAAAGAATTCTTTGCGCCTGTATTAGCTTCTTATGCAAATTCAATGAGCGAGTTTAAAAGTGTTGAAGAGGAAATTAACTTTTCAATTAAAGGTAATAGTATCGATGCAGCTGCTAGTAAAGAGCTAAAAAGAATTCGAAATAATATCGATGCTGTAGATGGAAAAATAAAGGAACGGTTAACGAAGTTTTTAAATAATAGTGCAAATAAGAAGTATATTCAGGAATTCTTTATTAGTAAAAAGGATGATCGTTATACGATTCCCATTAAATCTACTTATAAAAATCAAGTTGCGGGAAGTATTGTTGAGGCATCTGCAAAAGGTTCTACTGTATTTATAGAACCGCATACGGTTACAAAGTTAAATGTAGAACTTGCAAGTTTGAAAGCAGAAGAAGCAATGGAAGAATATCAAATTTTAGCAACTTTATCAGGAATGGTGTTAGAAAACATTTATAGTATAAAGATTAATATGGAGCTAATTAGTCAGTATGACATGGTTTTTGCGAAAGCGAAGTTTAGTAAATCAATCGATGGAATAGAGCCGAAGTTAAATGATCATGGCTACATTCATTTAGTAAATTGTAAGCATCCGCTTTTAAGTGGGAAAGTAGTACCGTTAAACTTTGAAATTGGTCAAAACTACCGTAGTTTAATTATTACAGGACCGAATGCGGGTGGGAAGACAATTGTATTAAAAACAATCGGATTGTTAACATTAGCGACAATGTCAGGCCTTCATATTGCTGGAGATAAAGAAACGGAACTTGCTATTTTTGACAATGTATTTGTAGATATTGGTGATAATCAAAGTATCGAAAATGCACTAAGTACATTCTCATCTCATATGAAAAATCTATCTGAGATTATGAGAATGTCAAATAATAATACGTTGCTATTATTTGATGAAATAGGAAGTGGTACAGAACCGAATGAAGGTGCAGCACTTGCAATTGCTATTTTAGAGGAGTTTTATCTTGCTGGATGTATTACAGTTGCGAGTACGCATTATGGAGAAATTAAACGATTCTCAGAAATGCATGATGATTTTATGAATGCAGCGATGCAATTCAATAGTGAAACGTTAGAGCCGCTTTATAAATTAGTAATCGGTAAATCAGGGGAAAGTAATGCACTTTGGATTGCGAATAAAATGAATGTAAGGGAACATGTACTGAAAAGAGCGAAAGAGTACATGGGAAATAAAGAGTACGCTTTAGAAAAGGTGAATGAAAGTAAAATTAGAAAACCGAAATTTGTGCAGGAAAAAAGAGAAAAACGTTATGAGTACAAAATCGGTGACCGTGTAAATTTATTGGATCATAATGATTTTGGTATCATCTATAAGGAAATAGATAATTTCTATAACGTCGTTGTATATTATAACGGTGAATTCGTTGAAGTAAATGTAAAACGTATTACTTTAGAAGTAGCAGCAAAAGAATTATATCCAGAGGGATATGATTTAAATACACTATTTGTCGGTTATAAAGAAAGAAAAATGCAGCATGATATTGAACGCGGATCGAAAAAAGCACTTCGTAAAATTCAAAAAGAAATGAGAAAGAATAGAGGGTAGTATAGGGTGGTAATGATTAGGCAAGAACAAAAAAATGATTGCAGAAAAACAGAAGAAGTTGTACGACAAGCATTTTTAAATGAAGAATTTAGTGATAAAAAGGAACATGAACTTGTAAAACGTATTAGAGAATGTGACGCATTTGTTCCGGAGTTATCAATTGTTGCGGTAGATGAGGAAATCGTTGGTCACATTATGTTATCGAAAATTACAATAGAAAAAGGTGGAACATCAGTAATTTCATTAGCGCTCGCACCGGTTTCGGTTATTCCAAGTTATCAGAAAAAAGGAATTGGCGGTAAACTTATCGCTTATGCTTTAGAAAAAGCGAAAGAACTTGGATACGGGTCAGTTGTAGTGTTAGGACATCCAGAATACTGTCCGAAATTTGGTTTTAAGAAAGCAAGTGAGTGGAATATAAAAGCGCCATTTGAAGTACCAGATGAAGTGTTTATGGCGATGGAAATAAGGGAGAATGCTCTTGAAGGTGTGGGAGGAATTGTACAATACTCGAGTGCCTTTTCTGAATAAAAGTACTGATTAAGAAATGTAATTATACAAAACGCTATCTTTTTGTTGAAATATACAGAAAGGTAGTGTTTTTTTGTAAGCAGATTCCCTTACGTATATTTTGCTCAATGAATAATTAAGATGGTAAAATTGATATAGAAATGTAAAGGGAGCGAAGAGAATGAATAAGCGAGAAACAGATAGCAATGAGAATGTAGTTACGTTATATGTTACAAGACACGGTAAAACAATATTAAATACGAATCATCGCGCGCAAGGTTGGGCGGACTCTCCATTGGTGGAAAAAGGTGTGGAAGTTGCCACAAATTTAGGAATGGGATTAAAAGATATTCATTTTATGAATGCGTATAGTAGTGATAGCGGTCGCGCGATTGAAACTGCTAATTTAGTATTAAAATATAGTGAGCAATCAAAATTGAAACTTGAGCAAAGAAAAGATTTACGAGAATTAAATTTTGGTATTTTTGAAGGTGAAAAACTTGAAAATATGTGGGATGTGGTTGGAAAAGCTGCAGGCGTTTCATCACCAGAAGAACTTATGAAGTTTACTATTCAAGAAGTTATTGATCTTATTAGAGCAGCAGATCCTACGAAACAAGCGGAAGATTGGGAATTATTTTCTACTCGTATAAAAGCAGAGATAGATAAAATTAGTGAAGAAGCAGCTAAAGATGGCGGCGGTAACGTTTTAGTTGTTGTTCATGGGCTGTTGATTACTACCTTAATAGAAATGCTAGACAGTAGTAAAACAAAACTTGGAGTGGAAAATGCTAGTGTGACGAAGATTGTATATAAAGATGGGGAATACATCGTTGAGTCGGTTGGGGATATGAGTTATGTTGCAAAAGGGAAAGAAAGTGTGGAAATATAATTAGATCTTAAATTGAGATAAGAAAAGGAGGTTAGAGAAATCTAACCTCCTTTTTATTTTTTAGTATGTCATTTATAAAACGGATTGGGATATTCTAATAAAATTATCTAGTATATAGAGTGTTTCTTTTTTCAACAATAGGGCCATTTTGTTGAAAAAGGATATCTCCAATTTTTAGCGAATACAAGGTTATAAATACGAAAAAGTGGTGAGAGAAATAGGAAGAGAATTTAATTTCTTTTTGGAAAATAAAAAGGAAAAATGCATAATTAATAGGCTTCAGAGCGCGGGTTGTGTTTTCGCAGAAGATGAGACGCGGTTACTTATTTCAGAGGCACGGAATCCAGAGGACCTCGAGAAAATGGTGGAAATGCGAGCCGATGGTTTACCACTTGAATATGTTGTTGGATACGCAAAATTTTGTGGGATGCGGATAGAAGTGGAGCGGGGTGTTTTCGTGCCTCGTCAACGCACCGAATTTCTTGTTCACCAAGCCGAAGCGCTGTCATGTTTTGGTGATATCGTCGTTGATCTCTGTTGTGGTTCAGGTGCTGTCGGTGCAGCTCTAGCGGCAGCTTTAGGCAGAGTTGAATTATATTCTGTTGACATTGACCCTATTGCAGTACGATGTGCAAGCCGCAATGTAACAAGTTTCGGTGGCCATGTTTTTGAAGGTGATTTGTATAAAGCTTTGCCTCACTCACTTAAAGGACACGTGAAGACCCTAGTTGCAAACGTACCTTACGTTCCTACCAATGCAATAAAGCTGCTCCCACAGGAAGCTCGCCTACATGAACCGAAGCTGGCGCTTGACGGAGGAGAGGATGGACTTGATATTCAGCGAAGAGTAGCGAAAGAAGCATTTCTCTGGCTAGCACCAGGAGGTCATCTTTTAATAGAGACGAGCGAAATGCAGGCAACTCAGACCTTTGAAATCTTTGCTGGTGCTGGGCTTATCACGAAAGTGGCTAGAGATGAGGAATTAGATGCTACTGTTGTTATAGGAACGAAATCTAGTTTTTAGCTTAAATCGGTACGTAGCCTTATTCATAAATAAAATGATAATTTCCTAGCGATATACAAATAAAAAACATATGCTTCTAATTGAGAAAAGAGATCAAAAATTATCCGAGTGATTTGAAGAAGTAAGGACATAACATATTAGTTATATAAAATATGTTATGTCCTTTAATTTATCAACTTTTTTTCACTATAGGTTTTCATAAAACTTAACCTAGATTTCTTTTCATTTTATGAATTATGGGATTAATAAAATTTTCCCTGTACTTTTTCTGCTTTCTAATAATTCATGAGCATGGGCACCGTCTTGTAAAGAGAATGTAGTAGGGCTCGCAATGTTTAATTCTCCGCTAGCGATCCAATCAAATAATTGAGTAGAACGCTGTTTACGTTCTTCGAAAGTAGTAAGTACGTTCCAAAGGTCTCCGCCAGTTAAAGTTTTTGAGGTATCCATAAGCATACGTGGATCTACAGGCGCAGGATTACCGCCAGCCATTCCGAAAAATACGACAGTACCACCAACTTTAGTAGCGTTAAAACTTTCCTCAAGTGTAGAGCCTACTGATTCATATACAACATTTACCCCGGTACCATTTGTTATTTCAAGCACTTTCGCAGGCCATGATTCCGTATATAAAAATACGTGATCGGCACCAGCTAATGTGGCTACTTTTCCTTTTTCATTTGATGAAGTTAGGCCGATTACTGTTCCGCCCTGTAGTTTAATCATTTGAATAAGAAGTTGCCCAACACCACCAGCGGCAGCATGTACTAAAGCTGTATCACCTTGCTTTATTTGATAGCTATCTTTCGTTAAATAATGTGCCGTTAGACCTTGCAATAAGATAGAAGCGGCTGTTTCAAAAGAGATAGAATTTGGGAGAGGGATTGCTTTTTCTGATGGAACGGCAACTAATTCTGCATTTGCAAACGGAACATCAGCAAATGCAATATGGTCTCCAGGATTGATAGTCGTTACGTTAGCTCCTACTTTTTCAACAATACCAGCACCTTCATAACCTAATATATAAGGCGGATTGCCAGCAAGATGATAATCACCGCGGCGTCTATAAATATCAGCAAAGTTTAAACCGATTGCTTTCATGCGGACAAGAATTTCATTTGGATTTATGATTGGATCATGTATTTCTTTATAGTGTAGTACATCCGGATTTCCGAACTGTTCGAAACAAAGTGCTTTCATATGGAATACCTCCATTTATATTGTTTGTCGATGCTCTTTATCATACAATACAAATAATGATAGAAAAAGATGATTATTTCGATGGGATCAATCGAAAATATCGATTAAAAAGAGGGAATAGTAAATGGAGATAAAACAATTAATTACATTTAAAGTAGCCGCGGACACTTTGAACTTTACACAAACTGCGAAGAAATTAAACTTTGCTCAATCGAGCGTAACAGCGCAAATTAAAACGTTAGAAGCTGAGCTAGGTACGCCACTATTTGAAAGATTAGGAAAACGCCTTTTCTTAACTGAAGCGGGCAGGAAGTTTCAATTATATGCTGATAAGATGATTGCACTTAGTAACGAAGCGAAAATGGCTGTGAAAGATGATGAAGAAATAGCTGGTACGTTAATAATTGGTGCGCAAGAGAGTCAGTGTACGTACAGACTTCCATCTATATTAAAGAGATTTAAAGCACAGTTTCCTCAAATAAAGCTTATATTTAAACCAGCACAGTCCAATAAAGATGCGAAGGAACAATTGATGGAGGGGAAAGTAGATCTTGCATTTATTTTGGACGAATGTAAAACTGAAGATGTTTTACATGTGGAGCCGCTTATGAAAGAAGAATTGAAAGTAGTAGCTGCTCCAGGGCATCATTTACTCGAGCAAACTTCCGTTTCTATAAAATATTTAGAGAAGGAAACACTTTTGTTAACAGAACTAGGGTGCTCATATCGGACTTTATTTGAAGAGCTATTTCGTACAGAAGATGTGTATCCAGCAAATAAGATTGAGTTTGTTAGTGTCGAGGCAATTAAACAATGTGTCATTGCGGATTTAGGTATAGCAGTTTTGCCAGCAATAGTAGTAGAAAAAGATATACGAGAGGGAACGATAAAAGAGTTACATCTAGAAAATACTATCAATCCAATTTTCACGCAAATTGCTTGGCATAAAGATAAATGGATGACAGCGCCGTTGCAACAATTTATTGATGTAACGAGGGAGTTTTTTACAACGGATTAAGTGGAGAAATATTTATTTTATATAAAAGAAAAAATGGCAATTTTGTATAAAGAACCGATGCTTGAATGAAACAAGTATCGGTTCTTTTATGTTTTAAATAAAGAATGCTATAAAGTGTGTATTTCTCAACTTTTTTTCTTAGACGAATAAGTAAATTTCTTCGTATATTCCAATAATCATAAGGAAATTTACAATATGTATTCGTTTCTGTAAGATGCCTCTAGGAAGCATGAAAGGAGGGGCGTACATAGGGGATAGCTTGTTTTTATTATACGTACTTATTTTGAGGGAGGAGATTTACAATGTTTAAAAAGCTAATGAAAGTATGTGTGTTAAGTGTAGCGAGTGTAGGGGTATTATTTAGTTTTCAAGAAAGTACATTTGCAGCTACTGATTTAAGTAGTTATTATGACGGGAAAAATCCAGCAACAACGAAAGTATACGGGGGAAGTACAACGTGTGATGCAGATGGATTTAATGCAAAATCTACAGCGGTATACGAAGGTAGTAAAAAAGTAGGGACAGTGTATTTACGTTACAGTAATAAATGTCATGCAGCATGGGCTAAGTTTGTGTTAGATCAACCAGCACCAGCTGTTTCTGGAGGAGTGTATGCGTACGCAGTTGTAAATAAATATAAAAATGGTGTATTCCAAAAATCAGTTACTTCTAACCAGGGGAACGGCACAATCAAAACAGGTCAAACGAGCACTTATACAGGAATGGTATTTGATTTAACTGCTGATTTTGGATACACAGCAGACGCTGAAGCAGTTACGTTTAATAACGGTTACGGGAAAACAGCACGTTATTAATAAAGGAGTGAAATGATATGAAACTTTTAAAAAAGGCGAGTGCATGTTTTTTGCTGTCTTTGCTCGTTTTAACTAGTATATTTAGTACGAATAATAGCGATAAAATATATGCAGAAGACCATTCATATGATGGGAAAAGTCCTTACTATAATAGTTGTGATCAATCCGCTGTAACGAAAGAGAAGAAATGGATTGATTCAAATTCTTATGTGGAATTAAAATTTAGCACGACGTGTAAGACAGCATGGGCAAAAGTTACTGTAACCCGCCCAGCAGTTTATAATAACGAAGCTGATGCCAGGATTGTTAGAAAAACAGATGGAAAGGCATATACTTGCGGAAGTGCTGGAGGAAATGGTGTTGTAAATAAAGGGCAAACATCATGCTATACGCCAATGGTATATGATTTAGATCCAAGAAAGGCGCAAGCGCAGGGGAAACATGCAATTCCGAATAGTGATGCATATAATTATGCTGAGACTATTTGGTATTGATGATACTATAAAACTTTTAAGATAGCATTTTTCATGAGCATGTTTTGATTGGTTTTCAAAACATGCTCAATTTATATTCATACTAATCTTTTCGATAATCTGTGACTATAGAATTAACTAAGATCTGTATCAGGAGGAGTATATCCAAGGTGACGAGCCATTGATACAATTTGTCCTTTATGGTGAAACTCATGCGTCTCCGTATGGGTTAAAAGCCATAGCGGAGTTGTACTCCAAGGCTCTTTTTGCCATTTCACTTCATTTGCTATATTTTCGAGCCACCGGTCATTGTATTCATCTAAAAAACGTTGTACAGTCTCATCTACTAACTTAAATCTAGCACGAACTTTTTCTACATCTGCATGTTCAATTTCATAATCACTAGCGAATGAAAAATCTGCTCGTTTTTGCTTGAATGCGAATGATCCAAGCCAGTATCGATAGCAATCGGCTACATGAATATGTGTCTTTATAATGCTACCGCTCCCGAAATTCGGAACAGTGCTATGTAATTTTTCTAGCGGGATTTCTTCCAAAAATGAAAATAGAGTTTCTCTTGTAGAGCTAATAAGATTATATTGCTGTTTTAAAACATGTAACATGCAATTACACCCCTCTTTTGTTTACTGAAATATTAGTGTAGTAAGTACTTCTATATTTACGAGAGATGACCCTTTTTATTATTTTTACTAAGCATATTAGATGTATTTCTTAATTTTTTTTGATAGATTATACAAGGTAAAACTTTAATAAGTTGAACACTCTTAGCTCATAATAAAATGTACATAAAAAAGGAGAGCGATAAAATGAATAGACTAGTTGGTTTAAAACAATTTGAAATAACGCGCGGTGCATTACTTAAATTTATGGAAACATTAGACGATAAAACTGCGGATACGCAGCCAGAGGGCTTTAACAATACAATTCGTTGGCACATTGGTCACGTGTTAACAGCAGCCGAAACATTCATGTTTGGAAGAGAGTGTAAACAATTACCAACTGAATATCCAGGCATGTTTGGATATGGATCAAGACCATCTAAATGGAAAACAGAAGGACCATCATTAGAAGTGTTAACGTCTCAATTAAAAGAACAAGCAAAACGTATTAACGAAATTCCAGCAGAAGCATTTGAAAATAAACTTCCAGAACCATTCTTAGGACTAGAAACAGTTGGTGAGCTTTACGGTATGATGCTTTATCATGAAGCGGATCATATTGGTCAAATGAAAGCGATGGAACGTATTATTAAGGCTCTTTAGTTTTAGGTAAAGTTTAATTGCATACAAAAAAGGGTAGATAATTTATTATCTACCCTTTTTTTTTCTAACTTCTTGAAGGATTAGGGAGTATCATCGTGCTACTGATGAAGAAGGATAGGAAACCAATCTATTAGGATCAAGAAACCTTCTAATTTTTAAGGTGTGATTATGAAATATGGTATTCCTAAATATGGAATATACGTATAATAAAAGAGAAGAACTAGAAATAGGGGTGAATACTATGATTACATTAGAACAAAAGCTGGAGCAATATACACATACATATGCACAGTTAAAGGGAGAACTAAAATGGAAAACGAGTGATTCTCGAACAGGAATGATGATTGCTGCTATGTATGCAGGTAGTGATAAATTATTCGATCTCGGACGTTTTTTAGAAATTAGTAGTTATATTAAGAATCAGGTAGGGATGTTTTCATACTTAAAGTCTTATCATCGCTTTGTAGTGGCCGCAACATTAGATATTCACTTTACAGATTACAAGAAAGCTTTTCAAAACTTTTTAGATTTATATGAACAATTGGTCACTGGTGGCTTTAGCCGGAGTATATTTACTTATCTCGCAGCAGCTGTGCTTTTAACAGGAGAAAGTGGACAGCAAGGTACGCACATTCAGCGCTCGATACAAGTATATAAACGTATGAAAAAGGATCATCTCTTTCTTACAGGTACAAGTGATTATCCGCTCGCGGTTTTACTAGCAGGACAAACAGAGAATGTAGAAACACTTATGGATCGAGTGGAGCGTCTTTATCAGAAATTAGCGACAGCTGGCTTGCGTAAAGGGAATGATCTTCAATTTTTGAGCCATATTCTTTCACTAAAGAAGGATGTCAGGGAAGAAATGTTAGTTGCAAGGTGCACAAACATATGGAAGTTGTTAAAGCAAGAAAAGGTAAAAGTGAAACAGATGCATTATCCAGCTGTCGGGCTATTAGCGTTACTTGAGGATGGAGAGAAAGAGATTCATTCTATTAAAGCATTGATTGAAAAGTTGAAAGGGGAGAAACTATTCCGTTGGCATACAGATACAAATATTCTTATTGCTATTCAACTGTTCGTAAGTCAAAAAGGCGAGGAAAGTAACGCGAACAACACAGGTTTACAAACTATGATAGAAGTCCTCATACAAGCACAACAGGCAGCTATGATGGCAACGATTGTCGCGTCATCTGCAGCAACCTCTTCTGCTAGTAGTGGTTCATAATGTGTGACTGCTTATGCTCTTGTATATTATAACTCCTTGGATAAGTACGGTTTAAAAAATATTACTAAAAAAAGCCCATCACTCTCTAATGAGTGATGGGCTAACTATTTTTACATAATCAGCATTATCTTTTCGACTCCTTCAAATGTTTGAGTTGTGTAACAATCATAATGCTAATAACAACGAGTAAAAACCATGAGCTAATTTTACTAAGGTGAACGAGATTCCACGCTTCCCGTTGATTTGGATATTGCCATGCTCCGAAAAATGTTGCGACGTTCTCTGCGATCCAAATAAAGAATCCAATAAGGAAGAAGGAGAGAATGAGCGGCATTTTATATGTAACTCCTTGTAAGGAAAACTCCACAAAAGTTCGAAAGAATACGATGAATAGAAATACAGTTAATACCCATCGAAAGTCATACAGAAAATGATGTGTGAAAAAATTGAAGTAAATCATTGCTCCTAATGGCACGGCAAAAATGGCTTTCGGCCAATGATACATTTGTAAATGCAATCTTCTCCACGCTTGGCATATGTAACTTGCGACACTTGCGTACATAAAGCCGCTGTAAAGTGGAACTCCAAAAATTTTTGAATACGCCTCTTCAGGATAACTCCATGAACCGAAATGGACTTTATATATTTCTAGTAAAAGGCCGATGAGGTGGAAGACAGTAATTACTTTTAATTCGTCTTTCGTCTCAAGGCCAGTCTTATACATAATCCACTGCATAAGAAGGCATACGATGAGTATAAAATCATAGCGATATAACCCTGGGATCGAAACGATTTTTGAAAGGGCTAGTGTTAAGAAAATAACGACTGGGAATAAGCAAGATAATGCTTGCTCGTAAGTGAAGTGTAGTAGTTGTTTTATATATAACATTGGGTCACCTTCGATGTTTTTGTTTGAAAACTCAAAATAATGACTAAGTATACTACAATTTTAAAAATAAGCTAGTAGTCTATTTTGCTTGTATTTATAAGTTTTGGAAGGGAATTGTAATAAGTGTTTTAATATTTAACAAAGTGAAAAAATAGTTTGCTATTTAAAAAGAGTGGGGATATAATATCTAAATGAAAATGATAATTATTATCAAAAATAATTACAAATAAAAAATAATTATAAAAAACAACTGAATATAAAGGATGAAATGAAACATGTTACATAAGCCTGCTGTATATGCTGGCAATAATCGCTGGCTACATATTAAGTTCATATGTTTCATGAGCTTAACAATTTTATCTTTAATCGGCTCTATATTTTTAGCTATTGCATTTGGTGCAAAGGATATCCATTTGCAAACCGTATGGACAGCGGTTTTTGATTATAATCCGAAATTAACGCAGCACCAAATTATTTATGAATTAAGGCTTCCAAGGGTAATTGGCGCAGCAGTTGTAGGAGCTGCTTTTGCGGTGGCTGGAGCTGTTATGCAAGGAGTAACACGAAATCCTTTAGCGGATGCAGGTGTGCTTGGCATAAATGCAGGTGCGATGTTTGTAGTAGCACTTAGTTTTGCCTTTTTCCCGAATATGCCGTATTCCTATTTAATGATTGTCTCCTTTATTGGAGCGGTCTTAAGTACAGTGCTCATTTTTATTATCGGATCAGCAACATCAGGCGGATTAACACCGATGAGGTTAACGATCGCTGGGGCAGTTATGGCTGCGCTTTTACATTCGTTAAGTTCAGGTGTCGCGATTTATTATGACTTAAGTCAAGATTTAGCGTTTTGGTACGCTGGTGGTGTTGCAGGGGTTAAGTGGGAACACTTGGAATTTTTAGTTCCTATTATTCTCATAACAATTATTTTTGCGACAATGTTAGGGCGGTCTATTTCACTCATATCAATGGGGGATGATGTTGCTACAAATTTAGGAGTAAAAACGAACCGAACGAGAATACTAGGGATGATTATAGTAGTTATTCTAGCGGGTGTTTCTGTTTCAGCTGTTGGCTCTATTGGATTTGTAGGACTAGTTATCCCGCATATTGCTAGAAAATTAGTTGGTGTTAATTATCGACTCATTATTCCTATGTCAGCATTTTTAGGTGCTATGTTATTAGTTTTAGCTGATTTAGGGGCAAGAACAGTAAATCCTCCTAAAGAACTTGCAATAGGAATTATGGTAGCTCTTGTTGGAGTTCCGTTCTTCCTCTATATAGCACGTAAAGTTGGGAGGGAGTTGTAAGTGAAGAAGATTTTAAACACGGATAAAAAGAGAGCCGTTACTGTAACTACAATATTTGGTTATATTGGTATCGCTGTCATTTTACTTAGCTTAAATACGGGGACACTTAGCATTGCACCGTTCAAAGTAATTCAAACGCTTTTCGGTCATGGTGATTTTGAGAGCACAACCGTGCTATACGATTATCGGATGCCAAGAATTATAATCACAATGTTAGCTGGTATTGGCCTTGGGATTTCCGGTGCGATTTTGCAAGGGTTATCACGGAACGCGTTGGCCGATCCTGGCATTCTTGGACTGCATTCAGGTGCATCTTTCGGGCTAATTATTTTCGTTACGTTCTTTCATTCTATTAATGAGAATGCATCGATTTTAATACCGTTATTTACATTTGGCGGAGGAGTATTAGCTGCATTTCTTATTATTTTACTTACGAGTGATCGGTCAAAAGGTTTACTTCCTATTAGACTTATTCTCGTTGGTATTGCAGTTTCAGCTGGATTTAGCGCAATTTCGTTATTTTTTTCGCTCAAGTTAAATGATGAGACGTATACATTCGCTTCTAGGTGGCTAGTTGGTAACGTGTGGGGGAGGGATTGGATTCATGTCCTTGCATTATTACCTTGGATTTTCATACTAACCCCGTATGCATGGCTAAAATCTAAAACGTTAAATGCATTGTCACTAGGTGATAGTGTGGCAGCAGGACTTGGTGTTTCTGTTCAAAAAGAACGGTTATTACTTTTAGCTACAGCGGTTGGATTATCTTGCGCAAGTGTATCGATGGCAGGAGGGATTGGCTTTATCGGTTTAGTTGCTCCGCATATCGCCAGAAAGTTAGTAGGTACTACATATCAACACTTTCTTCCTTTAGCTGGTATTATCGGAATGATTATTTTAGTACTAGCAGATACGATAGGCCGTTCTATATTTGAGCCAAACTCTATTCCAGCTGGTGTAGTAGTGGCCGCTTTAGGAGCACCTTATTTTCTTTATTTACTTACAAAAACAAAATAAATACTTCAAAGAGGAGAACATATGAAAAAGAAACTTACTATTTTATTTAGCATGATGTGTATTTTAGTATTAGCAGCATGTGGTCAAACGAAAGCCAATGAAGAGGCAACGAAAAAAATGGAAAAAAGTAATGACCCAAAAATTGCTTCAATGTCTATTCACTTAACAAATGATCTACTTGCATTAGGAATTACACCAGTAGGTTCTGTAATTGGTGGAGATTTAAAAGATTTCTTACCGCATGCAAAAGAACAACTGAAAGATACGAAGAAACTTGGTGTTGTAACTGATCCGAATATGGAAGCATTACTTCAATTAAAGCCTACTGATATTTATGTGGATGAAAAATATGCTGGTAAAGATGTAGCAAAATACGAAAAAATTGCAAAAACACATTCTTTCAATTTAGATGAAGGTACGTGGAGAGATCATTTAAAACAAGTTGGTAAACTTGTAAACCGTGAGAAAGAAGCGGATAAATATATTCAAGATTACGAAGAGCAATCAAAACGAGTAAAAAGTTTAATAGATAAAGAGTTAGGTAATAACGAAAAAGTAATGGCAATTCGCGTTACTGCAAAAGAATTACGAGTATTTAGCACGAAAAGACCGATGGGACCAATTTTATTCCAAGACTTAGGGTTACAACCTGCAAATGGTGTAGAGAAAATCGATGGAAACCGTCCTTTCGAAGTCATTTCACAAGAAGTATTACCTGACTTTGATGCAGATGCGATTTTCGTTGTTGTAAACAGAGATGATAAAGCAAAAGTTGCATTTAAACAACTTCAAGAAACACCAATTTGGAAAGACTTAAAAGCTGTTAAAGGCAAGCACATATACATTATCAATGACCAACCATGGCTTGACTATTCTGCTTTAGGTAACAAAATGGCAATGGATGAAGCGGAGAAAATGTTTACGAAATAATATAGTTTTGTTATTAGGGAAGGCCCTCTAAATTTGGAGGGTTTTTTATTATTGTTAGAATAAACGAAAAATTATACAATGAAGTTAATTTCGTGTAGAGGAGTTGTGCCAATGTCAGTGCTTATTGTAGGTATCCCGTTTATAGAGCAGTTTATGGAAGTAGGGGATAAATAGGCTAGAATAATTATCCCCGTTATTTAGTAAGGGGGGAGTTTGAAATGACAATGAATCTTTTTCAAAATAAAGCTATTACATTATCAGCTATTAGAGAAACGGATGCGAAAGTAATGGTTAGGTGGCAAGAGGATAGTGAATATTTAAGAAATATAGATACAGATTTGGCATTCCCGCAATCGTTACATGAAATAGCGAGTGACAGACTATTAAGGGGACGAAAATCGAATAGTGTTTCTTTCATGTTGAGGACAGTTCAAGATGATCGTTTAATTGGCTTTGTTGCAATTCATGGCATAGAGTGGAATAACAGAACAGGGTTATTAGCAATTGGTATAGGAGATGTAAATGATAGGGGAAAAGGATATGGGAAGGAAGCAATACAACTTATTTTAAAGTATGCCTTCTATGAAATGCATTTACACCGCGTTGGCCTTGATGTCATTTCGTATAATAAAGCAGCCATTGCATTGTATAAAAAAATGGGTTTTCAGATGGAAGGGTGTATGAGAGAAGCAGTTCAAAGAGATGGAAAGTGTTTTGATCGTATCATTATGGGGATATTGCGAGATGAATGGATTATGCTACAAGATTAGAAAGTACATTCAATATTATACATGTAATATGCAGGAGATATAATGGTAATTGGCGAATTTTTACAGTGAACTGATTGAATTTATCCCGCGTTAACGGGCAGTAAAACTCCCACCTCAAAATTTAGTTGGAGCAAAGAAGTTAGGTGGGAGTCGGGCTGTCCGTAAACGTCCGATTGGTTCAACTAATAATCAGTGGGGGATGAACAACCACCCCACTGATTAAAGTTTCACTTTATAAGGAGTCATGCAAAATGAATTTAGAAAAGGCAAAACCAGTAAATGAAGAGGTCGCTGAATTAAAAGAACTAATTAAAGAATTGCACGGAAGTGTACACCAACTTCAAAGTGAAGTACAACAACTAAGGCACGAAAGACCAGTTGTTGAAGTGAGAAAAGGTGTTCAATTATCACCAACAATTGTCGGACAAATTGGTGGTATGATTTTAGGTGGGTTAGCAATTATCGGGATATTTTGGTGATAAAAAAGGTTTGCAGCATGATGCTGCAAACCTTTTTTATTTGACGATATAATTTCATGCAATACAACTTTTACATTAAATAACGTAAATAAATGTAAGCATGTGATAATAACAAAGCGATGATCGTTAACGGCAAACCAATTTTTAAGAAGTCCATATAAGAGAATCCATGTCCTTCACGTTTTGCAATACCGGCAACGACTACGTTTGCGGATGCTCCAATTAGCGTTCCGTTTCCACCTAAGCAAGCACCAAGTGATAACGCCCACCATAGTACTTCGATTTGCGGAGAATCAACAGATAGTCCGAGTCCTGAAGCTAAATCTTGAATAAGCGGGATCATCGTTGCGACAAATGGGATGTTGTCAATTGTCGCAGATGCAATGCCAGATACCCATAAAATAAGTATCGCAGCGAAACCGATATCGCCATTTGTTACATCGATTACTTCTTTTGCGAGTGAAGAAATAAGTCCGATATCAATTAACCCACCAACGAGAACGAATAGTCCGGCGAAGAAGAAAATGGTTACCCATTCAACGTGGGCGAATACATCTTCAATATCATGTTCTTTCACACCGATTAGCATAAGAAGTGTAGCACCTGTCATTGCAATAACCGCAGCGTCTACATGAATAATCGAATGAAGTACAAAGCCTAAAATAGTTAGTCCTAAAATTGAAATGGATTTTAAAAGGAGGCTTTGATCTTTAATATAATCTTTTTCATTTAATGCCATTAGTTTTTCGATTTGCTCAGGCGTTGTTTTTAGTTTGTTACGATACATGAAGTAAATAATGCCAAGTGTCACGATAGAAATAATAATTACGATAGGAGCTAAGTTAAGTAAAAAGGCATTGAAGTCTAAATGCTTATTTGCTGATCCGATCATAATGTTAGGTGGATCACCGATTAATGTTGCTGTTCCGCCTATATTTGAAAATAATACTTCTGAAATCAAATAAGGAACAGGGTTCACTTTTAAAATACGTGTAATGGATAGTGTAACAGGTACGATTAATAAGACGGTCGTTACGTTGTCCAAAAATGCAGAACCAACAGCGGTTAATAGGGATAGTAATAGTAAAATGCGGATTGGTTTTCCGCCAGCGGCCTTAGCTGCTTTAATAGCCACAAATTCAAATACGCCTGATTGACTAGTAATATGTACGAGAATCATCATCCCAATTAAAAGGGTGATCGTTTCCCATTGAATATGTGATGTGAAAGCAGCGTGTAAATCTACAATTCCAAAAATAATCATAATAGCAGCACCGAATAGTGCGATTACAGCACGATTCAATTTCTCAGAAATAATAAATCCGTACGTGACTAAAAATACGGCAATTGCAAAATAATATTGCCAATTTGCTACTTCATGTGCTGATTGTTCCAATCATGTCACCTTCTTTAAAGTATGTATTCAATTGTAAACATGCATCCCGCTGCATAATTTATATTGTAGCAAATTCAAAAAAGAAAGAAAACTATTTAACAAAGTGAAGGAAAAAATGTGTTTTTTACATATGATATAAAAAAATAAAGAAACACAGTGCAAATTATTAGGAAAAGTGAGCGTTGTCCTCTAATATAGAGATAGCAATTTACATTATTTTTGCGTAAAATGGTTTAAAGAGGTGAATTCCGATGGAAATAGTAAAAGATAGTTCTCTTATTCAAAATGAAATTGAACGTTTTGTAAATAAAGATGTATATATTCATTTAGAAACGACGAACGGAGCGTATGCGTCACACTTTAATGAAAAGATGATGACAGTTGGAGCATTCATTCGAAATGCAATTATTCGCTTTGAACGCGGGAAGATTACTGGAACAAACCCATACCGAGTTGGTCTAAAGATGGATCATGGTTGGGTATATGCAGAAGGTATTACGCACTGGGAAGTAGACGGTCAAGAGCGTTTATTACTAGCAGGGCACGATAATCAAGGTCGCTTAGCGGTAGCGCTTGAGTTAAGCTTAACGCCATTTAAGTAAGAAGGAGGGAAACTTATGGAGAGACATGTACTTGTTGTATTTCCGCATCCAGATGATGAAGCATTTGCTGCGGGAGGAACAATTCGCTTATTAACAGATCAAGGAGTACCTGTAACGTATGCGTGCGGTACTCTAGGACAAATGGGACGTAACATGGGTAAGAACGTATTCGCTAACCGTGAAACGATTCCAAATATCCGTGAGAGAGAATTAAAAGATGCGTGTGAAGCGATGGGAATCAAAGATTTAAGAATGCTTGGTTTCCATGATAAAACGTTAGAATTTGAAGATGTTGATTTCGTTGCAGATAAAATTGAAGCGATCATTCAAGAAGTAAATCCATCTCGAATTATTACATTTTATCCAGAGCACGGCGTACATCCAGATCATGATGCATTTGGCCGCGCTGTAGTTCGTGCCGTATCACGTATGTCAAAAGAAGAACGTCCAGTTATTCATGCAGTTGCGATTACGAAAAATCGCGAAGCTGTACTAGGTGAGCCTGATGTTGTAAATAATATTAGTGAAGTATTCGAGCATAAATTAGCTGCACTCGGTGCACATCGTTCACAAACAGAAGCGATGCTTGAAGAAACGCATGCAAAAATCAAAAACAAAGATGCAGCAACATTAAAATGGTTGCAACTTGAACAATTTTGGACTTATAAATGGGAGTAGGCTAGAAGGATACCTTCTAGTAGCTCTTACATAGAAAAAGCGCCGTCACAAGGGACGGCGCTTTTTTGTACTATTTTTTCGTACTAGCTACATACATGAGCATGTGGAATTTTTCGTCTATTACATGATAATCGAAATAAGGTCCTGGATCTGTACAGAAACCAATATTTTCACTTTGCATGATTTGAAATCCGTTACCCGATAAATTTTCTTCTAAGTATGTTGGATATAAAATATGTTCGTGGGAATTTGGATATAAAGTTGAAATGTTTTTCAAGGATTTGGCTGAGCTATCATAATACGAGTATCCGCCGACAATTGTTGAATTGCTATGTAAATAGTTTTTTAGAACGTGACTCGGGAACTGTGGATTGAGCAGTGAAAAATCAGTTATTGTAAAACTATCTACAAAAACGTCGATGCTAAGCGGTTTCAATGGTAGGTTTAAATCAGTATTTAAAATATAAAGGACGCGTGGCTTTGGATTCATACGCTCAATTCTATTTCTAACCTTCTTGAGCATCGCAAGTGAATATCCACTGAATACATAGGATGCGCTCGTTTCAAGAGCATCAATATATTTGGGTAGTGACACAAAAACATCAACGTTTGTTTCCACAATTAATTTGTTTGTCAAATCTATATTTTGTAGAACTTTCTGAAATTGAAAATTACTTTTTTCAAATAAGTTAATCATTTTGGGATTAATCTCTTTAATCGTTTCTTTATCGTAAAAATAGGACGGGTAAGGAGACGTCTCGTACAAGTTCGCGGTAATGATTATACCATCCTCGATAACTGCCTCGTATCCACAAGTGCAAGTTAAGCTCCCCGTACAAATGTAGACCTTTTTAATTGTTACATCTTTCATTTCAAGTGGAATGTGGCACTTCGGGCAATAGAGCAGATCTACAAAGGAAAGTGGGATCCCTGTAAGGCTCTCTTCTTTGGCTGAAGGAGAGCTAGTTTGAACTGCTTTTTCAATCAATTGGATAGTTTTTGATATGTCTTCTTTTTTCTTAGTCAGCTCGTCCTTTTTATCGATGAGCAAGTTGTTGTAATAGTCGATATCCTCATGGTCCGAGAAGTTTGTGACACGCTGATATGATAAAATTCGTTGGATTTCAAGCAATGAAAAATGAAATTTTTTCAGTTTAGTAATAAAAGCCATGTCGTCGAAACACAATTGGTTCATTTGATACTGGGTGTTTTTTTTGTCTGGTATTAATAATCCGAGTTCAATGTAATAACGAACGGTATCAGTTGTAACATGAAAAAGTTTTGCAAATGTACCAATCTTCATAGATGTACCTCCTGATGAAAAAAGTGGAGTTACTCCACTTTTTTCGTAAAATGAATTCAAAAAACTCTCAAATGGCTATTGACTTGGAGTTCCCTCCAAGTCATATTATTAATTCAATAAGTGAGAATATTTCGAATATTTTTGACTGTATTGTAACATACATGTCACGAAAGGAGAAGGATTAGCTATGGATAAGATGGATCGAATGGATACGCTCTCACTGTGGACAGCGACCGCAAACAGCTATGACAAAGGAAAACCTCTTGAAGGAAATGAAGAGGCGGATGTTGTCATTATTGGCGCAGGTTTCACAGGTCTTTCTTCTGCATATCATTTGCAAAAATTAGGGAAGAGTGTCATTGTCCTTGAGCAGGAAACAATCGGATATGGCGCAAGTGGTCGCAACGGCGGGATGGTGTTGCCAGGCTATAAGCCGACGATGCAGGAGCTTGCTAAAAAGTATGGTGACGAAGAGGCGAGACAACTTAACGACCTTTCGCTGCTTAGTGTTGAACTAGTTAAAAACATCATCGATGAGCATCAAATCAACTGTAACTTTAGAAAGACAGGTCACATTGTGGCAGCTTACAAAGCTAAGCATTTTGAAGGATTGAAACTTGAAAGTGAATACTTAAACAAAAATTTTGGATATGAATGTAGCGTGCTTAATCGAAGTCAGTTGCATCAAGAAATCGATTCTCCACAATATTATGGTTGCCTAGTCGACGACTCGAGTTACTCGTTTCAACCACTAAACTATGCAATTGGTTTGGGAGAAGCAGCTAAATCAATCGGTGCAAAAATCTTTGAGCATTCGAAAGCACTATCTATTGAGTACGGACGAAATAATGTGAAAGTTGTTACAGAAAAAGGTATTGTTACTGCGAAAGACATTATTGTTGCTACAGATGGTTACTCTGGAAAAATCATGACTGAACTGAATAAAGGTGTACTGCCAATTTCGGCACGTATTATTGCTACTGAACAGCTTTCAGAATCACTTTTGAATAGTGTTATTCCTAAAGATCGTATGGTTTTTGATACAAGTAGTTTTCTTTATTATTTCAGACGTACACCAGATAATCGGATTATATTTGGCGGTGGCGATATTCGTCCAAACTTAGGCGATGCTGTTTATGAAAGTGTTTACGATGCCATGGTTAAAATAATGCCAAAACTAGAAGGAAGTAAGATTGATTACAGATGGGGTGGATTTATCGGCGTGACAATTGATACGTTTCCAGTTATCGGCCGATCTAAAGAAGGCGCATATTTCGCAACTGGTTATACAGGCCATGGCGCGTCTCTCTCAACATTGTTTGGTAAGTTATTGGCACAATGGATCGCAACGGGGAGTGCAGGTGGATATCGATTTGAAAAGGAACGCCTCAAATCATTCCCGTTCTATAATCAGAAAACGATGTTGGTCAATCTAGCACATATTGGTTTTAAACTCGTAGATATAATTGCGTAAAGGAGAGAGGTATATGGAAATTAACATGTTCATTGACGGGAAATGGGTAGAAGCATTATCGGGTGCTAGACGAAACATTATCAATCCTGCAACTGGAGAGGTGATCGCAACGTCTGCTAATGGAACAGCAGATGATGCGAAGATAGCAATCCAGGCGGCTCGCAAAGCGTTTGACAGCGGGATTTGGTCGGATTTATCAGCCGATGAAAGAGCTGATTATCTTTATAAGATTGCAGACCGTCTTGAAGAGAAGACAGCTGAAATTGCACGTTTGGAAACGGTGAATAATGGTAAGGTTATTCGGGCAACAACCTATGTAGATATTCCTGTATCGGTTCAATGCTTCCGCTATTATGCTGACTTGATTAAAGGTATGAAAAAGGAATCTTACACTCGTGAGGATTCTTCGGAAACAATGATTATTCATGAACCGATTGGTGTTTGTGGACTGATTGTACCTTGGAATTTCCCGCTTATGTTAGCCGTTTGGCAAATTGCGCCTGCACTCGCCGCAGGGAATACAATTGTAATTAAACCTGCTGATGTCACTCCTGTAAGCGTATTTAAATTATTTGAAATTATCGAAGAGGTTGGACTTCCGGACGGAGTGGCAAACTTAGTATTGGGACCTGGCTCAAAGGTTGGGAATGAGCTTGCAGAGAGCCACGATGTTGACAAAGTTGCCTTTACCGGTGGAACAAAAACAGGGCAAAGTATTATGCGCGCAGCTGCAGGGAATATGAAAAAAGTCACACTTGAACTAGGGGGGAAATCTCCACTTATTGTGTTTGACGATGTGGATTTTGAAACGGCAGTCGATAATGCGATGTTTGGTATTTTCCACAACGCTGGGCAAGTTTGTTCAGCTGCATCCCGTTTGCTTGTACAAGAAACCATTTACGATAAGTTTGTTGAAAGGTTGGCGGAGCGTGCGAACAAAATTGTAGTTGGAAACGGGGAAAGCGAGAATATCGAAATGGGGGCTCTCACAACCGAGTCTCATATGAATGACGTTTTACATTATATAAAGAGTGGAATTGAAGAAGGTGCAAAATTAGTTTGTGGTGGTAAACGTTTAACAGAAAATGGGCTTGATCAAGGGTTTTTCATCGCACCAACAATTTTTGCTGATGTAAAGGCGGATATGTGTATTGTTAAGGAAGAGATTTTTGGACCAGTCTTAGTTGTACAGAAATTTAAAGATGAGGAAGATGCCATCCAAAAAGCGAATGATTCCATTTATGGATTAGCTGGTGCTGTATTTACTGAAGATATGGACCGAGCAAAACGTGTTATTAGTAAATTGCGTGCGGGAATTACTTGGATTAATAGTTATCATCTTGCTTATGTTGAAGGTCCTTGGGGCGGATATAAGCAAAGCGGAATCGGTAGGGCTTTAGGTACTGTTGGGCTGGCGCATTTTATGGAAACAAAGCAAATCAATATCCACGAGCATGCCAAGCCTGTAGGTTGGTATGTAAATTAATTGAGCTTAACTTGCTATATAAATTATTTGTAAGGGGATATGCTCATGAAAATAGTGGACAACGGCCCGTCATCGAAATTAGAGAAGCCAGAAGGAATGAATAAGCCGATAGATGATTCAGTGCTCGGAACCAAAAGTATTCCGTTACTATATTTACGGTTTGCTTTGGCAGGGATTATGGCCAATGTAATTCTAGGAGTTGTATCGGTTATCGATGGCTATTTCGTTAGTGGCTTTCAGGAGCTGGAAATCGAAGGGATAGGAATTGGATTTACTGTCATGGTTATTACCCGTATGATTGGTGTTCTTTTGGGGGTGGGAGCCGGAGCGGTCATTTCACTTCGACTGGGAAAAGGAAAGCTAGAAGAAGCTAGAAGTATTATGGGACAAACTTTATGGTTTACTCTTTTCCTTTCCTCTGTGATAGCTATACTTGGATTGGTCTTTGAAAATGATATTATGATTCTATTTGGAGCAAGTGATGAAGCGCTTCCGTATGCGGTGCAATATAGCCGACTGTTATGGATTTCGTTGCCATTAACGATATTGGCCGTTGTATTAAGTATTTTAGCTAATATCGATGAGAAACCTATATTATCAATGAACAGTTGGTTAGTCGCAGCGGTTGTTGCTGGGATTATGGAATGGATTATGGTTGTGAAGTATGACATGGGAATGATGGGTTCTTCATGGGCTAATACGATTTCGCAATCGATTCCTGTGCTCTTAATCTTTTATTTCTGGTTTGGTAAAACAAAACTTAAGCCGAAAATGAAAGATATGATGATTAATCTCAAGACGATTGGTGAAGTAGCTTGGACGGGCTTTGCATCTTTCTCGAGTCAGTTTATGATGTTTTTTGCCATTATTATCTTCAACAACTTACTACAAAGCTACGGTGGTGGGCTGCACGTTGCCGCTTTTACGATTCAAAACGGTTATATTACAAATTTGCTCGCTTTAGCAGCGCTCGGTGGGATGACAGGACTTCAACCGATTATTAGTTATAATTACGGCGCGGGAAACCTTGATCGTGTGAAGCAAGCAATTAAGATGGGGCTCATTTTTACAGTTTCCTTCTTTGTGATTGTGACAGCCATACTAATCATTTTTGCAGATCCAATTGTGTCATTTTTCTCTGGTGGTAATCCTGAATTGCAGAAACTGGGCATTTGGACGACAGTTGTATTCAATTCTTTATTTATGCTTAATGCAGTCGGTTTACTTATCTCCGGTTATTTCGAATCACAAGAGAGAAATTGGATTGCGACGTTTATTATTGTTAGCAAAATGCTGTTGTTCTTGTTCCCATTTCTATTTATTTTCCCGAAATTCTGGGGCGTTGAAGGTGTATGGTACGCAGGTCCTGCTGCAGAAATTCCAGGTGTTCTCATTGCTATATACTTTATGAGAAAAGAGTTCAAACGTTTAAAAAATACAAATGTTAATACAGATACCAATGTTAAAACAGTAGATTTATAGGAACGTATTCCGTCAAAATTACCAATAAGGGAGAGGGGTATCATCATGTTTTTTGCGAAAAAAATTACAGCAGAAGAAGCAGAGAAACTAGGTGCCAACACATGGGAACCGTGGGTAGGTGAACCGAATAAGGGAACGTGGCATGTAGAGGAACAGGAAGTTTTCTATGTGACAGACGGTGAAGTGTTTATTACTGTTGATGGGAAAAAGTATCATGTTACAAAGGACTGGGTTGTTTCATTGGCTAAGAACCTTGTTTGTGAATGGGATTGCCCGGTATTTTTGAAAAAGAATTATAAGATGAACCATGAGATTGATCTGAAATAATGTGAACTGGGAGTGGACAAATACTAAGCAGATGACTGCTCCTATGTATTCAATGGACAAGATTAGTAATGTTGGAGATATGTAAATCAGTTTACATATAATCAAATGAATACGCTTTCTTTTAACCGGTGTAATACAAAGGACGGTTATCTTAAAATTAGGAGGTTTCACCATGGTAGTAACGAAAAACGTACAAACGTTGAAAAATTATATTGGCGGACAATGGATAGAATCCACAAGTAAACAAGTTGAAGATGTACCAAATCCAGCAACAGGCGAGATTATTGCTCGTGTGCCACTTTCGACGAAAGAAGATTTAGATAGAGCTGTAGCAATTGCGAACGAAGCATTCAAAACATGGAGAAGGGTCGCTGTACCTCGTCGTGCTCGAATTCTATTTCGCTATCAACAGTTATTGATTGAAAACTGGGAAGAGTTAGCGAAACTTGTAACCTTGGAAAATGGAAAAAGTTATAAAGAAGCTTACGGTGAAGTACAGCGGGGGATTGAATGTGTTGAATTTGCTGCAGGTGCACCTACTTTAATGATGGGAGAGCAACTTCCTGATATTGCGACTGGTGTTGAATCAGGGATGTATCGTTACCCGATTGGAGTAATCGCAGGAATAACGCCATTTAACTTTCCGATGATGGTGCCATGCTGGATGTTTCCACTCGCAATTGCATGCGGAAATACGTTTGTATTAAAACCATCTGAAAGAACACCATTGCTGGCTAATCGCATAGCTGAATTGTTTAAAGAAGCAGGTCTTCCAGATGGCGTGCTAAATATTGTGCATGGTGCACATGACGTCGTAAATGGCATTCTTGACAATGAGGATGTGAAGGCTGTATCTTTCGTTGGTTCTCAACCTGTGGCTGAGTACATATATAAAACAGCGGCAGCTAACGGTAAACGTGTACAAGCTCTTGCAGGTGCAAAAAATCATTCGATCGTATTAAAAGATGCGGACCTTAGTTCTGCAGTGAAAGAAATTACAAGTGCTGCCTTCGGTTCAGCTGGTGAAAGATGCATGGCAGCGGCTGTTGTTGTTGTGGAAGAAGACGTTGCAGATGAGCTCGTTAATAGACTGCTTCAAGAGGCGAATGCTATTACGATTGGTAATGGGCTGGAAGAAGGTGTGTTCCTTGGTCCCGTTATTCGTGACGGACATAAAGAGCGTACACTCGGATACATTCAATCTGGTATAGAGCAGGGAGCGACACTTATTCGTGACGGACGTGAAGATGATGCAGCAAACGGTAACGGTTATTTTGTTGGTCCAACGATTTTTGATAATGTGACACAGGAAATGAAAATCTGGCAAGATGAAATCTTCGCACCGGTTCTTTCTATTATTCGTGTAAAAGACTTGATGGAAGCAATTCATGTTGCTAATGCATCACCATTCGCAAATGGTGCATGCCTATACACCGATAGCGCGAAAGCTATTCGTGAATTCCGTGAAGAAATTGATGCAGGTATGCTTGGGGTCAATCTTGGGGTTCCTGCTCCAATGGCATTCTTCCCATTCTCAGGTTATAAGAAATCCTTCTATGGTGATCTCCATGCAAATGGAAAAGATGGCGTAGAATTCTATACTCGCAAGAAAATGCTTACGGCTCGTTATTGAAAGATTGATGTGAAACCATAAAAGAATAGAATGGAGTTGGTGATTGTGCAAGCGACAGAACAAACACAAAGTTTGAAACAAGCAGATGAAAAGTACCTTTGGCACGCAATGAAAGGAGCATCCCCTAATCCAACGAATCTAATTATTACAAAAGCAGAAGGAGCATGGGTGACGGATATTGATGGAAACCGTTATTTAGACGGTATGTCTGGTCTTTGGTGTGTGAATGTTGGCTATGGCCGAAAAGAGCTTGCAAGAGCGGCTTTTGAACAACTGGAAGAAATGCCATATTTCCCTCTGACACAAAGTCATGTTCCTGCTATTAAATTAGCAGAGAAATTGAATGAATGGCTTGATGATGAATATGTCATTTTCTTTTCTAATAGTGGATCAGAAGCGAATGAAACGGCGTTTAAAATTGCTCGTCAATACCATCAACAAAAAGGTGATCATGCACGGTATAAGTTTATTTCACGCTATCGTGCTTATCACGGTAACTCAATGGGGGCTCTTGCAGCAACAGGTCAAGCGCAGCGAAAGTATAAATATGAACCACTTGGGCAAGGTTTCTTGCATGTAGCACCACCTGATACGTATCGCAATCCAGATGATGTTCGTACACTGGCAAGTGCTGATGAAATCGATCGTGTTATGACATGGGAGTTAAGTCAAACAGTAGCCGGCGTGATTATGGAGCCGATTATTACCGGGGGTGGCATTTTGATGCCTCCTGATGGATATATGGAAAAAGTAAAAGAAATTTGTGAGAAGCACGGTGCGTTGCTCATTTGTGATGAAGTTATATGTGGATTTGGCCGGACTGGGAAGCCATTTGGATTTATGAATTATGGCGTTAAACCAGATATCATTACAATGGCAAAAGGTATTACAAGTGCGTATCTTCCTTTGTCAGCGACAGCAGTCAGACGAGAGATTTATGAGGCATACGTAGGCAGTGAAGATTATGATCGCTTCCGCCATGTGAATACGTTCGGAGGAAATCCAGCTGCTTGCGCCTTGGCTTTGAAGAATTTAGAAATTATGGAGAATGAGAAACTCATTGAACGTTCCAAAGAATTGGGTGAGCGACTGTTATATGAACTAGAGGATGTAAAAGAGCATCCAAACGTAGGAGATGTTCGCGGGAAAGGACTTCTTTTAGGTATTGAACTAGTGGAAGATAAGCAAACAAAAGAACCGGCTGCTATAGAAAAGGTGAACAAAGTCATCAATGCTTGTAAAGAAAAAGGTCTAATTATTGGTAAAAATGGTGACACTGTTGCAGGTTACAATAATATTTTGCAGCTTGCTCCTCCATTAAGCATTACAGAGGAAGACTTTACTTTTATCGTTAAAACAATAAAAGAGTGTTTAGCTCAACTGTAACTAATTATTGATAAATTTTGCTGGAAAGCGGAACAGCATCTCGAGAGATATATCTTTAAATATGGAACGAATCACTCTAAAAGAGTAATTCCGAAAGGGCTGAGTTTATGAAAGCTGATGTTGTATTGTTAAATGGAGAAGTTATTACAGTAGACCAAAAGAATACAGTGGCCGAGGCTGTAGCAATAAAAGATAATCGTATCGCAGTTGTTGGTTCAAATCAGGAGATTAAGAGTTTTATAGGAGAAAAAACGAATGTAATTGACCTGCAAGGAAAAACGCTTCTTCCTGGATTCATTGATTCCCATCTTCACCTCATTTCTTATGGACTAAATCAGTTGGCTGTCAGTTGTAAAGCTGAACATATGGATTCTATCGAGGCTTTGTTAGATGATCTGAAAAAGAAGGCATTAGAAACGCCAAAAGGTGAATGGATACGTGCTTGGGGCTTTAATGAAACCGCTGTGAAGGAAAAGCGTTATCCAACAATCACTGAGCTGGATGGAGTTTCAGTTGAACATCCTATTATGATAACCCGTACTTGCCACCATATAAGCGTAGTGAACAGCAAAGCATTAGAAATTGCGCAAATTAACGAGAACACGCCGAACACGAGTGGGGGAGTTATTGAAAAGGATCAGGCAGGAAAGCTTACAGGAAAGTTAATTGAAGCAGCAAATATGAGGATGAGTGAGGTTGCAAGTTATACAGAAAGTGAAATGATGAAGGCTGTGAAAATTGCATCAGATCATTTCGTTGCAGCTGGCATAACAAGTATACATGATGCAGGTGGAGATGGACCTGAGAGTTTTCGTTTGCTACAACAAGCTGTGAAGAGTAGGGATATTCGTGTCCGAATATATGCAATGATATGTCAGATAAATAACTCCCATGAATTTGTTAATAAAATGATTGAGGCTGGTGTGGTAACTGGTACCGGAGATGAGAGATTCAAAGTGGGACCAGCTAAAATGTTTACAGATGGAAGCAGCACTGGGCCTACAATTGCAACACGTGAGCCGTACACTAGTGACGCTAACAATTCTGGTATTCTTTATTATAGTGAGGAAGAAATCTATCAAGTTTTAGGTGAAGCACATAAAAAAGGTTATCAAATCACTGTACATGCACAAGGTGATAAAGCTATTGAAATGTATTTAAATTGTGTAGAAAAGGCGCTAGAGGAATCGCCAAGAAAAAATCATCGTCACCGAATCGAACACGCGGGAATTTCTTCACCAGATTTACAAGAGAGAATGAAAAAACTCGAGGTGATTCCAATTTCAAATCCTCCATTTCCATATGAATTTGGAGAGATATATGCACGGCACTATGGTGAGCGTGTTAACCATATGTACGCTGCTCGTGATTTTATTGATCGTGGCATCATTGCAGCAGGTAGTTCGGACGCGCCAGTTACTGACTATAATCCTTTATTAGGAATTCATGTTGCTGTTAATAGAAAAAGTAAGTCTGGGGTGGAAATTGGTGCGAATCAATCCATAAGCTTAATGGAAGCTATTAAACTATATACATGGAATGGCGCTTATGCAAGTTTTGAAGAAGAGATAAAAGGAAGTGTAGAGGTCGGTAAGTTAGCGGATTTAATTATATTAAATAACAGCATTTTAAGTGCCAGTCTAGACCAAATTAAAGATTTAAAAGTAGAAACAACGATTATTGATGGAGAAATTATCTATCAAGAAAAACAATCAGTGAAAATGTAACTAAACGCCCCCAATTGTTAGATTGGGGGGCGTTTAGTTGCTTCGTTGAACTTTTAATCCTGTCTAATTGAGAAGGTGCATTGCATAATGTTTTGGCGGGGGCAATTCATAATCATTAAGGTACGAATACAAGGAGTATTTTTCATCTGCATACTTTCCTTCTAAGGCAATTGTATTAAGTTATTATCTTTTTTGAAACGTATTAATTTTCTGGGAGAATAAAAAGGATATTTGTCTACTAACAAAGATTCAGATTGTGAACACTAGAAAACGAACACAACCTATCATATAATTAAAATACCGTATTTTTAAATAAATGTTAATATTACCCTCCTATAAGTATTAACATACGTAATTGAGGTGTTTTCTTTGTTGTTTTATGATCGAATTTCTATAATGGCCCCTCCTGTTCCGTAGCTAAGGAAAGTCTTTTTATTTCTGAGATTTTCAAAGTTATAGGAGGGTATGAAAAATGAAAAAAGTCTCAGTACCATCACTTTTGTTAATGATTATTCTTGTCGCATTTCCGCAAATTAGTGAAACGATTTACACACCGTCTTTACCTGATATTTCAAAGGTGTTACATGTAAGTAATAATGAGGTGCAGTTAACACTTAGTGTGTATTTTGCTGGATTTGCTTTAGGTGTATTTTTTATTGGGTGGTTATCAGATATAATTGGTCGTCGTCCGGCAATGGTATTTGGAATTGTCGTATATGGCACTGGGAGTTTCTTATGCTTTATTGCAAGTTCCATTGAATTTTTATTGGTAAGTCGTTTTATTCAAGCGTTTGGAGCAAGTGCAGGATCAGTTGTTACACAAACGATTCTTCGTGAAAGTGTAGATGGCCATAAACGCCATGTTATGTTTGCTCAAATTTCGGCAGTCATTGCTTTTACACCAGCGATAGGCCCACTAATCGGGGGCTTTCTTGATCAAATGTTTGGTTTTAAAATAGTATTTTTAAGTTTAGTAGTTATGAGTGTCGGAATTTTGCTGTATACATTTGTTTCTCTTCCAGAAACAAAAACGGATTCAGTGACGAATCAAATAAATGTGTTTTCTGTTTTAAAACGGTTGATTACAAATCCGAAAGTAGTAACATACGGTCTATTAATTGGAGGAGCGAATGGTGTTTTATTTAGCTATTATGCAGAAGCACCGTTTATCTTTATTGAATACTTTCAGTTATCGCCTAGTATGTACGGGTTTTTAGGAATTGTTGTTGCGTCTGCTTCTATTATTGGGGCGAAAGTTTCAAAGTGGTTACTTGCTACTTATAAACCAGAGAAAATTATATATATCGGTTGTATTGTAATGACAGGGGGAGCTATCCTTTTAACTGTTATTACTTCAGTTGGATCAAATCCAAACATAATATATATGATTGGATTTTTAGTAGCGATGTTTATATTGCTATTAGGAATTGGGGTAGCGTTACCAAATTGTCTTAGCTTAGCGTTAGTAGATTTTCAAGATGTTATTGGTACTGCGGGAGCATTGTTTAGCCTAGGGTACTATATAATAGTGACGATGACAATTTTGGGAATGAGTCAGCTTCATACAGGTTCCTTAGTAGTCATGCCTCTGTATTTTT
The DNA here is from genome assembly GCF_008368905.1 of Bacillus sp. SH5-2. NCBI lineage: Bacteria > Bacillati > Bacillota > Bacilli > Caryophanales > Bacillaceae > Bacillus > Bacillus sp. SH5-2. The sequence continues at coordinate 92,396 of NZ_QOSD01000037.1, forward strand.
TAGTTATTATAGTAATTATGATAGTTTTCACTCGAGTGTTTATTTTGAATGAGAGAGCTGAAAAATCTGCTTAACTATATAAAGAGAAAAAAGAGTCTCATTGAAAAATGAGACTCTTTTTTTATAAAGTTTATCACTCGTGTTGATAATTATTAGTAGTACAGTTTTACAAAACCTATTTTTTGAACAAGAGGTAGATGTAGCCACTGTTTTTTAATCATCTACAATTAATTGTGAATCTAGTCTTCATGCGAAAAATTTGATTGAAAATCCAGTATAGCGAGATTTAAACATGATATATATAGGTCATGTAGATTGTAAATAAAATACTAAATTTATAATTTAAAACAAATTGATAAACGGAGGAGATAAGGTTTTATTCAAAACCTGGTATTATTTAGTGTTTGGTTTATATTTGGTTTTTGTTTGGTTTATGTTTGTTTAATGTTAATTGTATATTTGTTATATCTTTGGTTTCATTAATTACAAAATCAGTTACAAAAGTTACAAAACCTATTTTTGTCATCTAAATAGCCTTATATTACGGAGGAGAGCATGAAAAAAATGCCTTTAGGAGGGGGCAAAAGGTTTTGGTAAATAAGATAGTAAATCATAAAAAATGTGCTATCAAACTTGGACACACTCATGTTATGAATCTAAAAATGAAAGAAAGTAGTATGAATAAACCAATAGAAATTTAATGAAAACATTATTAATCAGAAATTCATGCTCATTTAAAAATTTAGCAGCATACGATACAGAAGGTAAGGCCTACAAGAACAACCAGTAGAAGGGGACAAAACGTAAGTAAAAGGTTACGACATTACGAATACAAAAATGAAAGATGGTGATCCTAAAGAACATATAACTTCAGAGGTTGATACAAAAGTTCTACCAACTAAAGAACATACAACTTCAAAGACCGATACAGAAGTTTCGCCGACTAAAGAAATGATAAGACGTCAGTATAGCGTCTTATTCGCTCGTCAACGGATGAGATGATAAAAAACTGTTGCGGTGCAAGGAGTCTATCAAGTATGTAAATGCTTGTACTAACAGCTAGGTGATAGGGAAATATAGATTGTTTTTTTGTTTGTACAATGAGTATAAACTAGGTGTATCAATATGATTTAGAATTAAATAATTTAAATAAAAGTAAGAGGATAATAGATCTATTTATAGCGTGCCTTGGATTCAGAAAGAAATATAATTGATTTTTTATATTTTAAACCCTTGTTTTATTAATCTAGGCAAGTACGAGGTTGATTCTATGGTACTTCAGAACAAGAGCATCATTGTATTAGGTATTTGTTTTTTGTTTCTAGTTGGAAAATTTATATTGGGAGTCTTAAAGATATAGTAAATATAAAGGAGATGGGTTAAATAATGAAATATACACTTAAAGATCTTATAAATATAAACGAGTTTAAGAATATAACAGAGCAATTTTATAATTTAACTAAAGTTCCATTCTGTCTCCTTGATAATAATCAAAATGTTATATTTTCCAAAGGTAACCCTTTTTTTCACAATCAAAAAATCCAATTGTCCCAAGAAATTAATATTCCCATCATTGTTGAGCAAATGCATATAGCAACCTTTGTTATAGGGGCAAGTATGAATAAAGAGGTTATTGCGGATTCTCATATAACACATTTTAAATGCATTGCAAATCTAATTGAAGAGATGGCAACACAACAATTAAAACTTAAAAAAATTCATGAAAAAGATTCACAAATGAATATGATAACAAATCATGAGGAAATTTGTTTAGGCAGTATATTAAAAAATATGCCGATTATGATTAATGCTATTGATGAAAAAGGAAATATTATTATGTGGAATCGGGAATGTGAATTAGTAACTGGATATAATGCAGATGAAATAATTAACAATCCAAACGTGATGAAATTGCTATATCCTTATAGACCTAATCGTAACGCTTTTAGAGATTGGGAGATGGATATCACATGTAAAAATGGTGAGATAAAAACTATTATGTGGTCCAATATTTTACATAGTATTCCAACTTTAGGATGGAGTATCGGAGCAATTGGAATTGATATAACTAAGCGTAAGAGGATGGAAGAGAAGCTTAAACAAACCTCGACTGAACTAGAATTAATTTTTAAAGCAATTCCTGATTTGTATTTTTTATCAGAATTTGATGGGACCATTAAGGATTGTAAAGTTAATTCTGTATCCAAATTTTATGTTCCAATTGAAGAATTTATCGGGAAGAAATTCCAAGAGATATTACCAGTTCCTATCATAAAGCAATTTGAGCAGGCTATTAACCAAATAAAAACTTCATCCGCTCCTGTATTAATAGATTATTCTCTACAACTAGATGATGAAATTTATTATTTTGAAGCAAGACTTTTACCGCTTTTTGAGGATAAAATTATGATTATTGTACGTGATATTACAGAGCGTACAGTAACAACGGAATTATTAAAGAAATTAGACACCCTTAATGCAGTAGGACAATTGGCAGCTGGAGTCGCTCATGAAGTTCGTAATCCATTAACAGTAATTAAAGGGTTCATGCAATTATTGCAGCAGGAAGTAGGGAAGGATAAAGAATATTTAAGTCTGATGCTTTCTGAAATCAGTAGTATTGAAAAAGTTATTCAAGAATTTTTATCTATTGCAAAACCGAATGCTACAGTATTTGAACCGAAAAACCTTTGCGCTATATTAGATAATGTAGTCGACTTAATAAGTACACAAGCAACTATGAATAATATTCGTATTACATTAAATATCGATGATGAAAACTTATTAGTTGAGTGTTGCGAAATTCAATTAAAACAAGTTTTCAATAGTATTTTACAAAATTCTATTGAGGCTATACAAAATGGTCAAGAAATCGTCATTAGCGTGAAAAAACACAATAGTACCGAGGTTAAGATTTGTATTTTAGATAAAGGAGTAGGTATTCCTTCAGAAAGAATTAAAAGACTAGGTGAACCTTTTTATAGTACAAAAGAAAAAGGGACGGGTGTTGGGCTCATGATGAGTTATCGAATTATTGAAAGTCATGGTGGGAAAATAAGTATAAAAAGCCAAGTTGGGAAAGGAACTACTGTTACTCTGTTTTTCCCAATTTATAACGGTGCCTCACTTGGTGATGTTAGTACAAATAACATGTAATCATAAAATATATTATTTGTTATTAGTGAACTAGCAAATAAATCTCTGAAAATATAAGCTATTATCTTGTAGAAGTATAGGTGGTCTAAAGTAATTTGATCAGGAAAAGAGAAAGGGATTTAATAGGGATCATTTAACTTGGATTTGAAGTGCAACTCCTAATTTCATTAGACGTCACATTTTATGCATAGAAGTAAAAGGATTCTTTCAAAATGTACTTAATAAGTTAGATTGACAATTCATGATGTAACAGAAGATAAAAAATTAATTTAGGGAAAAGAAGGTTGCTCTAAATACCATTTAGGCTAAATCGCATGTATATCTTTAAAGTGAAAAGTTTCTTTTTCTCAGCTATAGAAAAAGAAACTTTTTTACTTGAGTAATAATTTTTTATGATGTTTGTGAAAGGGTTTTGTTATATTTTTGAAAGAAAAATGTAATGTATATAAACTAATATGAACTTACGAATATTGATTTTATATCATTCGCCATTGATGAAGGAACAGAGGAGATTTAATGTATGAAAACAAGAATTGCAATTATAGAGGATGAAGATAATATACGGGAGATATGTAAACGGTACTTAGAAAGGGAAGGGTATGAGGTATACACTGCTGTGAACGGAGCAGAAGGATGGAATGTATTTCAACAATTTCAACCGGATCTAATTATTTTAGATTTGATGATGCCAGAAAAAGATGGTTGGGAACTATGTGAGGAAATTCGCCAACATTCCAATGTACCTATCATCATGTTAACCGCGAGAGGAGAAGAAAGGGAGCGGATTTTAGGGCTAACAATGGGGGCGGATGATTATGTAACCAAACCCTTTTCGCCTCGTGAATTAGTATTAAGGGTACAAATTATACTAAGAAGAGGAAATCAAGTAACACTTCAAGGGGTAGAGCCTGAATCAGGAATGATAGAGTTTCAAGATTTGAAAATTGATCCAACGAAAAGACGTGTATTTGTTTGTCAATATGAAATAGAGCTAACGGTGAAAGAGTTTGAGGTGCTTTATCTCATGGCAAAACATCCTAAACAGGTGTTTTCACGGTCGCAACTTCTTGAACAAATTTGGGGATTTGAGTATGAAGGCTGCACAAATGCAGTAACTGTATTAATGAGTCGTTTACGTGAGAAATTGGAGAAGCATACAGCAAAGAATCGTTGGGTTCATACGGTTTGGGGCATCGGTTATTGTTTTGAACCAGATGGGGGAAACGATAAATGAAGCTACGAAATCAACTTTTACTGATGAATCTATTAAGCACGGGTATCATGGTAATTTCTATATGGTACAGTGAAAGACAAATGTTACTTAGACCAGAACAGACACGATTATTAATAGTAATAGTAATTGTGGCAATGATTATTTCTACGATTATTTACTGGTTAATGACACGCCCTATTATGAGATCTATTCAAAATTTAATTGCCTTAACCAAACAATTTAGTGATAGACAATTTGGAACGATGTACATAATAGGAAAAGAACCGGAAGAATTTAGAGAATTAGCAGAAGCTTTTCAAGAAATGGCTAAAAAACTAGACGAAAGTTTTGCTAAGTTAGAAAAAGGAGAAAAAGCACGTACAGAGCTGATTGCGAATATTTCCCACGACTTACGAACACCTATGGCTAGCATACAATTGATGGTAGAAGCGTTACAAGATGGATTAATTGAAGACCCTGATATGAAACATCAATATTTAAAGACAATCCTAAATGATATACAACGATTAAGTGGACTAATTAATGATTTATTTGACCTTTCTAAGTTAGAACTTGGACAAGAAGTTTTTCATCCAAGTTTAATACATGTGGATAGCATTCTATTAAAAGTAATAGATTCACATGATATCTTATTGCAAGACAAAGAGATTGATTTGCAATTGCATGTTTCAGAGACATTACCACGAATTTGGATTATGCCATGTAAAATAGCACGAGTTATCAATAATTTGTTACATAACGCGATTCGTCATTCTCCTACATGTGGAACAATCGAATTAATTGTAGAGGAAAATAAACAGAAGCAGCAAGTTCAATTCACCTTGTGTGATGAAGGGGAAGGGATTTCTCCAGATGATCAATTGCGTATATTTGACCGTTTTTTTAGAACGGATCCATCAAGAAGTTCACAATCTGGAGGTTCTGGGCTTGGTTTAGCTATTGCAAAATCGCTAGTTGAATTGCATAAAGGACAAATTGGTGTTCGGGACCGCCAAGATGGGAAACAGGGATGTGAATTTTGGTTTACTCTTCCTGTTACACCAGAGAAGAAGTGAGGCGGTTGAAAGACTTTTTTAACATTTACGAAAGTAAATTGAAAGATATATATAATAAGATTACTGTGTCGAAGGTGATTATATTTTAATCTGAAGTGAATAGTATAAGTATAATTTCATCTTTTGTAATCTTGTAGATCTGATGAAAGAGAGGAAGAAATAAAATGGGTCAAATGAAAAAAGTAACTCCCGCGGCCTTAGCATTTTCTAGTTCAATTACTTCTGTTGAAAAAGAAAACCCGTCATTAAATATCAAAAATGGACAGGTGCCAGAAGAAAGTTTCAATTTCAACAGGTGTAATTAAAACAGATGATTAAAAAACAGTTCGTTCAGATGTACTAGAAAAGTAAAGAGGTATGGAAAAGGAACCCTATTTTCTAAACGGCCTTTATAGAATGAAAATAAAGGAATCACATACATAAAAAATATATTGAACAGAGGTAACTACACGATGATTTTAAAACTATTATTTATACTTTTTGGCGTGGTCTTAGTATTATGGGGTATATATAGAATGAAAACGGATGAAGCATTTATAGGGAAAACACAAACAAGAAAAAAATATTTAATTTCTTTATTTTAGGAGAAACAGCGGGGCTGGGACAATTCTTAAGCGGAACTGCATGTGTAATTATAGGGGGGTTATCTTTTATTTTTGTCACCTATCAGATTTACAATTTATTAAATAGCAAAGTCAAACTGCCTTTTTGTTTGGTTAGGAAATAATTTATAAAATTTGTTTCTGTAATTTTCTCATCTTTCTATGTGTTAAGAAATTCTGCAACGGAGCCCTTTATATCAATAAAGTAAAAAAGATTTGTGAAAGACTTTTGTAACATTTGCGAAAGGAAAATGAAAGACTTGTGAGATATTATGAAATCAATCTTACTAGTAGATGTTCAAACATGTATAGGAAATATGGAGGAAAACTAAGATGAAAAAATTAAAGCCAATACTTGGTGCAGTAAGTAGTTTAACTATGGCATTGACGATAACATCCCCTGCTTTAGCTGAAACAAAGCCTGAACAAGGCGGAAAAGTGGAAACCTTTCAAGAAGATACCAATCTAAAGGAAGGACAAAATATTATCTATGGTGATTCTGGAAAAAAGGGAATCATGATTATGGAAGAACCTCAGGAAAATAATGATTGGGACGATGATGGTATTCCTAATGACGTGGAAGAAAAAGGATTTAAAATTGTGTTTAATGAAAAGACAGGAAAAAATGAAGCTCATTTATATGATCTAGTGAAAGACTTTGGAAAAAAGAGATTTATAACAAATCCGAAGAGTGCAAACTCAGATGGAGACCCCTTTACAGATAGCTATGAAGTGGAGCATTATGATAGTGATTCTGATACAGATTTTAACCCCATGATCGCGAATGTGCCAAATCTACAAATTGCTGTAAAACGTATCGATATTACTCCGGTTGCTAGTATTACAGATTCAAATGGTGAATCACGTACTAAGAGCTGGGAAAAAAGTCTTTCTGTACAACATTCTTTTAATGTTGGTTTAGCGGTTGAAGGCGGTGCCGAGGGATCGGCAGTGGGTCCTGTACCTTCAGGAAAAGGATCGTTAAATGTAGGGTATGGTTACTCTAATACAAAAACGGAAACAGAAAGCATCTCTAATAGTTTTGATTGGTCAACAGCAACAACTGTTGATTCAGCTAAAGCAGCAAATGTGCGCTTCCATCTAGAATATAAAAACACGGGTACAGCATCTGCTGGGGATGTTTCACCTCACTTTAACATTCGATTAGGTAATAAAATTATTAATACTGTTAAGGCGACACAAGATCGTTATAAAGCCAACTTGTTAACTACAGCAAAAGGTGGAAATAATAAAACTGAAATTCTAATGGATAGTGTAGAAGGTCAAGCTGATGTGAAAATTTCTCTGACACTAGATGAATTAAAAGCGGTAGAACAAGGGGCACCACTTTCTATTGAAGTCTTGCCTACCAGTACAATGAATGTATATACAATGAAAGATGGAAAGTTTGAAAATTTAGGTGATTGGTCGCATTTTGCATCAAATGTAAATGCTTCTACTACATTGATAGAAACAAACTACGGTTCTATACCAAAATATAGAGTCTATACACCAAGAACGGGAAAGGAAAAGCCTGCTAGCATTAATCATAATCTTTCACTAGACGAATTCTTTGCCCATACTGGGATAGCTGATAAAGGTTGGGTAGCGAATTATATAGTAAATGGTCGCCTAAACGAAGAACGAGTTCGTTATGGTCCAAGTCGGACTCTTTTAGAACGAGGTAAGAACCTTGGTTTCTTTGATAATCGTGCACTACGACCAACTTTATCATATAGCAGTTATGATTATAGCAAGAAAAAGATTTATGCATCGGTTATACCAGGGATATTTAATTTGAATGAAGAAATATTTGTTACGGTTCGTAATAAAAAAGGTGAGGGTCAAAAGGTAACATTAGTTCGAAATCAGAATTCAAATGTATATGAATCTAAAGAAAATGAACCTGTAGACATAGCAGTAAATCGTGTATCTCTTGGAGAATCTCAGGTGAAGTTTGAACTCATTGATGCAAAAGATAATAAAACAGAAGTCTTCACGCCTCTTGTTTCAAATAAAAGCTATCTGGAAGCTATCGATAAATTAGTAGTAGATAATTCTGGAGAACCTATAGTAGAAGGTAAAAAGTACTATTTGAAGTCATCTGTTAGCTTTTATAATGGTGTAAAGGAATCTTGGTCTGCCGGAACTTTAAGCCAATCAATTAATGGGGGATATGTACACTTTTCACTTAAGGGGAATAATTGGGACGGATTGAGACTCGGTCCTATCCAACAAGCAATACATGGACCAGACATTCAAGCAACACCAGTATTGATTGAAAGAAAAGGAAAATCTAAACCTGAAGAACCATTCAAAAAAGATGAAGAAGTATTTCTTAAGTTTACGAATAGTAGCCATAGTAATTACCAGTATTTAAACTTTGGAAACGGTTATGATTATAGCTGGTTAGATACGGAACAGAATCAATCTGCTCTTAAATTAGACAAAATTTCTAATCAGAAGAGTTTCTATATAAAATCTGATTCCAATTATATAACATCTAGAGAAAATCAGTGGACTAGTTCTGTTGCAGATAATGGTATTGCCCCGCTTGTAGGTGCTGGTGAGCGTGTTTTAAAATCTGAGCATACAACTTCACCAGGTAATTATCACCAATGGGAATTAGAAAGTATTAAGTAAAGAATTAGGAGGTATATGTCCCCCTGTCTATATGGATGGGGGTATGTATATAAGGTTATAAAGATATCAAATCTTTCTGTTGGAGATGTCAATCTTCTCGTTTCGGGTGATTTGAATTTATTAGCCTGGTGGATATATAGTGAACCCTAGGACGGTAATACCTAAAATAATATAGGTATTATTATAATTTAAGATGAATGCATAAAAAGAGGTTGTCCCCAAAGTAGCTGAATAGCTACTTTGGGGCAACCTCTTTTATATTTTATGAAAATAATTATAGGTATGAACATGTAATTAATGTTAAAATATACCAAAGTTGTATAGTTATAGTTTTTTTTGGAGGGTTAAATATGTTAATGAATCTAGTATGTACTCTACTAATCATTTCCAGACTTACTATAGTTGTAAGAAAAACTTTCATTTTAAACCACTATCTTTGTAATTTAATGGCATTCTTTTGTGTTTATATGACAACATTTTCTTATGTGTTAAATCAACTTTCATTAGTGAAAACAATAGTTGTACTAGTTTTGTTGTTTATAACTTTAGTTCTCGTATACTCACATTTCGATATTAGAGGGCTAGCTTTTAACGATTATACAGTCTTTAATTTACCTTCTAACCGAGTGAATATATTAGTGAAAGGAGGACTTACTGAAGCAAATATAGAATTTACGTTGGATAAAAATAATATACATTAATCGGAATATTCTGCTAATATTCGAATTTTAAATAGGCCGTTTCATACTACTGATATTCTATTTAGAAAATGTCCAGATGATATGAAGGGGGAAATTAAAGATATTATTGAGAAAAAGATAAAAATTGAAGAGAAGCATTTTCCTCTTTCTGGTGTATGGTTGATTGTTTTAGGAGTAATAATATTTTTCGTAAAATAGTAGCAGTGTAAAATGTTTTTTGCAAGAGGATTCGCATTTTTAATTATTATAATCTTATTATTTCGTTTAAATGAGGTGAAATGTATGCGGAACTTAGTAAACAATCTAAACGTTAAAGCAACTTCACAAGAAGATCTACAACAAATTTTAAAACTATGTACAATTTATGATCAAGCTATGTACGGTGAAATTGATACAACAGTAGAGGACATTACTAACTCATGGAAAGGTATCGATATTAGTAACAGTTCTTATGTTGTTATGGATAAAGAAGAAATAATCGCTTATGGAATTTTGACAGGGAATGAAGGGCAGTTTCCATCTGCCGTATTTGTAAACCCTGATTATATGAATCAAGAAATTGAACATGTAATATGGTCAAAGCTTGAAGGGCGTGCTACGGAGCTTGTTAATAATTCGTCTTGCTCAAATGGCACGATTGTAACACAAGCAAATAATTTCTATGAGGAAAAAATATTAGGGGGAGCTGGGTTTATTCCAACTCGTATATGGTGGGGAATGGGGATTGAATTGAATTCAAATATGCCAGGACCATTATGGCCAAATGGTGTTACAATGCGGCATTACATAACTGGTGTGGATGATGAGAGGTTGCATCAAGCTTTTAATGAAGCATTTGCAGACCATTGGAATTCGCAACCTTCTAAGCTAGAAGAGTTTTTGCAACGTACAGAAAGAGATGGATTTCATCCTACACTATGGTCACTAGCCATGCTTGATGATGAAGTAGTTGGTTTTATCTTTAGTAAAAAGGGTGCTGACGATAAAGCTGAAATTACTCATTTAGGTGTAAGGCGTTCTAAGCGGAAACAAGGATTAGGATTAGCGATGCTACATCATGCATTCGGTCAATTGTACGAAGAGGGGATCTCAAAAGTTCATTTAAATGTAGATTCTGAGAATATTACAGGTGCACCTCGCGTATACGAAGCAGCTGGAATGGAAGTAATGAGTAAATTTGTTCGTTTTGATAAGGAAGTATTGTTAGAAAATAAAGAAGAAGTCCAGTGATGTATTACTGGACTTCTTTGTTTTCGTACTACTAAGGATCAATTCTCAGAAATAAGAATTGAGTGATTAAGATTGGACGGATGTATTAGGCATGCAAAGATAGGTAATTTTACTAATATACTAAATCCTCAGGTGATATGTGAAAATAGAATTTTTACGTGATAGTAGCAAGGGAAATAAAATGCATTTAAATGGTAGGAAATGACGTTATCAACTATAAATATTAAAGTACACGCGGTATGAAACCGAGGAAGATATGCTTTCCTCGGTTATTTATATTCTAATAATATTCATACCGGAATCATATTGAATAGATGTATTTTATTGTTAATTTAGTTAAAAATTAATCAGAATTATGTATAATAATTTATTGAAAAAATAATTGAATTTTTCAGATTAATGAATTAATATAAGGTAAGTAATTTTAAGATTTATAGAATATTGGAAGATGAAAGGTTTTGAGAATTTTATAAGAAGCAAAAAACGATTTTAGGATAGCTTTAAAGCTAGTGTAAAATGACGTTTGCTTCATCATTTTCAGGGCCGAAAGGAATTAGGGGAAGCATCTTGTTTTAAAATGCGGCTATGAATCATCTAAGAGGGGGAAGTGAAGTGGCAAACAAAGAATTGAAAAGAGGTTTAGAAGCACGTCATATTCAAATGATTGCTTTAGGCGGAACAATTGGTGTTGGTTTGTTTATGGGGTCAGCTAGCACAATTAAATGGACAGGTCCGTCAGTAATGCTTGCTTATGCAATTGCAGGTATTTTTATCTTCTTCATCATGCGTGCCATGGGAGAAATGTTGTATATGGAGCCAAGTACAGGCTCATTTGCGACGTTCGGTCATAAGTATATTCACCCGTTAGCTGGTTATATGACAGCGTGGAGTAACTGGTTCCAGTGGGTAATCGTTGGGATGTCAGAAATTATTGCGGTTGGAGCATATATGCAATATTGGTTCCCGGACTTACCAGCTTGGATACCAGGTGTTATCGCAATGGTTATTCTTGGCGCAGCTAACTTAATTTCTGTTAAGTCATTTGGTGAATTTGAATTTTGGTTTGCGATGATTAAAATCGTTACGATTCTGTTAATGATTATTGCGGGATTTGGTCTTATTTTCTTCGGAATTGGTAACGGCGGCGAAGCGATTGGAATATCAAATCTTTGGGCAAATGGCGGTTTCTTTACAGGTGGTTTTTCAGGATTCTTCTTTGCGTTATCACTTGTAGTTGGAGCATATCAAGGTGTGGAATTAATCGGGATTACTGCTGGTGAAGCGAAGGATCCGAAGAAGACACTTACAAGAGCGATTCAAAGTACAATTTGGCGTATTTTAATTTTCTATATTGGTGCTATTTTCGTTATTGTAACTGTGTATCCGTGGGATCAATTAAGTACAATTGGTAGTCCGTTCGTAGCAACTTTTGCGAAGGTTGGTATTACGGCTGCGGCAGGACTTATTAACTTCGTTGTTATTACAGCGGCAATGTCTGGTTGTAATAGTGGTATTTATAGTGCGGGGCGTATGCTTTATACGTTAGGTATAAATGGACAAGCACCGAAGTATTTCACGAAAGTTTCTGGAAATGGCGTACCTTTATTCGGTACAGTTGGTGTAATTATCGGTTTAGCGGTTGGTGTTGTTTTAAGTTATATCGCACCGAAAAACTTATTCGTGTATGTATATAGCGCGAGTGTACTTCCTGGTATGGTACCATGGTTCGTCATTTTAATTAGTCAAATTAATTTTAGAAAAGAAAAAGGGGCAGAGATGAAAGATCATCCGTTCAAAATGCCATTCGCTCCTGTTACAAACTATTTAACGATTGCCTTTTTAATTATGGTATTAATCGGTATGTGGTTTAACGACGATACGCGCATTTCACTAGTTGTAGGTATTGTTTTCTTAGCTATCGTTACAATTAGTTTCTATGCTTTCGGAATAGGGAAACGAACTCCGTTAGACGTTCAAAATGATCAAGAGATTTCAAGTAAATAAAGGTGAAAAGTCCGATTGCCTATTTTGGAATCGGACTTTTTTATTAAAACTTTTCTAATACAATCTTCCCAATTGTACGTCCACCTTCAAGTAATGCATGTGCTTTTCTAAGGTTTTCTGCATTTATCGGTGTTAACGTATCGTTTAAAGTTGTATGAAGGCTACCTTCATCTAACAACTCACTCACTTTGTTTAATAATTCGTGCTGCGTAATCATATCGCCAGTTTCATACATTGCTTTTGTGAACATAAATTCCCAAACGAGTGTGGCGCTTTTACTTTTTAAAACCCCCATCTCAAGAGGGTGCTCATTTTCTACGATAGAGCAAATTTTACCTTGTGGTTTAATGAGGTCACATATGGCTTGCCAATGTTGATCTGTATTGTTTAAACAGAAAATATAATCTACCTCCTTTAACCCAAACTCTACTATTTGATCTTTTAAAGGTTGGTGATGGTTAACAATATAATCGGCACCGAATTTTTCAACCCAGTGTATCGTTTCGTTGCGGGATGCAGTTGCGATTACATTCAGTCCAGCCCATTTTGCTAATTGGATTGCAATTGAACCTACTCCACCAGCTCCGCCGATAATTAAAATGTTTTTAAATGAGTTCGTATCTTTTTTATTATAATCAATGCCTAAACGCTCGAATAAACCTTCCCATGCGGTAATAGCTGTTAAAGGGATTGCTGCAGATTCAGCATCACTTAACGTTCTTGGTTTTTTGCCAACAATTCTTTCATCAACTAGGTGGTATTCACTATATGTACCTTGTCTCGTAATGCTTCCAGCGTAGAACACTTCATCGCCTTCTTTAAATAATGTACACCCTTCGCCGGTTTGAACGACAACACCACTAGCATCCCAGCCGAGTATTTTCGCTATATCTTCTTTTTTATCTTTTGGAGAGCGGACTTTTGTATCAACTGGGTTAACGGAAATTGCATTAATCTTAACGAGTATATCTCTTCCTGTCGCGACAGGTCTTTCAATTTCCACATCAATTAAACTATTTTCATCTTCAATAGGTAAGTATTCATGTAAACCAATTGCTTTCATTTGTATTCCCTCCATTAAAGTAAGAGTTATTTACTCTTTTATTATAGATGGTGAAATGCCATTATGTAAAAAAGTACACTCTTTTTTATTTATGCTGGTATGAAAATGTGGAAGGAGTTTATTTCTTAAAAGCAGAATTTTTAAATGTGTTACCTTATCTCAAATTAAATGTAAAGGTGGATACATAATGACAGTAAAGAAGCTTTATTTCGTCCCAGCAGGTCGTTGTATGTTAGATCATTCTTCTGTTAATAGTACACTCGCGCCGGGAGATTTATTGAACTTACCTGTATGGTGTTATCTTTTGGAGACAGAAGAAGGGCCTATTTTAGTAGATACAGGTATGCCAGAAAGTGCGGTTCATAATGAAAACTTGTTTGAAGGTACATTTGCAGAAGGTCAGATTTTACCGAAAATGACTGAAGAAGATAGAATTGTAACTATTTTAAAACGTGCAGGGTATGAGCCAGATGATCTCCTATATATTATTAGTTCACATTTGCATTTTGATCATGCAGGAGGAAATGGTGCTTTTTTGAATACACCAATCATTATACAGCGTGCTGAATATGAGGCAGCACAGTATAGAGAGGAATATTTGAAAGAGTGTATACTGCCGAATTTGAACTACAAAATTATTGAAGGGGATTATGAAGTTGTACCAGGTGTTCAACTATTGTATACACCAGGACATTCACCAGGGCATCAGTCATTATTAATTAAAACGGAAAAGTCCGGTCTTGTTTTATTAACGATTGATGCATCTTATACGAAAGAAAATTTTGAAGATGAAGTGCCGTTCGCGGGATTTGATTCGGAATTAGCTTTAGCTTCAATTAAACGTTTAAAAGAAGTTGTGATGAAAGAGAAGCCGATTGTTTTCTTTGGACATGATATAGAACAGGAAAAGGGATGTAAAGTGTTCCCGGAATATATATAGTGCAAAAAGTCATGAGCTTACGTGCTCATGACTTTTTCGTTTAAATAATTTTTTTAAATAAGTTATAAACCTTTTTTGAGCTATCTTCATTTAATTGATAGTACGTTAGGTTTACATCATCAGGAGTATCTTGTTGAGCAATCATCACTTCGCTACTGTGATGATCAACTACCCATATGAAATATTTTTTATAAGTCCCATCTTCAAAAGTAATCCACATGTCAAAATCTATTAAATCTGATCCTTCTTCATCTAATGTTAATTTTCCTTTTTTTGCGGTATCCATACTGTTAATGAATGTTTTTAATTCATCTGTTTTTGTGAGGAAGATATCCTTTTTTGTTTTAATGGATTCGACATGTATATCTTTTATTTCCTGTTTTCCTAAAAAGACAGGGGGCTCATTTGGATCCCTTTGCGTTGAAATAATAGTAGCTTTTTTCTTTGGCTTATTTGCTGTATACAAATCTTGAATAGATTTTCCCGAGTTTACAAACCATACGATTCCACAAATAATCAATGTGCTACCAAGCAGTAAAATGATTTTCTTAATAGAATATTCTCCTCTCTATTACTTCATATGAAGAGCTTTTCTATTAATATATGATAGGTAAGCGTAAAGTATTATAGTTGAACGTGGCTATTCTTAACAGTTTTAAGCGGGCGATCAACGAGTAAATTGTAAGTAAGCCCAATTAATACGAAAACACCGCCGATAATCTTTCCAGTTGAGAGTTCATTTGTTAGGAAGAAATCAATGATAGTCCCTGCAAATAACTGTCCAATAAAGATGAGTAACGTTAAATAAAATGCTGATATTTTAGGAGTAATATAGTTCGATAATGAAATAACGATAACGCCTACTAATCCGCCTAAATATACAGCGATAGGTATGGATTGTAACGTATGCATTGGAATATACAATGAATCTGAACTGAAAATTAAAAATAACATAGAGAAAAATAAGCCAGTAATATAATTAAAAAACGTGCCTTCCCAATTGCCAATTTTTTTTGCTAAATTCGCGTTAATAATTCTAGCAACAACGATAGAAACACCAGCTAAAATAGCGATAGTAATATATAACATTTTCTTGCCTCCATTAATAAATTGTCATGATTATAATTCCAGAAGAGATGAAACATAATCCAATTAGTTTTTTCTTTTCAAACTTTGCGACTTTCATTCCTAATAAGCCGAAATGATCAATAACTATGGAAGCAATAGATTGACCGAGTAAGCTTAATGCGATTGTAATAGAGGCACCAAGGGCGGAGAAACTGATGTTGTTAAAAAGAACGGTGAATACTCCAATCGCTCCAGCGCTATATAAAAAAAGCGGAATGCTTTTATCGAAATGGATTTTATTTTTGTTGATGATTAAAACGAAAATAACTGCAATTAAACCGACAAGGTGAATGACAACACTTGCTGTATACTTGCCAATTAACTCAGATAAAATCCCATTCAATGGAAGCATAACGGCGATGAGCACACCAATAAAAACAGAAAGAAAGTTATACACTGTAATATCCCCTTTAGATTTCGTATTTGTAATGACTGTATCATGCTGAAATTGTGTATTACTATGACATATGTCATAGTGGAAGAAGAAAATTTTGTATACAATGGGTTGAGTTGTAAAGGTGGGGGAAGTATGAAGAAAGTATGTAACACAAATAAATTAGCAGAGTATATGAAACAAAATAATATTGATTCATTTTTTAGTAATGATATGAAACCATATATGGAACTTATATTTTTTAAAAAGAATGAGTTTATTTGTAGGGAGAATGAGGAGATAGATTATTTATATTTTTTTGTGGAAGGAAAAGCGAAAGCATTTAATACATTAAGTAACGGGAAATCCGTATTATTATGCTTTTATGATAGTTTGCAGTTACTAGGAGATGTAGAATTAATACACTCTCAAAAGACTGCTTCCAATGTGCAAGTGATGGCAGATTCATATTGTGTTGGTTTGCCTTTAGGAAAAGTGAGAAATCAACTATTTCATGATGCGAAATTTTTACGATGTATTTGCGGTTCGTTAGCAAATAAATTAAATCGACTTTCTAAAAATAGTACCATTAATTTACTATATCCGCTTGAAAATCGACTTGCGAGCTACATGTTAGCAGCAGGAGAAAGGGCAGTTCAGCACGGAAATAGAATTGTATTTAGTGGGAATTTAACGGAAATAGCTGAATTGCTAGGAACGAGTTATCGGCACCTATTACGTACATTAAATATTTTTTGTGATAAAGAGATTATAAAGAAGAACGATGGATGCTTTGAAGTAGTAAATGTAGATGTTTTGAGAGAGTTGGCTGCGGATGTGTATAAATAGGAAAGGATGTTATAAATGATTACACCTATATTTAGAATTTTTGACGTTGAAAAGGCCCAGTTATTTTATTTGAATTTTTTGGGATTTAAGCTAGATTGGGAACATCGGTATGAGGAAAATATGCCATTATATATGCAAATTTCATTAAACGATGCTGTGATACATTTATCAGAGCATCATGGGGATGCTTCGCCAGGCGGTGCAATTCGGGTCAAAATAGATAATGTAAAGGAGTATCATGCTGTATTATTAATTAAAGAATATGCTTATTCGAATCCTGATATAGAAAAAACACCTTGGGGTACAATCGAATTAACTGTGATTGATCCATTTTCAAATAGAATTATATTTTTTGAGGAGCGGGTTTAGAAATTGAGATGTCATAAATAATTTATCAAAGTAGGTGTTACAATGAATAGGAAAATAGCAATAATTTCAGATGTTCATGGGAATAGTCATGCTTTAAAATCTGTATTAAAAGATATTGCACGTCGTAAGGCCGAAATGATAATAAATTTAGGGGATAGCGTGTATGGGCCGTTAGAGATAATTGAACAAATTTCAGTTCCTTATAATTGGGAAGAAGCTGCTGAATTGGCTGTTCAACAGGAAAGGTATGACTGGGCACAGGCGCTAAAGACTGGGAAGATAGAATGAAGGGGAGTTTACTTTATGGTAAGCTGCTCTTTTTTATTTTAAGTAGATATTGAATTATATAAAAATAAAATGTTATGATTATGGAAACGTATGAATATATGAACAAATATTCATATGTAAAAGAAGGAGGGATTAGAATGAAAGACCTAATTATTATTGGAGCTGGTCAAGCTGGATTAACAATGGGATACTACTTGAAGCAAGAAGGGTATAATTTTTCACTACTCGAGGCAGGAAACCGAATTGGTGATTCATGGAGAAACAGATATGATTCTTTACAGCTCTTTACACCAAGGGAATATAGTAGTTTACCAGGGATGATATTAAAAGGAGAAAAGAATGAATTTCCACATAAAGATGAAATTGCAACGTATTTAGAAGAATATGCACAGTATTTTCAACTACCGGTACAATTGCAAACGAAAGTTTTAAAAATAAGGAAGGTGGAAGAAATATTTGAATTACACACTCCTACAGAAGTTTTACAATCGAAAAAAGTTATTATCGCATCAGGTGGTTTTCAGCAACCGTACATCCCCTCATTTTCACAACATCTTTCATCGCATGTTTATCAAATACATTCATCACAATATAGATCACCATCGCAAATTCCTAAGGGAAAAGTACTAGTAGTAGGTGGCGGGAATTCAGGAATGCAAATTGCAGTAGAACTTGCAAAAACTCATGAAGTTACAATGGCTACCAGTCATCCGTTAACATTTTTACCGTTATATTTATTTGGAAAAAGTATTTTTAATAGATTAGAAAATATAGGTTTATTGTACGCTGAAATAAATACAAAGAGGGGAAAGTGGTTTCAAAAGAGAAAGGACCCCATTTTTGGATTTGAAGGTAAGGAACTTATTCGGAATGGAGCAATACAGCTGCAGGAAAAAGTAGTAAATGCATCAGAAAATAAAGTTATGTTTCAGAATGGTGATACATATAGTGCAGATAGTATTATATGGTCAACTGGTTTTGCTTCAGAGTATAACTGGATTGAAATAGAAAAGGCAGTAAATGAGAATGGATTTCCTAATCATATAAAGGGAATGAGTCCAGTAAGTGGATTATATTATATCGGTTTGCCGTGGCAATCTCAAAGAGGTTCTGCACTTATTTGTGGTGTAGGAAAAGATGCAGTGTATTTACTTTCTGAAATCAAAAAAATAGATCAGTAGCAGCAACTACTGATCATCCATATGTACATGAATTAGGAGAGGTCAAACATTTATTAACTTTATTATAATAGATTTTCACTGGAATAAAAACTGAAAATTCTCATTTTTTATTGAGAAAGTTTTTTTGTATCGAAATATATAAAAGAATAGGGAATTTTAGTAAAAAGAAATATGATATTTATATTTTACTAAAGTGTGATATAGTCTATATAGAATTTATTTCCTTAAATTGGTTTTTTATAGTCATTACATTTTTAAAGCAGAAAGGGGTAGCGATTGTGAAGTTTGATGATCAACGCTTACTAGGAGTCCGATTAGGTTCTGTACTTGTAACAGATGAAAATCAATATTTAGTAATTAAGAAAAAAGATCATTATGCATTATTAAATATACATAATTTGGAATGCGCTCATGTTGAAGTGCAGTTAGAACATATTGAAGAAATGTTGCAGGAAGATTTCCAAGAAAGTATAACGGAAATTATTGCGCCGGAACATATAAAAATTGTTGCGAAAAATGTTATATAGAGAAAGAAGCTGGAAGGAACAGCTTCTTTCTTTTCGTTATAAGGATAACGTTTTTAACGAATTTACCGAAAGAATTCCCCTTCCTCAACCGTGTGAAGGGCGATATCTCAACAATAGGTGGGAGATGAATTACGGTTTGGCATAGCCAAAAACTTTTGATAAACTAGCTATATGAAGTTCTTTGATAACTTGATATAGAAGGTTGCAGGAAGAAAATAGAGTGCGAAAACCAAGCCATTCGGTTCCTGCGTAAAATATCAACCGTACCAAAAGAGCGTCCAAGCGTTGGACATCTAGGGGTGGAACATCCCGAAGGCAGTCGCTTCGTCTAGTTTGCCATCACGTACAACGGCAAGGCTTAAACCTGCAACAGAATATTGGTTCATTTTCTCATATATAGTGTTACTTTTTAAGTTCATAGTGACTCCTTTCTTTTAAAAGGCAGAATATTAGTTCTATTATACAGTAGTTAATAGAGAGAATGAGAGAAAAAGAAAACACTTCATCTTTTATTGATGAAGTGTTTTAGTTAATTCGAAATAAGTGCTTTTAAAAATTTATCACGGTACATGTACATAAGCCATGTAGCTGTTATAAAAGAAATGATGATGTCTTTGTTTTTAATTGGTGCACTGAAAACAAGCCAGCCAACGATATCAAATAATAAATGTAGTGCAATTGAAAGAACTACAAATAGTAGTAGCGTCTTAAAAAATCTTTTCATGAAGTATCCTCCTTTTATAAAAGGTCTTATTAACAATGTTGTATATTACTATTATACATTAAATGTTTTTAGTGGTAAAATTTACATAAGTTAGTGAAGTGAAATAAGTGAAAGTTAGTGAGGAGAAATAGTCATGGAATTTTGGATGATCATACCGATAGCAATCTTTGGGTTTATTTATATCGTTGAAAAATTAAATAGAATTGAAAAGAAAAATGATGCACGTTTAAAGCGGATGGAAGATAGATTACAGCTAATTACGAAAGAAATGGGAATTATAGATACAGAACCTGAAATTAATAAAGAATTACGCCAACTTATGGAAGAGGGAAAAACAGTTACAGCAGTTAAGAGAGTGAGAGAAGCATTTGGATTTTCCTTACTAGAAGCGAAGCAATATGTCGATAAATTATAAAAAAGATCATCCGTTGGGTGATCTTTTTTTACTGCACCATGCGTGTATTCACATAAGCAGCGGTTATAACGTGGCCAATTACAATGATAGGAATAACGATTGTGACATTAGGCGTAGTGAAGACACTACCAATTGTGGCGATAACACCGGCGATTAAATTATAAAGGCCAACGATTCTTGATAACTTCACTTTATCAGGCACGCGGTGTTCGTTGAATCCAGATAAGAGCCAAGTGTATTGTTTTACTCCGATGAAATAAGCGAGTGTAAATGAAATGATTGCTACTATGAATAATGATGGAGAAGCGAAGGGAGCCATTGCAAACACCTCCATTAATGGACTATAAATAAATTATAGTATGAATGTTATAATTTAACAAAATGCAATTTTGATTTTAAGTGTAATAGAAAAACAGAGTATTTGTGATGAAGGGAGATTACATATGAAGATTGCGGAATTCCAGAGGTACGTATTACATTTCAGTAAAGAAAAAGGGTTTCAAGATACAACAATTGAAGAACGTACGATGTATACAATGGCAGAATTAGGTGAGTTGGCAGAGGTAATATTAAAGCGTGATAAAATACAAGATTCAAAACGAGAAATTGGTTTAGAAATGTTTGATGTAATTTGGAATATATGTGATTTAGCCAATAAGTTAGAAATTGATTTAGAGAAGGCGTTTAAAGAAAAAAAGATGATTAATAAAGAGCGTGAATGGTAAGTTGAGTTTTAATTTGTAAAGAAGAGGGATACGAATGAAAAAGAAGCTTATTATTAGAGGAGCTCTTATCTTAATTAGTGTTATGGGTGTTATAGCTTACTTAGTTTTTCAAGAAATATTTATTCCGAATCAATTAAGTGCGGATAAGTATGAAATAAAAGGGGTAGATGTCGCATCTTATCAAGGGGAGATAGATTGGAGAGAGTTGGAAAAGCAAAATATGAAGTTTGCGTTTATAAAGGCTACTGAAGGGAGCGCGTTTGTGGACGAGTACTTTACTACAAATTGGACGAATGCGAATAAGACAGGTATGCGCATTGGAGCATATCATTTTTTTAGTTTTGATAGTAAGGGTGAAACGCAAGCAGGGCAATATATACGAACTGTTCCAAAGAATGAACGAGCATTGCCTCCTGTAATAGATGTTGAGTTTTACGCTAATAAAAAAGACGCTCCTCCAAAGCGTGAAGATGTTACGAAAGAGTTGTCAATAATGGTGAAAATGCTAGAAAAACATTATGACAAGAAAGTAATATTGTATGCAACTCAAGAGGCGTACGATTTGTATATAAAGGATGCATACCCTCAATGTGATATTTGGATTCGTAGTGTACTTACGAAACCGAGTATATCCGATAAAAGAAATTGGACGTTTTGGCAATACACAAACCGTGGAAGATTAAGAGGCTATAATGGAAAAGAAAAGTATATTGATTTGAATGTATTTTATGGGAATGCGAAAGAGTTTGAGAATTATGGAATGAAAGATTAATAAAATATGTAAGAAAAGATGGAAGAAGCTTTTGAAATGAATTGTCTATAATAGATAATAACTATGTGTTGAAGTAAGAAACAAAAAATAAAATAATGAAGAAGCTTATTGTAGCTTTAAGAAATTTTCGGCATACAAAAGAGATGGAGAAAATAATTTCTCCATCTCTTTCTTCTAACTATATTTAAATGCTGAAGCTCTCGATTACGCCAGCATACGTTACTGAGATTTTAATTCTAAGTATACAAATAATAGTACCGTCATAATTCCTATAATAACGTAAGTAACATCAAGCATTATAAGTGTTTTTAAAGTTTCAGTCATTCTAATTCACCCCTGTTATAAAAATATAACATGATCTTTTTATTGATTAGATAAGAGATCATAAAGATAAAATGTATATGGAATTTCTTAAGTATAAATATATCATATGAATAATGTAAATAATGTTAAGATAGTGTAAATATATTGTAAATAAAGAGGTTTCTCATAATGCCTTTTTAACAGGGGGATCGAGCGGATTTGTTACTCTTCCTCTACTAGTATTGCGAAAACTTATGTATGATAATTTATTAAGCATGAATGAACTGGTTATCGTGAGTGATTTTCTTCTTTTTTATAAATCAATCACGATAGTAGCTGTTACTACATTTTCTTCTAATACATCTACCTGTACTTGTTCATCGTTTCTCCAATTGATATTAAAGTTCTCTGTCGTATACATTTCCTTAAGAGTGACCTCTTTATATTTTTCTAAAATGCTCCCTCTTTCCCCATAATAGATTCTTACAGTTGAACTGGGACTTGGTCCTTTTGATTTTATTGTTTCTCTAAACTCGATAATATTTATTAGATTTGGAGATTCACTTTTTTGAAAGGTAAAGGAACTGACCACTTTTTGTACTTTCTTAAAAACAGAACCACTGGATTTATTTGATATGTTAAATTCCACAACTTCAGGTACTGTTTCTTTTCCACGTAGCGTTATTGTTGCTTCATAATCATTTTTCCAATCTACTGAAACGTTTGAGGGATCGAGACGTTCCCCGTCATTTGCAATACTTGTGTCAAAATGTTCCCATAAGCCGTATTTAATTCTGACAGGAGAGGAACCAAGAGAAGAGTCTGAATCTATTTTTACTACTTTAATCGTATTTATATTATTCGGAGAATGACTTTTTTTTAGTGTAACGTCGTATAAATACAAAATGTAAGAAAAACAGCCTACTACTAAAATAATTGGAATTAAAATACGTAGGGCAGTAATTAGACGTCCTCGTGTCGTTTTTTTCTCAGTGCTTTTACTATTTTGTTCAAGGTTTTTTTCAATACTTTTTTGAACTGTTACTTTTGGCGGGCGAATAAGCCACCAAATGAAAGCTATAAGTAGTAAGAAAAGAGGTATTCCTTGAATAAAGAGAAATCCTTTCCAAAAATCAAGTCTAGTACTATATGGAGAATCTGTTGCCATCACCCCTATAAAAAGTGCCACTGGACTTGCAAGTATATTTACCCCAAAACCAATCAATACGAATGAAAGATTTTTATTCCTAATTTTTCGTGACCCAGCCATAATAAACAGAAATGCTGCAATACCAAGTATAAGAAACAGTATTCCGTAATAAAACATCATATATACCATATTATCCCTCCATAACTTTAATTGTACCATTAGTAAGGAAAAATTTGTGAAGTGTTAGATGGATATGATATTTGTATTCCTTAAAAGTGATCCGATACATTATGCGAATAAATGATCACCAAGTATTAATGTAAGAAGACAGTAAAAATATTATGTCAACAATATGAACTGTCACAAATTTATATATATTATTGTGATTGATGTCACATCCCTTTTCCTCAATGGGCATTATGCTTAGGTTGTAAGGAATGATTGGGAGAGGGTGGGATGATATGTTTTGTTATCAATGTGAACAAACGCCAACAGGCGGATGTAAAGTAATAGGTGTTTGCGGTAAAAATGAAACAATTGCAAGTTTACAAGATACGATTGTGTTTGGGCTAAAAGGAATTGCTGCTTATCGTACACATGCTGCTCAGTTAGGGTATACTGATGCATTTGTAGATGCTACGACGCAAGAAGCGTTGTATATGACATTAACAAATTCTAACTTTAATGAACAAGAACATATTGATATGGCTATGAAAGTTGGGAAATCAGCTTTACGAGTAATGGAGTTGTTAGATGAGGCACATACGAATCACTTTGGTGTTCCAGAGCCTGTTCAAATTACACAAAACCATGTTGAAGGTAAAGCAATTGTAGTTATTGGTCATAATTTGTTTGCGTTAGAAGAATTGTTAAAGCAAACAGAAGGAAAAGAAATTAATATTTATACGCATTCTGAAATGTTACCAGCACACGGTTATCCGCAGCTGAAAAAATATAAGCATTTAAAAGGAAACATTGGTAAGGCATGGTATGATCAACGACGTCTTTTTGAAAAATTTACAGGTGCCATATTAGCGACAACGAATTGTGTTATGCCAATTAAAGGATCATACTCTGATCGATTCTTTTCATATGATATTGCAGGCTTAGAGGGTGTACAAAAAATTGAAAATGATGATTTTGCACCATTGATTCAAAAAGCGCTAGAACTTCCAGAAGTACATATGGAGTCGGATGAACAGTTAGTAACAGGGTTTCATCATAATACAGTATTATCATTAGCTCCTGAAGTTATTGAGGCAGTAAAAGAAGGAAAGATTAAGCGTTTCTTTGTCATCGCAGGTTGTGATGCTCCAGGAAAAGGCGGAGAATATTATCGTGAATTAGCAACGTCACTTCCGCCAGAAACAGTTATTTTAACGACTTCTTGTGGGAAATTCCGCTTTAATGATGTGGATTATGGTGTGGTACCTGGTACAGAGATTCCGCGTTACATTGATTTAGGACAATGTAATAATTCCATTTCTACAGTGAAAATAGCGGCTGCTTTAGCTGATGCTTTCCAATGCGAAGTGAATGAATTGCCAGTTAGTATTGTCCTATCATGGTTTGAACAAAAAGCGGTTGCTATTTTACTTGGACTATTTAGTCTTGGTATTCAAGATATTCGCATCGGTCCAAAGGCGCCTGAATTTATTTCACCTGGTGTGCTTGATGTATTACAAGAAACATTCGGTTTAAAACTAATTACAACTGCAGCAGAAGATATGGATATGATGTTATCGTAACAAAAGGGTAATCTGTCTTTATTAATAAGAAGAGCTAATCTATAGCGCCTCAAAACAAAAATGTAGAATATTTGTTTTGGGGTATTTTCCTTTCTTAGCGGAATGGGTATGTGGCAAAATTTCTTCAAAAAGAATAGCGCTATATCTAATAGGGAATAGTTGATTTTAGAAAAATATAAATATCGAGTTGACATTTACAACTACTTAGTCATACAATATACTTGTAATATGTGATACTGAGTAGTGTTGTTTCTCAAAAAAATTTTCAGTAAACAATAGGTAATAGCGGATTTTAGAAAAATTTTTAAAATCAGTTGACATTTACCACTACTTAGTCATACAATGTAGATGTAATAAGTGATACTGAATAGTTCGGATTCACAAAAACTATTCAGTGAAAAATTCGCCTTAGTACTCTGTAATACTGAATATAAGTCAGACAGAATAGGGGGTAAAGGAGGATCAGAACATGGAAAATTTAACTGAAATGCTGAAAGGTTCACTGGAAGGGTGTGTGCTGGAAATCATTAGCCGTCGTGAAACGTATGGCTATGAAATTACACGTCACCTGAATGATCTTGGGTTTACCGAAGTAGTAGAAGGAACGGTTTATACCATCCTCGTAAGATTAGAAAAGAAAAAGCTTGTGAATATTGAAAAGAAACCATCAGATATGGGACCGCCTCGTAAGTTTTATTCATTAAATGAGGATGGCCGTCAGGAGCTTGAATTGTTTTGGAAAAAATGGGATTTTGTATCTTCAAAAATTAACGTCTTGAAGTCAAACTAGCCTCATAATATAAAATGTTCCGGCTCATATTTGGAGAGTTTCTTGTTCTGCTTTATAAAAAAGGAGGAAAATAAGATGTTAGAAATGTTCAAAAAGTTAATTGGTGATAAAAAAGAGTACAAAATGATGATGGCACGAGTTGAGGCTCTGCCAGAGGACTACCAATTTGTATTTAAGAAAATTCAAAACTACATGTGGAATTTCTCAGCGGGTAACGGGATGGATATGTTACACATACAGTATGAATTAATCGATTTGTTCGAAGCGGGTGCAGCGGAAGGAAGACAAGTGCTTGACATTACTGGAGAGGACGTAGCATCCTTTGCTGATGAACTAGTGGCAAACGCTAAAACGTATGTCTCTAAGTATCGTGAAGATTTAAATGAAAGTATTATGAAGAAATTGAGAAAAAAATAAATGCAATAAGTAATACCGACTGATTAGCTGGTTACAAATGTGAACTGCCGCCATCGCTATTCAGTTATATTTTTAAACCACTACTAAGTAATACGGATTATCAGTAGTACTA
This sequence comes from Bacillus sp. SH5-2, assembly GCF_008368905.1. Classification (NCBI taxonomy): domain Bacteria; kingdom Bacillati; phylum Bacillota; class Bacilli; order Caryophanales; family Bacillaceae; genus Bacillus; species Bacillus sp. SH5-2. Next base: position 118,895 of record NZ_QOSD01000037.1, read on the forward strand.
AATAGAGGGTGTAGGTAATCTATTTTTATAAGGGGGAAAAGTATGAGTAATACAGCGATTTCTGTAAAAGGGTTAAAAAAATCTTTTAAAGACAAGGAAGTTTTAAAAGGGGTGGATTTTGAGGTGCAGCGTGGCGAAATTTTCGCGCTGCTAGGCTCAAATGGAGCAGGTAAGACGACAACGGTTAACATCCTTTCGACGCTACTGAAGCAAAATGGTGGTGAAGTAAGTATTTGCGGATTTGATGTCCAGCGTCAACCAGATTATGTTCGCCAAAGCATCAGTTTGACAGGTCAGTTCGCAGCTTTAGACGGTATGCTCACTGGAAGAGAAAACTTGATAATGGTTGCTAAGTTACGCGGAGTATCCAATCCTGCTCAAGTCGCTGACAATTTGCTTGAGAGATTTAGCTTGACTGGTGCAGCTAATCAGAGGGCAGAGCAATATTCAGGAGGGATGAAGCGCCGGCTTGATATCGCCATGAGTTTGATTGGGGCGCCAGCAGTTATTTTTCTTGACGAACCGACGACAGGGCTTGATCCTGAAGCGCGGATTGAAGTTTGGGATACGGTGAAGGAACTTGCTGGTAGCGGCACAACGATTTTGCTTACGACTCAGTACTTGGAGGAAGCAGAACAACTGGCGGGCCGTATCGCGATCTTGCATGGAGGAAAAATTATTACGACAGGTACTCTTACTGAACTGAAAGAGATGTTCCCACCAGCTAAAGTGGAGTATATCGAGAAGCAGCCAACATTGGAAGAGATTTTCCTTGCTATTATCGGTAAAAAGGAGGAGATGTAAATGAAAAGCAAAACAGGGGTATTACTAGGTCGTTTAATGCGTAACATTATGCGCAGTCCGGATACAATTATTACGGTAGCGATTACACCGATTATGATGATGCTATTATTTGTCTACGTGTTTGGCGGTGCAATAAAAACAGGAACGGAAAACTACGTAAATTATTTATTGCCGGGAATTTTGCTAATGGCTATCGCATCCGGTGTAGCTTACACTTCCGTGCGACTGTTTACGGATGTAAAGAGTGGGCTGATGGCACGTTTCATTACGATGCCTATTAAGCGCTCATCGATATTGTGGGCTCACGTATTAACCTCTCTTGTTGCTAATGTACTTACTATCGTGGTGGTTATTCTTGTTGCGCTCTTAATGGGCTTTCGTTCCAGTGCGAATATTCTAGATTGGCTTGCAGTAGCTGGGATACTAGGAATGTTTACGTTATCGCTAACATGGCTAGCTATCATTCCAGGGCTGAAAGCGAAGTCCATGGAAGGGGCGACAGCATACTCGTACCCACTCGTTTTTCTTCCATTTATTAGTTCAGCCTTCGTACCTACTGAAACGATGCCAAAAATTGTTCGTGCATTTGCTGAGAATCAGCCTGTAACTTCAATTGTGAATGCAATTCGTGCTTTATTATATGAAGGAACTGTTGGCAACGATATTTGGATTGCACTCGCTTGGTGCGTAGGTATCATGATCATTTCTTACTTTTTCGCGAGTAAAGCATTTAAACGTCAGTTAGGGTAAGTATCGAGGTAACTGAATTTATCGGAATAATATATATGTTTAGAAAAGCACGGGAGATTTTCCGTGCTTTTCTTTTTATATGGTCCATTTAATTCAGCGAGAAGGAAAATTTTTTAGACAAAGAGAAATACTAGTTGATTGGCAATTGGGTAAGTTAAGGAGAGCATATTTATAATGAATACTACAAAAACCACAGGGTGCTTTACTATTGTTGATAATAATGAAGGAAAAATATTACTAGTTAAACGAAATGATTATCCTATCTGGGATTTGCCTGGGGGAAGACTAGAAGAAAATGAACAGTTAGAGAAGTGTGCTATAAGAGAAACTAAAGAAGAAACAGGCTATATAATTGTTATCGAGCGTAAAATAGGAGAATATCACCAGCCTCAATACGATGATATGCAACATTTATTTTCAGGGAGATTACTAGGGGGAGAGCCAATAAATAATGGACCTGAAACTGCAAAAATTGGGTGGTTTAATCCTAGTAGATTACCTTTGTTAATGGTTCCAAATAGGCGAAAACAGATCAGTAATTTTATGAAACACAAAAATTTATTAATAAGGGAGACATTAAAGACACCATTTATAGTAAGGTTATTGAAAAAAATTATATGAGGTGGTTATTGAATTAACCGTTGTTTTAGTTGAGCAATTCGATGAAATAAGAGCATGTTTTGATTAATCTTTTTTCAAAATATGCTCTTTCTATTTGTCATTTACCAGTATCATACTCATTGTATTTGAAAATATGGGCAACTGGTAACGAATTAAACTCAATGTTTTGAGGTTTAACCGATCAATACTTATAATGTTAGTGGAACTTTTTTAATCAAATTTTGTTCTAAATTAACATAAATACTTGCAATATTTAAATTAGTACTATATAGTTCTAGTTATGACAAAGGTAAAATTAATGAATCAAAAACGTGTGATTGAAGTAGCTGCAACATTATTTTTAGAAAAAGGGTTTGCTTATACAAGTATGGATGAATTAGTACGTGTAAGCAAAGTTTCAAAGTCTAATGTGTATTATCACTTTTCTAATAAGGAAGTATTATTAGAAGGGGTCGTTGATTATTGGATTGAAATGTATCAATCTGCAATTGATGACGTACTTTCTCAGAACCAATTTTTAGTTGAAGATCGTATCCAACTGTTTTTAAAGCAATTATCACAGGGAGTTCAGTCGAGAGAGTATAAGGGGAGCTGTCCATTTATTACTCTTTATATTCAAAGTCCTAAACAGGCCACGCAAATAAAAGAAAAAATAGGTCTTTTTTTTACAGGATTACAAAAGAAAGTTTCTCTATTACTTAAACAAGGGGTAGAGAATGGAGAATTCAGAAATACGATTAATATTGATGAGGTTGCATCCCTTTTTATTACAAATCTTGAAGGAGCGTTATTTATTTCAGAAACATTGAAGGATGCAACTGTAATCACGAAAACAGCAGATCATCTTTTTAACTTGCTTCGATAAAAGAAGCTTTTTTTTTACATCAAATTAGTACTGAATAGTACTAAAAAGGAGATTTTATATGAGAACAGTATTTTTAATTGGTGGAACAGGCTTTATTGGAAAGCAATTAGTGAAAGAATTAGTCAAAGAGGATGTTAAAATTCTTCTTTTAGTGAGGTCGAAAAGTAAAGCAACACGCATTTTTCAAGAAAGAGGCATCTTAAAAAAGGCAGTTATGCACTTTATTGAAGGTGATTTGACGAAAATAGATTTAGGTCTAAGTGCTGAAGATAAGGAGAGGGTATTGAAAACGGATGTGATTATTCACGCAGGAGGCCCCATGGACATTCAAGTGACAAGTAAAGAGGCAGCTTCAGTATTTTTAAATGGCGCCAAACATATTAGTGAATTAGCTAAAAGTATTCATCAATTGAAGGGCTTGCAACAATTTATTCATGTTGTAGGTTATATGAGTCCCTTTGATGATAAAAATAGCAAGATTGCAATTGATGTGTTTAAAGAAGGAAACAATTATTTGAAAATAAAAAATCCATATGAGAGAACAAAATTTTTAGCAGATTTTTATATCCGTCATCAGGCATCAGCAGTAGGTTATCCGCTTTCTGTAATTAATCCGCCAACTGTAGTCGGTAGTAGTAAAACAGGGAGTACAGAACAGATAGCAGGATTAGGTTTGCTTGTAATGAGTATGCGAAGAGGGCTCATGCCAGTGATTCCTGGAGGTAAGGGATATAGGTTACCACTTATTTCAAACGATGAGCTTGCGAAGTTTATAGTGCAGGTTTTCAGATTGGAGCAACCGACTATTCAAACATATACACTTGTTGAAGACAAACAGCACGATCAGAACATTGCTGAATTATTAAGTATTATGTCGGAAAGTATGAATATGAGGGCACCAAAAATCTCTGTCCCAATGCCACTTATGAAAGCAATTATGAATAGTGGAGTAAGTAAAATAACAAAAATTCCTTCTGATGGACTGAATTTTATTACAAAACGAAAATTTTTAAATGTTTCAGCGAAAAAAATTATGGGAGGAGATTGGTTTAAGAAGACGAGTGTAATGAAATTTTTCCCTGCCGTAGTAGCTGATCTGGATTATCGAATGATGTATCAAAATGGCCAGCATAATCATTTATTTAAACGAACATTATGCGATAACACTACCCTTTACCAATTACAAGGAGAGGGTAAACCGTTTATTTTATTACATGGTTTATTGAGTGATGGAGAGGATTTATTTCCTTTAGCACAAGAGCTTCATGAAAAAACCGGTCAACCTGTATGGATCTTGGATCTTCCAGGTCTGGGACGTTCTCCTTTTAAACGAGAGAAAAATCTTCTAGATATCTATTTGAATGTAGTGAAAAAGTTATTGGAGAAAGCTACTAATGGTGCACATCTAATTGGCCATTCATTCGGTGCGTTTATTCTTTTGGAAGCATTGGTACAAGAGTACATAGATAAGAAGTATTCAATCACTTTACTTCAGCCACCTGTTGCTAAAAAAAATACTAAATCGCTAAATGTTCCTCAATTTATGAACAAATGGACATTAAAAATGGCAACTACTAATTTGATAGGGCGTTATTTATTAAGTAATGGTTTGTTTGAAAGTACGGAGAGTATCCCTAAACATTATATTGAAAAAATAAGTAACAGTTTTACTTCTCCTAGAATTTTAAATACTACAGTTCAGCTTAACAGTTTACTACTGAAAAACGATCAAGGTGATTTCAATGAAGTAACAAAGTATAATCTTCACATTATTTGGGGGGATTATGACAGAGGCTATTCTGCTCCATCGCATCTTGGTAAGGTTGATTTTGTTCCATATGGCCATCATTTTCCTCTTAGCCATCCGAGTGAAACGGCGACATTAGTAATAAAAAATAGTAATACTAGCAGATGAGGGTGTGGGATAAATAAAAAGTGTATAGTAAGATCGTTGTGTCTTTGAAATAAAATCGTACTGTTTGGGGTCCCACCCTATGCCCATCAACTTAAAGATTTTATAACACCCCAAAACGAAAAAATGAGATTTTTATTACAAGTAAGCACAATTTTTTGTTCTGGGGGTAGTTGTATTTTCTTAGCTTGATGGTGATGTGGAAAGAGCCCTATTACATTTAAAATAATATGTTCATATTGTTTTAAGTACTTTTTTTATAATATAACCATATTATAAAAAGGGGGGATGTGAATGCCTAAAATAGTTGATCAAATACAAAGGAAGAATCAAATCGCCACCGCTACTTGGCGTGTAATATTAGAAAAAGGTATTGATAAAGCTTCAATACAGCAAATCGCTGATGAAGCAAACATTTCGGTCGGACTTGTTCAGCATCATTTTTCGTCTAAAAATGAATTAATTCATTATGCAATGAATTTAGTATTGAATCGGATGGAAGAGCGAGCAACTACTCGTACAAATGAATTTAAAGGAACGAAAGAAGAAGCACTTAGAAGATTAATGAAATTTATTATTCCATCTAATAAAGAAGAAATGTTGGAAGGGAAGGTTTGGATTACATTTCTCGGTATATCCTTTAGTTCCCCAGAGCTTATTGAACTTCGGAAGAAAATGGATGACCATACGAGGTATCTTATGGGAATGATCCTAGATTTAATGAAGGAGCTAGGCTATGTCAAACCATGGGATAATAGAGAGTTTGAATTGGAGATACTGTACGGATTTATCGATGGGCTAGTAATTCATGTCCTTCAAACACCAGAATCATATCCAGAAGAAAAAGTAAATCAGCTTATTGAGTATTATTTAAAAGAAAAAAAGAGGGATTGATCGCATGAATAAAGTTTTCATTATTATTCTTGTAGTCGTTATTGTATTAATCATTAGGCAGTTTATCCCTAAAAAAGTAGATAGTTTTGATCTTCTTGGTATACCAATCATGGCTATAATTAGAACATATATGGGGCTTCCAAATAGTTTGGACTTTATTATTACAATTGAATTAATTAGCTTACTTATATTAGGAGTGGTAGTTGGTTATTGGCAAGCTAAGAGAGTGAAAGTCTTTCATCATAACTATCAATTATGTAGTGTTGGTGGCTATTCGTATATTATCGGATGGATTATTATGCTTTTAGGGAGAATTGTAATTTTATTATTATTCAACCTTAATGCTCTCGTATCAACATTTCATGACGGACAGGAACAATTTATGAGTGAAATAATTAAAGTTCTTTCTCATGCTGGAGATTGGTTAATATGGTCTACTATTCTTGCATCTTCCATTATGTATACTGTTACTTTATATAAGGATTACCCGGATATCAAAAAAATTATACGTGCTCGTTTTGAAGAAATAAAGCAACGAATAAAATATTAATGTAACTAATAAAAAACGTTATTCTTTCTAATAATTTAGCTCGTTTAGAAAGAATAACGTTTTTGGTTTTTTAATACGCAAGTAATAGTTTACCTGCAGTTCCTATAATATAACTTAATAAATTTTAATATATGTTATGTATAACAGATATTTATCTTATAAATAAGGGGGATATTATGACTGAGACAAACGAATCTTCAGGAGTCAATTTGAAAAAAGATATGAAATTTTCTATTATTATTCCTGCACATAATGAAGAAAAGTACATTAGAAAATGTTTAGATTCAATTGCAATGGCATCAGAGGCATATAAAGAGCAAACGGAAGTTATAGTTGTTTTAAATCGTTGCACAGATAAAACAGAGGAAATAGCAAAATCTTATAATTGTATTACATTAAAAAATAAAGATAAAAACTTATCTAAAATTCGAAATGCAGGGGCTAAAATAGCTAGTGGAGAAATAATCGTTACTATAGACGCTGATACCATAATGACAGAGTCTATGTTGTCTAATGTAGATAAATATTTAGCTTCAGGTAAATACATTGGTGGTGGGGTAAATGGGAAGTTTGAAAGAATATCTTTAGGAATATTTCTCTCCGCAATGTTAATAATAATCCCCTTACTTTTTAAGTACGGAGCTATATCTGTAGGGATTTTTTGGTGCTATAGAAAAGACTTTATGGCAATCAACGGATTTAATGAAAACATGCTTATGGCAGAAGATGCAGATTTCGCTAAACGGTTAAAAGAATGGGGAAAGCGAAATCATAAGAAATTCGGTACCATTAAAAATGGAATGATAACTTCATGCAGAAGATTTGATACATATGGAGACTGGGCCTTACTTAAAAATCCAAAAGTAATATTAGCTTATCTAAAAGGAAATGATCGAAAATATGCAGATAAGACATATTATGATAATCAAGAAAGATAACAATAGAGAAAATCGGCAGGAAATAGTGAGAACAGCAGATTTGCTTATATATAATGAGAGCACAACTTAATTTAATAGATATTATAAGAAAACCATTGATTAGCCCTTTTTCAAATCAATGGTTTTTATAAAAAATACATATATATTTTTTATAAAAATATTTTTTGACCCCCATAAAACTTTGTATTCCTCCGAATATGTATAGTGAAGAAAATAAATAGAAGAAAAATGATTATGAAAGAATATTGAAGTGTTAATAAAATTACTAGGTTAAGAGGGGTATCCGAAATAAAAGGATGAAATTACCAATGATATAGAGAAGAGTTATTCAAGGATTGCAGATAAAATAGAAAAAGAGCAAGCAAAACAAGCGGAAGAAAATAAGAAAGTACATTAAAATATAGGATTAACTTTAGTGCCGAGAGAAAAGGAAAATCATTAGGGAAACGGTGGGAAAAGTTAGACTCGAAAAATATAACTAACAGCAAGAAGACAAGACCAAAGAAAAGTGCTAACAAAATGTGGTTAAATGGTCACTTGTTTAGTGACCATTTTTCCATTTAAAGCAGAAGGAGGCTGAGAGATTACCAGTGTTAAGTTTAGTAATGAAGATCTTAAGAAAACCGAAAATAGAAGATATCGTATGTAACATACAAAACAACGGAGAAGATAAGGAAGCCTTTATCGTTCAGTATCAGCCTTTTATTAGAAAATCAATCTCGTCTGTCTGCCACCGATATATTACAGAACAGGATGATGAATATAGTATTGGATTGTTTGCGTTTAACGAAGCAATTGAACAGTATTCATATAAAAAAGGAAAATCTTTTCTAGCGTTTGCTGATCTTCTTATAAAAAGAGATGTAATTGACTATATACGCAAGGAGTCTAAGCATAACCGTGTCTTTTTAAAAGAAGATGAGCAAGAGGAAATGTTAGAAATGCAAGTATCGTTTACGGAGTATATGAAAGAGATGGACAATAGTAACCGTAAGGAGGAAATTCTTCATTTTCAAAGTGTGTTAGCTGAGTTTAAAATCACATTTTCAGAGCTTGCGAAAGAATCTCCTAAGCATCGTGACACGCGTGAGCATTTAATAGAAATTGTAAAAATGATTATAAAAGAAGAGGAAATGATGGAGGAGCTGTTCCGAAAGAAAAAGTTACCGCTTAAACATATTGAACCGCGTGTTAGGGTAAGTCGTAAAACGTTGGAGCGGCATAGAAAATATATCATTGCAATGTGTATTATCTTCGCAAATAACTATACATACATTCTTGATTATATAAGGGGAGGGAAGCATGATGAATAAAGGAATTGTGATGGATATAAAAAAGCATAGTGTAGTTGTTTTAACACCAAATGGAGAGTTTATTACGTGTAAAAGACAAGGGGATTCTTGCATGATTGGAGAGGAAATCTCGTTTGAAGAACAAGAACAAAGAGCATCGCGTTTTTCAATCCCTTATTTTTTAAAGCCGGCATCATTACTTGTTGCTTGTTTTCTATGTGTATTGCTGTTTTTCTATAACCAACCGGAAGAAAAGGTATTTGCTTATGTCTCAGTTGATATAAATCCTAGTTTAGAGGCGAGCGTAACGAAGGATCTTCGTGTTATAGATTTGCGGGCTTGTAATGATGACGGAAGGCGTATTTTAAAAGAAATGAAACGGTGGGAAAATAAGCATCTGCAAGATGTGATACGCACTATTATAAAGCAAAGTCAAGAGGATAAGTATTTAACGAATGATAAGCAAGTTATGCTAACAGCTGTTGCAAAGGACAAGTCGTTAGAACCACAGTTGGAAAAGGCTATGCAGGAATTAAAGAAAGAATATGAGCTTAAACATATTACAGTCGAATATCAAAGCAGTACGATGCAAGTACGAGAGAATGCTAGAAAAGCTGGAATTGGCACAGGTGTCTATATAAAGCAAGAGAATGAGAAGAACAAATCACTTACTCCACCTGCCACGCCGTCTAATTCGGTGAAAAAGGAAGAAGAGGTGCAATCGCAGCCGGAGTCATCTTCTGATGCATCACCAGATTTGTCTCCTGTAAAAGAAAAAAAATATGAGGAGCCAGAGCATGAAGAACAAAAGAAAACAGAGGAACAGTCATCGAAGCAAATAAAAGAAAATAATGGTAGAGGATCTCAGCAAGAAAATAGGGGGAATCAGCAGGAGAATAACGGTAGAGGTCCCCAACAAGGAAATAATGGGAAGGAAGCAACGGTAAAGAAGGAAATAATGGGAATCAGCAAGGAAACAACGGTAGGGGGTCCCAACAAGGAAATAATGGGAATCAGCAAGGAAACAACGGTAGGGGGTCCCAACAAGGGAATAATGGAAATCAGCAAGGGAACAACGGAAGAGGTTCTCAACAAGGAAATAATGGGGATCAGCAAGGGAACAACGGAAGAGGGTCTCAACAAGGAAATAATGGGGATCAGCAAGGGGATAATGGAAGAGGATCCCAGAAAGAAAATGATAGAAATCAACAAGGGAATAATGGTAGGGGGTCTCAACAAGAAAATAGAGGCCACCAGCAAGGGAATGAAAAGAAAAATCAATAGAATATGGAAGTGGGAGATTCATTTCAAAGCTTAAAGGATCTATCTCCCTATTGTAAGCAGTAAAACTCCCATCTCAAAATTTTGAGATGGGAGCTGGGCTGCACGTAAACGTCCGATTGAAGAGGGCTGATTAAAGTTACACTTTATTATTCTATAGTTCTATTAAGAAGGAGTATGTGAAAAATATAATGGAGAAAAATATTCAACAAGAGAAAGATAAATCAAAACCTGTTTTTTATGATCCGAAAGGAAGGAGAAACATAGCTTTTATTTGGTTTCTATGTATCTCAGTAGTTAGTGTAAGTATTGTATTTTATTTTTTCTTTCAAAGTATTTTTTCAACACCAGAAATTCCAAATATGAATACCGCTGTACAACAAGATAATAAATTTGTACCTATTGATCAAAAACTTAGTGATCAGCAGTTAAAGAAGGAAGAATTTAAACCAAATAACGAAATGAAGGATAATAAAAATTTGGTGAATTCGACGAACGATAGTAAACAACCTAAAGAAGTGTATGGTTTTTATGTAAATTGGGATGAAAATAGTACGGCTTCTTTAAAAGAAAATATTGATTCATTAACCACACTAGTACCAGAGTGGTATCATTTAAAAGCAGATTTAACGATTAGAAGTGAGATAAAACCTGAGATAGTAAAGTTAGCAGAAAAAAATCAAGTGAAAATTATGCCTTTACTTACTAACTACACAGAGGAAGCTTCTGGTCCTGATAGTGGGCTAATTCATAATTTACTGAATTCCTCAAATGATGTAAAGACAAAGTTTATAAATGATTTAGTAAAGCAAGTTAAAAAGAATCGATTTGCGGGTATTAATATTGACTTTGAGGCGATACCTGAAAGTGATAGAGAAAACTTAACAAATTTTATGAAAGAACTCACTACGGTCTTTCATAAACATGATTTGCTCGTTACACAAGATGTTCCAGCTAATGATAAGGCTTTTGATTATAGTGCGTTAGCAAAGATAATTGATCGAATGATTGTAATGATGTACGATGAGCACTATGGAGCGGGGGAACCAGGGCCGATTGCTTCTAATAAATGGTTCCAACACACATTAAAAGAACTGAATATTCCGTCTAATAAACTTGTAGTTGCTTCCGGTAACTATGGATATGATTGGAAAGTGCATAGTAAAGAACCTGCGAAGTCTTTAACTTTTTCAGAAGTTATGGCAATGGCGGATAATTCAAATATAAAAATTCAATGGGATAAAATTAGTGGAAATCCTTATTTTAGATATAAAACCGGAGAGGAAGAACATACTGCTTGGTTCTTAGACAGTGTTACTCTCTATAATCAAGTGAAAATCGCAATGGACAACAATGCAAAGGGGTTTGCATTATGGAGACTAGGAGCAGAAGACCCTACAATATGGAAAGTTTTAAAAAATCCGATTGAGGCACAAAAAAGTCCTGATGTATTACATAAAATCACTAGTTTAGATGAAGTGAATTATTCTGGACAAGGTGAAATTCTACAGATTGAGAAGGAAAGACAAAATGGATTGAGAGATTTTAAAGTAGGAAAAGATGGTTACCTTACAGATGAAGTATATCAATCCATACCATCTGCGTATGAAGTGCAACGATATGGAAAACCAAGGGGAAAACAAGTAGTATTAACATTTGATGATGGACCAGACCCGAAATATACGCCGGAAATTTTAGATATATTAAAAGAGAATAAAATAAAAGCTGCTTTTTTTGTACTTGGTGAAAACGCGCAACTAAATCCTAGTATTGTAAAAAGAATATATGATGAAGGGCATGAAATTGGCAATCATACTTTCAAGCATCCTAACGTAGCTGATACGTCTTTACTGCGAACAAAAGTAGAACTTAATACGACGCAACGTCTGATTCAGGAAATAACTGGACATTCTACAGTTTTATTTAGGCCACCATATGAAGCGGATGCTAACCCAGATTCATCAAATGAAATATTGCCTATTTTACGGGCGCAAAATATGAACTATACAATGGTAGCAGAAAAAGTTGATCCTGAGGACTGGGCAACACCATCCACAAATGAATTAGTAAAGCGTGCTCTTAATCCTGTTTATAAGGGAGAGGGAAATATTATTCTTCTCCATGATGCGGGAGGGAATCGTACCCATACGGTAGAGGCGTTGCCGATCATTATTAAAGAGCTTAAAAAGCATGGATATAATTTTGTAACAATTTCAGATTTAATGAATAAAGAACGAGATGAAATTATGCCCCCAGTTTCTTCTGAGGGTGAGCAATATCTGCTTTACAATAAAGCTGTCTTTTCAGGAGCGGGATACTTTAAACATATATTAACAACTATTTTTTATGTTGCTATTGGATTAGGGATTTTTCGATTCTTATTCTTAATTTATTTTGCATGGAAGCAGAAAAGAAAAATGCTATCTCGTTGTATTAATTCGTCCTATCAACCTTTTGTTAGTGTTGTTATAGCAGCATATAATGAAGAAAAGGTGATAGCGAAGACGATTCGCTCAATTTTGGATAGTAATTATAAAGAGTTTGAAGTTATTGTCGTGGATGACGGATCGACAGATGGTACATCACAAGTAATGCAAGAAACCTTTTATAAACACCCTAAAGTTCGTTTCATTCAGAAAGAAAATGGCGGGAAATCATCGGCAATGAACCTAGGATTTCAACAATCGCGAGGAGAGATCATTGTCACTTTAGATGCGGATACTATTATTGCGCAAGACGCTATTTCTCTAATGGTTAGACACTTTGAAAATCAGAATGTAGCAGCAGTTTCAGGTAATGTCAAAGTGGGGAATAGACGAAACTTGTTAACTACGTGGCAACATGTTGAATATATTACAGGATTTAATTTAGAACGTAGAGCTTTTGATGAGTTAAATTGTATTACAGTAGTTCCAGGAGCTATTGGGGCATGGCGTAAAAAGAATGTAATTGAATCTGGATATTTAAGCGAAGATACATTAGCAGAAGATACGGATCTTACTATTACATTTTTACGTCAAGGACATAGAATTGTATATGAAGAAAAGGCTTATGCTTTTACGGAATCACCTGAAGATGTGAAAAGTCTCATTAAACAGCGATATCGTTGGTCATATGGTACACTCCAATGTCTTTGGAAACATCGAAAAGCATTGTTTAATACAAAACAAAAAACATTAGGATTTATTGCATTGCCTAATATGTGGTTATTTCAATATGTTCTCCAATTTATTGCTCCTTTTGCAGATATATTAATGATTATGGGGCTATTTAGTAGTGATCCGCTAAAAGTTTTAGGATTTTATTTTGTATTCTTTTTAATGGATCTTCTCGCTTCTCTGTTTGCATTTAAATTAGAAAATGAGAATCCGAAACCATTAGCATGGTTAATTTTACAACGCTTTATTTATCGCCAATTTATGACTTATGTTGTCATTAAATCTATATTCTCATCGATTCGAGGAGTAGCGGTAGGGTGGAATAAGCTAAAGAGAATGGGAAGTGTTAAACATTCCACGGAGCATAAGGAGGCATCTTAAGAGAGCAGATTATCTGTTCTCTTTTTTATTGATTTTAGTTAGCTGAGTGTAGAGTAGATACGTCTGTATCTATAAGAGTATTGATAGTGAGACATTATGTTAAGATATTCCTTTAGTTTCGGGAGAAAGTTTTTTTATATTTTTTTAAAATGACGGACATAAAATCGTATATACCTTCGAATTATATATATGGATAACATAAATATGTATATAAAAGGGGAAAAATAAGATGAAAGAACAAAAAGAAATGTTTGAAGAAATCTCTGAAGTACTAAAGGTATTGGCGCATCCTGTTCGTTTATCCTTAGTAAAAATAATGCTTGCAAAAGGTCCTACTAATGTAACAACAATGTATGGGGATTTACAGATGCCTCAAAGTACAATTAGTCAACATTTATCTAAATTAAAAGCTGCTAAAATGGTTACAGGTACTCGGAAAGGATTAGAAATTTATTATGAGGTAACTGACAATCGCACAAAATCAATATTAGCATGTTTAGTTTAAATGCTGACTTCTATTTCAAAATAAGAAACGCTATTCTTTCCTATGTTTTTATAGAGAGAATAGCGTTTTTAACTTTTAAAGAGAGTGATATGGTATTATCCCTAAAATACAAGAATATTGACTTTGCTTTCATTCTTTCTCATAAGTTTGAGCTCAAAAGGTCGATGATCTCATCGTATCCAAGGCGTTTAGCGGTTTCGATGGGGGTTTCTTTTAAATTTTGACTCTTTGGCATACTGTATAATGTTGCTTTCGCATGCAAGTTCGGTTGATGTTGTAGTAACACTCGAACTACTTCAATAAAGCCTCGTTCACATGCACTATGTAACGGTGTAACTTTTCCTTGTCCTGTACTATGAATATTAGCTCCATTTTCTAACAACAGCGCTGCCATCTCTGGTTTATTGCGGTCGCAAGCAAGACTTAATGCACTCCTTTTGTATTCTTCTAGTAATTCCATATCAATACCGTTGTCTATTAAAACCTTTGCTGCTTCAAGATTGTTATCCTCCACTGCGTAGTGGAGAGCTGAACGTTTTCTGTTTGTCACCGCATTTATATTTGTAATACGTTCTAAAATATAATGAACAATTTCTTGATTACCAGAACTACTAATTAAATGAAGAGGAGTGACTTTTCCGACCATGATTTCATTTGCATTTTCACCTTGAGAAATTAAGTATTTAATAATTTCTACGTTACCTTTTCTGCATGCTAGGGCAAAAGGTGTTTCTCCATGATATTTAATCTTCAAATCTGCTCCTGCTTCCACTAGTAATGTAACTATCTCAATATTTTCATTTAAACAAGCAATGTGAAGGGGCGTTTTTCTATCAGGTCCTTTTTTATTTAATGCAGACAATTTAATGTTTACTAACTTTTCTTTAACTGTTTCTATGTCATTCCTCATACACGCGTAGTTTAACGTTTTCTTAAAGCTCTCTGCTTCAATAGCGCTTTTTAGTTGTGATTTACTAAAATCAGAGGCTGGTTCAATATGATAATGGCTGTATGCAAGTAAAAGTAGTGCAGAACCGCACTCTAAAGTAGGATTTAAATCGTCATAATAATCAACTTCATATAAACCATTTCTTTTAACAGTTAAAACAAAGGCAGTCCAGTTTGATTCCCCAGTATGGCGTGCTCTTTGAATATTGTCCATAATTTCATTAGATGGAAGTCCTTCTGAGCCATGTTCAAATACTTTCATAGATTCATAATGAAAGTAACTATACGTCGTGACAACCCCATTGTAAAATGCAAATAACATTGATTTTTTAGCTGCATTGGGTATATGCTTTAACAGGATTTCGACAAGTGTTTCTATATATTGATTCTTCAATAATTTCACCTCTCTTAATATTTGAACTGGTAACGTTATGATTATTTGGAATTTCTAACATACTATTAATCTTAAACATCACTTTACGTAATTTTAAAAAACATTTGATTTTTACATATATTATAACATTTCATCTTAGTTTGTTGGTAAAAGGCTTTCATGTTCACTAAGTTATCTGTTCTTTATGTACAAAGTTTATGAAAAATCAATTGACAGAAATAAAATTTATTAAGTTAATAATTATGAAGAGTAACAAATTACCTAGGCAGTGAAACTCATACTTTTGGATAGAGGGCATTATGTGTTTTTGATATATTAATAGTTAGGGACCACAAATAAGGGGTGAAGATATAGAAATGGAATTATTTGATTATTATAAGCGAAAAGGGAAGTTTAAACTGTTAATTGGAACGGGTATTTTTATTTTTGCTTTATGCGTCGTATATGAAGATTGGGGACATATTAATTGGGGGCAGTTTATCTTTTTTATTATCCCTGCTTCTATCTTTTTGGGAATTGGATTTTGGCAGTTAAGAAAAGGAAAGTTGATACAAAAAAATATGATAAAAAGTAATGCAACATTTTGGGATGTTGATACTTTTGTCGTATTAGAATTACCTAAACGGAACAAGCAATATGGTTTATATCATCCTGATGGTGGATATATTGCAGGAACAAAGATGGTTTCATCTAACATTCTGTTTTCAGTGATACCTTTTTTACATAATAGAGATGTTTATGGATTAGAAACGAGTAGCGGGGAGATTCTAGCATATTTTCATACTGAAGTGGACGGATATGATTGGGTAGTCTATGATTCAAATTATAATCAGATTGGCATGTTTAAAGAAAAAATGATACAAGGATTTACTATGATACGAGGTACTTTGATGACAGATAAAGCCACAAAATTGTCCGATATAGAAGTGGAGTTTGATTTTATTCAAAGCACTCTTCGTACAATAGATGGGCGTACATTAGCGATCGGTAAGCAAGGATATATGCCTATAGAATGGAGTGAAAGGTTCATGGGTTTAAATGTACCTACTATTACATTAGATTCTAATGCGTCTAATAATGAAAAGATTCTCGGTTTAGGTGTGCTCCTTTATAGTTTACGTACAATTGAGATTAGAAAAAGTAGGGCAAGTGTTTAATGGGGCGGAAGTAGTGTTTATATGCGAAATTGTATAGAAATCTCATTTTTCTAATTATATCTTTTTAGATTGATGGATGTGGGGTCACGTCCATCAATCTAAGAAAACAAGTTAGCTCAAAAACGATAAAAATAAAATTTATAAAAACACAAAATATAAACATAGATGATTAAACAAAGTATATAGTGCCTTTTTAGTCATGTAATTTTTTGATCTGATGATCTTTTCCCCATTCAAATAGTTCATTCATAATTTGCATTAAAGATTTCCCATATTCGCTTATTGTGTACTCAACCTTTGGTGGTACTTCTTGATATACAGTACGATGGATAATCCCATCAGCCTCAAGTTGCCTAAGTTGTTGTGTAAGGACTTTTTGTGTAATGTTTGGGATTTCCCGTCGGATTTCATTTGTGCGCATTTTTCCATCCATCAAAACACATAAAATATGAACTTTCCATTTTCCGCCGATTACATCGAGCGTCGTTGCAATTGGGCAGTCATCATTTTGATTCATATAACACCTCCAAAGGTACCTCAAGGTTCCTATAGCACCTGAAAGTACGTACTTTTCAATTATATGTAACGCATTCATACTAATACGTAAAGGATTGATTAATTTATAAAGGGGATGGAAAATGATGAGAACACTTGTAATTGTAGCACACCCTGAAATTGAAAAATCAAAAATTAATAAAAGATGGATAGAAGAACTTGAGAAATATTCGGATGAAATTACGGTGCATGAATTATATAAAGTGGCACCAAATTGGGAGTTTAATATTGAAGAAGAGCAAAAGCTATTAGTAGAACATGACAGATATATATTTCAATTTCCGCTTTACTGGTATAGCTCACCACCATTATTAAAAAAATGGTTTGACGATGTATTAACGTATGGATTTGCGTATGGATCAAAAGGGGATAAAGTGAAGGGGAAAGAATTTGGTGTAGCTATTTCGATAGGTGGACTAGAAAAAGACTATAAAAATAGTGGGATTACGATGGATGAGTTGACGAAACCATTCCATGCCACATGCCTATATACAGGTATGGAATTTATACCATCATTTTATTTATATGGTGCCGAATATAAACTAAGCGATGAAGAGATTGATAAAAGTGCACCTGAGTATGTGCAATATGTAATCAACAGGAAATATTCTAATATATAAGGAGAAAAAGCCATTTACTTGTGAAGTAAATGGCTTTTTTTATTCATTTTATATTCACTAAGTGTAATCTTTAGTAAATTAATAGTTAATCTGGTAAAATAAAAAATCTAACATATATAAAGGGGAGTTTTACTTGAGAACGATGCAAAAATTATTACAAAAAAGAGCAATGCAATCACCAAATTTGGAAGCGCTTGTAGGCGGAGAGAAAAGGTATTCGTTTCAACAGTATAATGAACGAGTAAACCAGCTTGCACACTATTTGTTACATAACGGTGTACAAAGAGGGGATCGTATAGGAATACTTTGTAAAAATAATCACCCGTTTCCAAGTGTTATGATGGCAAGTTTAAAAATTGGAGCTGTATTTATTCCGCTAAACCATCAGCTTACTACTTATGAATTAGAAACGATAGTAAAAGAAGCAAAATTAAAAGTGTTAGTTATTGATGAAGAATTTAGTGAAGTGTTATTAAAGGTTGATGCTGTTAAAGAAATTCCTTATGTAATTCAAACAACAAAAGAAGGCTTTGGTTCATTTGAATTAGAGTTGCAAAAACAACCAACGACAGAACCGAATGTAGAAGTTCATGAAGATGATGATGCGATTTACTTATTTACTTCGGGAACGACTGGACAGGCAAAAGCATGTGTAATTGGACATAAAAACTTACATCATTATTTTGCAGAGATTGCAGGACAAAGAGAAATTCCAGCAGGTGAACGCTTTTTATCCGTGCATCCATTGTTTCATATGAGTGGCGTGCTTTCTATTTTAAATTGTATTTATCATGGTGTTACGATGATCTTCTTAGCTGATTCGAATCCTACTCTTATTTGGGATAAGATTGAAGAAGAGAAAATTACTACGATGCTTGCATTCCCAGCTGTTTATAGCTATATGCTTGATGAACTAAATAAAAAAGAACGTAACATTTCTACTTTTAAAGTAGCACAAAGCGGTGGAACAAAAGTGCCAGAAACACTCATCCAAAAATATATGGAAAAAGGAATCTATATGGTGCAAGGCTATGGTAGTACAGAAGGTTGGGTTGTAACATCATGGCATCCAATGATGGGAAAAGAAAAGATGTCTTCTGTAGGAAAAACCTTGAAAAATGTAGAGGTGAAAATTGTTCATCCAGAAACAGGCGATGAACTAACAACAAATGAAGTTGGAGAGATTCATGTAAGAAGTCCATACATGTTTAAAGGGTATTGGAATAATGAAAAGGCGACAAAGAAGGTAGTAAAAGATAATTGGTTTAACATGGGCGATGCTGGCATGATAGATAACGACGGATTCT
The DNA here is from genome assembly GCF_008368905.1 of Bacillus sp. SH5-2. Classification (NCBI taxonomy): domain Bacteria; kingdom Bacillati; phylum Bacillota; class Bacilli; order Caryophanales; family Bacillaceae; genus Bacillus; species Bacillus sp. SH5-2. The sequence goes on from NZ_QOSD01000037.1 coordinate 137,827, forward strand.
TGCATATTATGGGAAGATATAAAGACGTTATAATACGCGGTGGTGATAACGTATATCCAGATCAAGTAGAAGATGTTATTCATGAAATACAAGGTGTTTTAGAAGTTGCAGTAGTTGGAGTTCCAGATGACTTTTGGGGAGAGGTTCCGACAGCGTACATTGTAAAAGATATGCAAACGTCTTTAACGGAAGAAGAAATTATACAGTATTGTAAAGAAAAACTAGCAAGTTATAAAATACCCAAAGTTGTATTTATGAACAAATTACCGAAAAATGCTTTAGGAAAAGTGTTGAAGAGGGAATTAAGAGAAGATGTGTTTATAAAATAAAAGTTACTAATGAGGAAGAATCCAGTTATGCAGTGAGCATGACTGGATTTTTGTTTGTAAAGAACATAATAATTTACTAGATTTTCTATTTTGTGTAAGATAATAAAGAATATTCAAATATTAATTAAGGGAAGAGATGTAAATGAAGCTGCCGCCATTACAGGTAGAGACAGAGAGACTTATGATCCGTCCGTTCCAAAATGATGATTATGAAAGTTGGTTAGATGGATTTAATAAGAGGTTACCATCGCAGTATAAATATGACGATGGTTATCAAGTTATGGCATCATCAACTAAAGAATGGTTCAAGGAATGGATAAGAGGCTTTGATGAAGCAGCGCATCGAGATGAGATGTATGTATTAGGTATTTTTCGTAAAGAAGACGGAGCTAATATTGGTAAGCTAGAGCTGATTAAAATTTTACGTATGGACTATCAATGGGCGATGATGGGGTATTCCATACATAATCAATATTGGAAAAATGGATATGGCATGGAAAGTGTGAAAGCTGCGTTACCATTATTTTTTAATAACCTTGATTTTCATAGAATCGAATTACATATACGTGTTGATAATGAGCCATCTGTTCGTCTTGCGGAACGAGCAGGTTTTTCACTTGAATGCAAGAGAGAGGCGTTTTCTTTAGAGAATGGTAATTGGGTGGATTTTCTTATTTATTACAAAAATAAGGAGATGGATATATGAGAGTGTTTATTACAGGTGGAAATCGCGGATTAGGGTTACAGTTAGTAAAAATATTTCATGAAAAGGGGCATATTGTTTATCCGTTAGTTAGAACTGGGGTTGCGGTAACACAATTACAGCAAATGTTTAGTTTTAGATGTTTTCCTATATTAGCAGACTTATCGGCTGATGAGAGTATCGCACAAATTAAGAATCAACTTGCGGAATATACAGAGTGTATTGATTTAGTTATAAATAACGCTGGAATTACTGGAAAGGAGACTGAGATTTTACATACAAATTCAGAAGAGCTAACGGACTTATTTAACGAATTTCCCGAAAGAATTCTCCTTCCTGGGGCGTGTGAAGGGCGTAGCCCAACGATAGGTGGGAGATGAATTTCGGTTTGGCGTAGCTAAAAGGCTTTGCCTTTTATTTTCACCTCCGATATAATCAGTATTATAAAGGGTAAAGGTTGGTGTATCAATGAAGTTAGATAGTAATAATCATTCAGTGTTCTTGTTGTATTATCACCTTGTATTGGTCGTGAAATACAGAAGAAATGTATTTGATGATGATATATCGGACTATGCAAAAGAGATGTTTGTCCGATTATCTGAAAACTATAACATCACATTAGTTGAATGGAATCATGATGTAGACCATGTGCATATCTTATTCAAGGCACATCCGAATACAGAAATGACAAAGTTCATTAATGCGTATAAAAGTGCAAGTTCTCGACTAATCAAGAGAGACTTTCCCCATGTGAGAAAGAAACTTTGGGAAGAAATGTTTTGGTCAAGAAGCTTTTGCTTGATTACTACGGGTGGTTCACCGATAGATGTAGTAAAGAAATATATTGAAAATCAAGGGAAAAGTGAGGTGTAGGAAATGTTAAAATCATACAAATATCGTATCTATCCAAATAAAGAACAACAAATGTTTTTCTCAAAAACATTTGGATGTGTTCGATTTGTATACAACAAGATGCTTGCAGATAGAATCAAATCTTATCAAGAATCACAGGATAAACTTGATAAATCTGTTAAATATCCTACGCCTGCACAATATAAGGCTGAAATTCCATTTCTAAAGGAAGTTGATAGTCTTGCATTGGCGAATGCTCAAATGAATTTGACTAAAGCATACGCTAACTTTTTCCGTGATAAATCTGTTGGATTCCCGAAATTCAAAAGTAAGAAAGATAACCATCGTATTTATACAACAAATAACCAAAAAGGCACGGTTTACATGGAGAGTGGTTATATCAAGCTGCCAAAACTAAAGACCTTGGTAAAGATTAAACAGCACAGACAATTCTTTGGATTAATTAAGTCTACTACAGTGTCTCAAACACCTACTGGTAAATACTTTGTATCGATTTTAGTAGAAGAAAATGAGCAATTGTTTCCTAAAGTTGATACAAAAGTGGGTATTGATGTTGGGCTAAAAGACTTTGCAATATTGTCTAATGGCAAGAAATATGAGAACCCTAAATGGTTGAGAAAAGCCGAAAGAAGATTAGCTCTTCTGCAGCGCTCTTTGTCGCGTAAAAAGAAAGGTTCAAACAATAGAAACAAGGCCAGGTTACAAGTTGCAAGACTTCATGAGAAGATTGCGAATCAACGCAATGATTTTCTTCACAAGATAAGCAATGAAATCACAAACGAAAACCAAGTAATTGTGATTGAGGACTTGAAAGTGAAGAACATGCAAAAGAATCACAAATCAGCAAAAGCAATCAGTGAAGTATCTTGGGCTAAATTCAGAGAGCACCTTGACTATAAAGCAATATGGAAAGGTCGTGATTTGATAATTGCACCTAAAGATTATGCGAGTAGCCAATTGTGTTCTTGTTGTGGTTATAAAAATAAGGAAGTCAAGAATCTAAGCCTTAGAGAGTGGACTTGCCCTGAATGCAATAGCCATCATGATAGAGATGTAAACGCAAGTATAAACTTACTAAAATTAGCCATGTAATTGGTGTTTTCTTTAGGGGTAGGTACTACCCTTATAGCTTGGTAAATATAGATAGCTAATAAAAGTATCTACTTCCCAAGAAGCTCCCACTTCAAACAGTCCGTAAGGACGTTAAGTGGTGAGTAGTTCACTATTCATTGCTTAGGTGTAATTCGAGCTGTAAAAGGTACATATGTGGCTTTAGTTAAATCGGATCATCCAAGAATAATAAATGTGTCTTCTCGATTAGGTTCATTGCATAAAATGGCGAACAAAGAGTTTCCACAAGGCCAGTTCTCATATTCATATCGAATCGCTAAAGCTGCACAAAATATGTTAACGCTCTGCTTACAACAAGAGTTTGAGAATAAAGGAATTGGTGTAACGGCAATTCACCCTGGGAAATTAAAGACTGATATTGGTGCTTTTGATGCGAATATGTCTCCGGCTGAAGGAGCAAAAAATATATATGATTGGGTAATAGATTCAAACGAGGATGTTTCAGGGAAGTTTATTGAGCCAGGTGTAGGTGAATTAAAGTGGTGAAAACGGAGATAGAGCTTTATTATAAAATTTTTAAAGAAGGTTAGGGGAAAAGAGAATGAAGACTATAAACGTATTTCATTATGACGCATTTACGAATAAACCGAATATGGGTAATCCAGCAGGTATTGTATTAGAGGCAGATGGATTAACGGAAGGGGAAATGCAGCTTATTGCTGAAAAAGTTGGATTTAATGAAACGTCTTTCGTTCTTTCTTCAGAAGTAGCAGATATAAAGATTCGCTATTTTACTCCCGGTCATGAAATGGATTTATGTGGTCATGCGACAGTAGGGACTATATATGCACTTCATGAAAGGGGATTATTAGAAGAGAAGCATAATTTAACAATTGAAACGAAGGCAGGGATTTTGCCGATACATATAGGCGCGAATGAAAGTGGAGAAACTTTTATTAAAATGAGACAAGCAACACCACAGTTTCAAAATTTTACAGGTTCCCAAGAGGCATTAGCACACAGTATTGGTCTGGAAGTAAATGATTTAGATGAAAAATTACCAATTGTATATGGAAGTACTGGTATTTGGACTGTAATTGTACCTGTTAAAAATCTAGAAGCATGTGAGAAAATGAAACCAAATAATAATGAATTTCCATTTGTGCTAAAAGAAATACCAAAGGCCTCTATTCATCCGCTTTGCATAGAAACATATAATGCAGAATCAAAAATGCACGGTCGTCATTTTTCATCACCTTATTCTGGAACAATAGAAGATCCAGTGACAGGAACAGCTTCAGGTGTAATGGGAGCGTACTATGCGATGTATTTGGAAAAGGATTTTGACCATGAAATGGAGTTAATTGTTGAACAAGGACAGGAAATAAATAAAGATGGTCGTGTAACGGTTTATGTAACGAAAGATGTAGAAAATGAGAATTTACAAATAGATATTGCTGGAACAGCTGTGTATGTGAAAGAGTTTGAAGTTTTAATATAAAAAGAAAGCCCGGCATACATCCAGACTTTCACTATCTGTTCAACACTTCAATATAAGAAGCATTTCCCGTTGTTTTTAAAGCAGAGCGGAAATTATTGTTTTCTAATGCTTTAGCAACTTGTTGTAATTGCTGTGCATCATCATGATGAATAAGTAAGCTGTCAGCACCGCTTTCTTCTATATGAATGTGTTCGACATTTCCAATTGCATCATGTACAGCTTTTAAAAATTCAGGTTTCATATTGTCCTCCTATATGTATGTAACGTTGTTATTAGTATTTCCTTATTTTTGAAATATAAAAGTGAATGAAGGGAGAAATAAAAATGAATATAACGCAGTTTAAAGAACATATTACATCACTTTTTGAAGAGCATCTTCACAAATATGGTGATGATGAATATGGTTTCACTCAAATTAGTAAAGAGGAATTTCACAAAATAGGTTACACAACAAATTTAACGTTAGAAACGATTGAAGAAGCGTATCGAAATGGAGTCGATATGATCGTTACACATCATGCGCCTTGGAGTTTTTTATTTGGTATGGAAGAGGCTTGTATTGAGAAATTAAAACAATATGAAATGAATCATTTTTGGATTCATTTACCATTAGATTTTGTAAAGTTTGGGACGTGTACATCGTTATTTCATGAAATTGGGATAGATACAATTCTAGAATACTCTACGTATGAGGAAGAAGAATTACCTGGAATAGGAGAGTTTGAAGAAGCGATGCCCTTTTCAAACCTAGTTGGAAAACTGGAAGAGAGAATGGAAGAGAAAGTGAAGAGCTGGAGGAATCACGATAAACCAGTAAAGCGAATTGCGATTTTAACCGGTGCAGGGAATAATACAAATCTTATTGAACGTGCGCTAGAAAAAGGGTGCGACACGTATATAACAGGAGAAAAAACATTATATACAGTGCAACATGCAAAATTTAAAGGTATTAATTTAATTGTAGGTAGTCATACGTTTACAGAGGTGTTTGGTGTAGAAAGTTTGGCTCAGAAGTTAAAAGAAAGAGATTGCACAATAGAAATTATTAGATTATATGAAGAACATTTAGAGTGAAGAAATTGCGTCGCATTGAAGGAAGTCGTTGCAATAAAATATTATTATTTTTTGTTATATTAAGATGTTTGGGAGGATTCTCCTTATTTTTATCAAATAATAGTAAAGTTGCCATTTGAATTGAGGGAATCTTCAGAATGGACATTTCAGTAATCGCTAAACAATTAGTTAATGAGAAAGTTATTACACATTATCCAAATAGCATAAAAGTGTTGAACGGAGGAACGACAAGTACAGTATATTTGTTGGACGAAGCATATGTTGTAAAGCTGAATGAAGCGGAAGTAATACGGGAAGAAGCTGATTTTCTTTCTTTTTATGAGGGGAATACTTTATTTTCAAAGCTTTTGTATAAGGGACCTTTCCATACGTATATTGTGTATTCTTTTCTTGAAGGTAGTACTTCTTACGAACAAGGATATAAACGAAGTACGCTTCGTACACTTGTAAAAGAAGTTATTAATAAGTATGAAATAGTTTCACGTATAGATGGCTGGGGATGGAAAGAAAGTCCGGTTCAATCTTGGAATGAATTTTTAACGACAAATGTGATGGAAGCTCATGAAAATGTAAAACGTTACATAAGTGAAGAAGAGTATAGAACGGTTCTTAAGTTAGCAAATAGTCCAAGTAGGGGGACTGTAATAAATCAGCCATTTTTATTGCATGGTGATCTTGGATTCCATAATTGTATATTTCAAGGAAATAAGCTGCATGGTGTAATTGATTCTTTACCAGTGTTAGGAGATCCTATATACGATTTAATTTATGCGTTCTGTTCAACCCCGGAAGATGTAACAAAAGAAACAATTAATTATGCGATGAAAAAGTGTGTATTTCATAAAAAAGACTGTGATTTATATGAAGAAATAGTCATAGGATTATATTTGTGTATAGATACATGTTTACGGCACCACCCGAAAGATTTAGAAGATTATTTAGCAGCTTGGCGTTATTGGATGGGCGAGGTTGAGGTGACTTTATAGTACAAATATTTTTTGGGAGATCGTGAAATGAATGTTTCAGAAGCGAAAAAGGATTTACTGTAATTCCATTATCGGTTACAGCTGTTTATTTACTTACTTTTATAAGTTTATTAATTGAAAATAAAAAAGCAGATCATTATCAACAAAAATCAGCTTAATAAAAATATAGGGATAGGGGGAGTTATTATGAAAAATTTCGTTTGTACAACGTGTGGCGTGCAGTATGCAGCGAGTGTAGAGGAACCGGTGAGTTGTCATATTTGTGATGAAGAAAGGCAATATGTGAATCCGAAAGGGCAGTCTTGGACGACGCTAGAAAGCTTACAAACAGGTGATGCATATAAAAATGAAATAATTGAAGAGGAAAATGGGCTTTATAGTATTACGACAAAACCAGGGTTTGCGATCAGTCAAACGGCATTTGTAGTGAAAACAGAATCATATCGTTTACTATGGGACTGCATTACTTATTTAGATGAAATGACAATTGCGAAAATAAAAGAGCTTGGCGGATTAGATGCAATTGCATTGTCTCATCCTCATTATTATTCAACGCAAGTAGAATGGGCCGAGACATTTGATGTACCAATTTATATACACGAAGATGATAAAGAGTGGGTGATGCGCCCGAGTAGTCGTATTATTTATTGGTCTGGTGAGTCTTTACAATTAGCTGATGGATTGGTCATTCATCGTTTAGGAGGTCATTTTAAAGGTGGTTCGGTCTTACATTGGGAAGAAGGGAATGATGGAAAAGGAATTTTGTTAACAGGTGATATTATTCAAGTTGTAGCGGATGAGCGATGGGTAAGCTTTATGTATAGTTATCCAAACTTAATTCCATTACCAGCGAGAAAAGTGGAAGAAATGGTGAATCGAGTGAAGCCGTTACAGTTTAATCGTTTATACAACGCTTTTCATCGCGTAGTAAAAGAGAATGCAAATGGGGCAGTGGAACGTTCTGCTGAAAGATATATTAAGGCGGTAGAAGGAAAGTTATTTCATACGTAAAAGGAGAGCAAGTCTAATGAAAACGTTAGTATGCTTCGGTGATAGTATTACAGCTGATGATGTATTTTTTGATGGTATACCTAGATTAACACCAAGGTTACAAAGGATATTCCCAAATTGGGAAGTGGTGAATGCAGGTGTTCCAGGTGATAATACATTCGATGCGTTAAATAGGATTGAAGAAGATGTATTATCACATAAACCAGATTTCGTAACAGTTTTTCTTGGCACGAATGATGCAGTTTCTTTTTCACAAGGGTCATTACAAGCATACAAAGAAAATTTAGAGAAGATTGTGAACTATATTTCGTCAGGTAAAGTACTGCTTATTAGTCCTGCCCCAGTTGATGAAGAAAGACAGCATAATAGAACAAATGAAGTGCTCGGTCAGTATGCAGACGTGGTAGAGGAAGTGGCGAAAGAAACAGGAAGCTATTTTCTAAATTTGTATGCTGAAATGATTCAAGAACGGAATTATAAAACATTTGTAGAAAATGATGAAAGAGATGGGCTACACTTTGGACCAGAAGGCTATGAGTATGTAGCGAAGTTGATTGGTGAAAAGTTAAAAGGGATTTTATAAAAAAGCAAAGCGATATCGCTTTGCTTTTCATTGTTTTTAGTAGTCAGTCTAGAAATGCTTGCTGCAATGCTTTCAGTCCATCACTGTAAATGCCATGAAACAGATTTATTGCCTCTTCATCACTAACCTCAACAGGAGTGAACGTACCAGACCACTCTACTAACGATGTGTTACTTTCAGTACCTTCTTTCACCTGGATTGTAGATAGATAATTAGTGACTGGGAATGGTGCATTCATGATTGAATACGTGTAGTAGCGTTCTTTCTCATTGAATACTTCTAAGCGTTCTATAATCGTATCACCATCTGGATTAGCTAGGTGACGTACACGACCGCCTTCAGTTAATTTACTGCTAGGTATATAAGGTAACCAGTCTGGAAGGGAGTTGAAACCGCCGATTAATTGCCATACTTGTTCAGGTGAACCGAAAACTTCCATAGATGTAGTAGTATGTGCCATGTTCATTACGCTCCTTTTTATCTCGATATTTGCGAGCAAATAATCAGTGGGGGATGCCCCACTGATTAAGGTTTCAAATTATTTTACGTTGATTGGTAGTGGTGCATTAGGTGCTACTAGTTTTTGTTCGCGCATTTCTTCCCAGAATGCTGCTGGAATTATTGTGTTTAAGGCGTTTTGATCTTCTACAATTCGTTCTGGTTTACTTGCACCAGGAACAACAGCAGCAACTGCTGGATTCGCTAGTGAAAATTGTAATGCTGCAGCTTTGATGCTGATTTCGTGACGATCTGCAAGAGCTTTGATTTTCTCAACTTTTGCAATAATTTCTGGTGATGCTTTTTGATATTCGAAGTGAGCACCTCCAGCAAGAATACCTGAGCTATATGGGCCACCAACAACAATATCCATATTATGCTTAACAGCTGCAGGCATTACTCGTTGCAATGCACGCTCGTGGTCTAGTAATGAATAACGACCAGCTAGTAAAGATATATTTGGCTTCGCTTCTTCTAAATCAAGCATAAGTTCAATTGATTCTACTTTGTTTACTCCTAGTCCCCAGCCTTTAATGACTCCTTCTTCACGTAAACGTGTGAGTGCACGGAATGCTCCTGTTCGAGCAATTTCAAATTGTGAAATCCACTCATCACCATAAAAGTCTTGTGCTAAATCATGAATGAAAACAAAGTCTAGACGATCTGTTTTTAGACGTTTCAAACTTTGCTCGATAGAACGAAGTGTTGCATCTGCGCTATAATCATTGATCATTTTATTTTTACGACCAAATTCGAACAGTCCGCCTTTTTCACCTAAATCACGTGCAGATGGATCTTCTAGTTCATCTGAAATCGTTCGACCTACTTTTGTGCTTAAAAAGTAATCATCACGATTTCTTTTTGATAGTGCTTCACCAAGACGAATCTCCGCTAAGCCAGATCCATAAAGTGGAGCTGTATCAAAGTAACGAACGCCATTCTCCCAAGCAGCATCCACTGTAGCAATTGCTTCTTCTTCTGGGATATTACGGTACATATTTCCTAGTGGTGCTGTACCAAAACCAATTTTTTCTTTTAATAATTTACTCATTATAGATATCCTCCTAAAATGTATTTGAAAATTAATTAATGATTGTGAAAATCAATATATGTCATTTCATCGTCTGACAAAAGGCATGATAAAAGTATATAAACAGTTAAAAAAGTACGTTAGCACTAAAAGGTAACATGGGTCATTTCTAACACTGCATGACTCACTCAACTCTTACAAATGCTATTATGAAATGTATTTTACATAATGAAAAGTACGTACTTTAAAGTGATATAGATACTAAAAAGTAATACAGGTACTTTTTAGTGCCGTACTACTCATCTGCTGTTTACGTATGCTATTATGAAACATGTTTAATACAATAAAAAGTACGTACTTTAAGGTGCTATAGATACTTAAAAGTAATATTTAAATCTTTAGCTTAATTGCCTTATAACATTATTAAAGGAGATTTTTATATGAAAACATACAATATTCCTGTAGAGGCGACTTTAGAGGTTATCGGTGGGAAGTGGAAAGTAGTTATCCTTTGTCATTTAAAGAAAGACAAAAAGAGAACGTGCGAATTAAAACAATTAATGTCTGGTATTACACAAAAGATGTTAACACAGCAATTACGTGAATTAGAAGAAGATGGTGTAATCGAGAGAAAAGTGTATAACCAAGTGCCGCCAAAAGTAGAGTATTCCTTAACTGATTACGGTCATTCATTAGATTCTATACTTGATTCTCTTTGTAACTGGGGAGAAAATCATCTTGAAAAGAATGGTAACACGTCTATGCTTATAACAGCAGCTGAATAAAGAAGGAAAAAACGAGCGAAGATACGCTCGTTTTTTCTTTTTGTATATAGGGAGATTTTTAAACGGCATAATTACTTTTTTGTAATATAGGTACTTTTTTGTGCTGTAGGAACTAAAATGTGCCGTATAGAAAATTAGTTATTTTTACGTAACAATAGAGAAGAAATTTAGAAAAAAGGAGGGAGAATAAGTGAAACAATATAATATACCGATAGAAGCAACTTTAGAAATTATCGGGGGAAAGTGGAAGGTTGTCATTTTATGTCACTTAACGAAAGGAACGAAGCGAACGAGCGAGTTGCAGCGTCTAATTCCTGAAATTTCTGTTAGAATGTTGACGCAACAATTACGTGAGCTGGAAGATGATGGTGTGATTACACGTGAAATCTATAAAGAAGTTCCACCCAGAGTAGAATACTCCTTAACTGATTATGGGTGGTCTTTGCAAAATGTATTAAATCAATTGACCGTTTGGGGAGAACGGTGCATAGATAGAAAAAATAGTAAAGTTAAGTGAAATCTCTATATGTAACATTGAAAACACCACCTAATGACGAGGTGGTGTTTTTTAGTATAAAAATTTAGAAAGTAAAAGTAAGGATCTATACCATATTAGCAACTGTTTTAGCCGTGATGAAGAATTGATTAAAGTTTTAATAGGTACTTAAAAGTGCCTTCATCACTTTAAAGTACGTACTATGCTACATAATATAACCGTTTTATAATGACACTCGTAGCAAGAAGTCATAACGGTTTTAAGCTATGTTCAAAAAAACTTATTAACTAGTATAGTTTTTTGTTCATTTTTTTTAGTAGGAGATGTTTATATGGTTGAAGAACTTTTTTATAAAAAAATACTTAAAAATCTTTTTTCAGATCCAGTTCAAATTACACTTTGGAATGGAGAAACAATACAATATGGAGAAGGGGAACCTCAATTTCATGTAACATTCCATAAGCCGCTTTCCAAAAAAGAAATCGCAAAGGATCCTTCTATTGCATTCGGTGAAGCATATATGAATGGGGACCTTGAAATAGAGGGTAATCTTGAAAAAGCCATTCAATCTATTTATAAAAGGCAGGACAGCTTTTTAGGTGATAGTAAGTTGCAATATTTCAAAAGTAAATGGAATTTCTCGAAACAAAAAAATAAAGATGATATTGCTCATCATTACGATATTGGGAACGATTTCTATAAATTGTGGCTTGATGAAACAATGACATATTCTTGTGCATATTTCCAAAATGAGCAAGATTCTTTAACGACAGCCCAACATAATAAAGTGAATCATATTTTGAAAAAGTTGAACCTTCAAAAAGGTGATACGCTATTAGATATTGGCTGCGGGTGGGGTGAACTCATTACAGCTGCCGCTAAACAGTACGGTGTGAAAGCGATGGGAGTAACGTTAAGTGAGGAACAATATGCTAAGACTTCCGAGCGAATTAAAAAAGAAGGGCTTACGGATTTAGTTGAAGTATCTTTACTTGATTACCGCGATATTAAGAATCGTAAATTTGATAAAATTGTTAGTGTAGGTATGATTGAACATGTAGGAAAAGACAACATTACGCAATACTTTGAGACAGTTAATACGCTACTAAATGATGGTGGGATTTCTCTACTTCATTGTATTACTTCTCCAGCCAATGGTGGTGCTACGAATGGTTGGATTGAAAAATATATATTCCCTGGCGGTTATGTCCCTGCTGTTAACGAATTAATCACGAACATGACAAACGAACAATTTTTCATTGTTGATGTGGAAAGCTTACGTAGACATTACGGGAAAACATTACAACATTGGTCTCAAAATTTTGAAAACGTACTGGAGGAAGTTCGCAAAACGAAAGATGAGCGATTCATTCGTATGTGGCGCTTATATTTAAATGCATGTGCAGCTTCGTTCTTTACAGGTAATATTGATTTACATCAATTTGTATTTACAAAAGGTATTAACGATACAATTCCGATGACACGTTCTTATATGTATGAATAAGAGTGTGATCTAATAGCTCTTAAAACAATGTTTAAATTTATAGATCCATAACTTAAAGTAAAAAGTCGGGATGAAAATCGAAATGATTTGTAGCCCGACTTTTTTATTTATTATATATATTTAAAATCAAAACTATATACTTTTAATGATAAAAATATATAATAAAAATAGAAACAAAATTTTATGAGCAAGGAAGTTGAAGAATATGACATTAACAATGGGCTTTATTGGATTTGGAAAATCAGCTAACCGCTATCACTTACCGTATGTAAATACACGTAAAAATATAAAAGTAAAAACGATTTTTGCACGTCAAATTAATGAAGAACTAGCGGCTCCATATGAGGAAAAAGGTGTTAGTTTCACTACTGATTTGGATGAATTGTTGAATGATAAAGAAATTCAAGTGGTGACGGTCTGTACGCCAGCACATACGCATTACGAATTAGCGAAAAAAGTTATACTTGCTGGAAAATCGGTTATCGTTGAAAAACCATTTTGCGATACAGTAGAACATGCGAAAGAATTATTAGCCTTAGGACGAGAGAAAGGTGTAGTAGTTATGCCTTATCAAAACCGCCGTTTTGATGGTGATTTTTTAGCGGTGAAGCAAGTTGTAGAACAAGGATTCCTTGGTGATATCGTTGAGGTTGAATCACATATTGACTATTTCCGTCCTGGTTCAATCACTCACGAAGGTCCAAAAGAAGAAGGTTCATTTTATAGTTTAGGTATCCATACGATGGACCGTATGATTTCACTATTTGGCCGTCCTCATACGGTGACATACGATATTCGTAATAATGAAGTGGAAGATGCGGTTGATAACTATTTCGATGTTGGTCTATATTACGGAAATCAGCTGAAAATTAAATTAAAAACGAGCCATGTTGTAGCGAAAGATTATCCACGCTTTATCGTTCATGGAACAAATGGATCGTTTATTAAGTATGGTGAAGATCAGCAGGAAAATGATCTGAAAGCGGGTATTATGCCTGAGAGTGCAGGATTTGGTGAAGATTCGCCGATGTACTATGGAATTGCTAAATATCAAAATGCAAACGGTGATTGGATTGAAAAACAAATTAAAACGCCGCTTGGTGATTACGGTCGTTTCTATGATGCAGCGTATGAAACAATCGTAAATGGTGCACCAAAACTTGTGAAAGATGAAGAAGCGGTAACGAATATTGAAATCTTAGAAAACGGATTTGCTGCTCCATCACCTTCCGTTTACAAACTTGAGGCTTTAAACTTGAATGAATAGAAGAGGGAATACAGCATAAAGGAGGTATGGAAATGGCAAGCGGATCAACACAAGTAAAATACCTCGGCATTTACCAAAAAATTAAACAGCAAATTTTAGACGGTGAATATAAAATTAATGAAAAAATTCCAAGCAGTCCCATCCTTGCTGAAGAATTTGGCGTTTCAGTTCTTACTATTAAAAAAGCGCTGGATTTGTTAGTTAGAGACGGATACATCATCCGCCGGCGCGGAAGTGGAACAGTCGTTCAAGATTGGCGGCAGCAGGAAAAGGCACGAATGATTCAAACTTTAACAGGTACAAAAGCTGTTTATGGCAGCGAGGTAGAAAGTAAAATTATCGAGTTTACGATTGTCGGTGCCGATGAAATAATTGCTGAAAAATTGGGCATTTCAGTAGGGGATTTTGTATATAAAATTATTCGCCTCCGTATCATTCACAGTATCCCAACGATTATGGAGCATACATGGATGCCTATTTCGGTCATTCCAGGTGTGGAGGTTTCTGTTTTAGAGGAATCGATCTACTCGCACATTCAAAATAAACTAGCTCTTGAAGTGGGAACATCCGTTGTTAGGGTCAAAGGAATTCGCCCAGATGATAAAGAAAAGCAGTTTATGAACTTAACAAATCAAGATTTCCTAATGAGAGTTGAACAAGTGGCCTATTTAACGGATGGACGAACTTTTGAATACTCTTATGCTGATCATCTGCCAGAAACCTTTGAATTTGAAACAGTTATTACTGCAAAAAGTTATAAAGAGGTATAAAAAATAGGTTGGGGCAATTATTGCCTCGACCTATTTTTTGTCTTCAATATAGTTATAATAGGAACAGTTATTATTCATCGGCTGTAATAAGCATGGATGTGTTACCGTTTTTTTCAAGATGAACTTCGCCCCAAGTGCAGAGGGAATCGAGTATGGCTCCTAAAGACGAACCGTAATTAGTTAAAGAATATTCTACTTTCGGTGGTACTTGGTCATATACTTTCCTTTGAATTACATCATCTTCTTCTAATTCACGTAATTGTTGTGTTAACATTTTTTGAGTAATACCAGGCATTAAACGTTTTAATTCGCTCGTTCTTTTTGTTCCTTTCTTTAAATGGCAAAGGATAACGACTTTCCACTTTCCACCAATAACTTCTAAAGTTGCTTCGACAGGAATATTATATGTCTTCATAAAAAAACTCCTTTGATAAATTTAGATTACAGTTTTGGGTTTACCTACTCAAATTATTTCTTTTTAGTGCCTATAATACTTTAAAGTGCGTACTATTTATTGTGCTAAATATCGTTCATAATAACCGATGTAAGAGAGAAATAAGCAGAACGGCATGAAAATACATACGTTACTTTTTAGTACCTATAACACTTTAAAGTGCGTACTTTTTATTATGCTAAATATATTTCATAATAGCACACGTAAGTAAGAAATGAATAAAATGTATTTTGAAGTGCATTGGAAATTGGTTTGCTATAACGCTATGGTGAAATTCAAACAAAAAAATGATTAATTACTCCAAGACTTAACAGTTGATTAATTGAACTGTAAAGTTTAAAATTACAGTAAGATTTTTAGAAGTGAGTTGTTATCGTCTGTAAAATGTAGTTTCAATCATTTTATAAAAGAAGCATGAAAAGAAACGAATAGTAGAAATAAGCGAAACATTGCCGAATAAATAATATTACGTGTATTTGATTCTAAACTGTAATTTTTTTTAATACATTTAAATAATCGATATATAAAATGTACGTTTCATAAAGAACATTAAAGGAGTGAGTGAAATATGGTGGTTTTATATACAACAGCAAGCTGTGGTTCATGTCGAAAAGCAAAAGCATGGCTTGAAGAGAATCAAATTGATTATACTGAAAAAAATATCGTATCCAATTCTATGACAGTGGATGAACTTAAATCCATTCTTCGTTTAACAGAAGAGGGTGCTACTGAAATTATTTCAACTAGATCGAAAACTTTTCAAGACTTAAATATAAATATAGATGAGCTTTCGCTGAATGAATTTTATAAATTAATAATTGAGCATCCACTAATGTTGCGTCGCCCAATTATGCTGGACGAGAAAAGATTACAAATTGGTTTTAATGATGAAGAAATTCGAAAATTTTTACCACGTAGCGTTCGAACATTCTTGAACATTGAACTGCAAAAGTTGGCTAATTAATAAGTAATAGTATGAAAGATAAATTTTTTGAAAGGAGGAAACAGAAGGTGATAGAAGTATGCGTTACAGTTAATTATAAAGATAGAAGCTATCAAACAAATGTTATTGT
>NZ_QOSD01000038.1:0-51403 GCF_008368905.1 Bacillus sp. SH5-2
AAATCCAGAGAGTCTTATTTTTTAAACTTGATGGCTATGGTCCGTATGGGCAGCTTATTGTGATTTTTTATTTAGTTTGTTTTTCTTCAAAAATGCACTGGATTTTCATAGGAAATTGTGTTGTGATGAAATTTTTGATTTTGAAATATTTCAAAGTCTTAGCTAGATGGTTATGAATCGGTACCCCATAATAAAAAGACAGGAATATTTTGTACCTATCAAATATGTTCCTGTCTTTGATTTTATTAAGTTTAACATCTATGATCTAAAAATAAATTTATTTATTTTTTTTCGAATCGCAAATGAACAAATTTCAACATTTTTATTAAGTTTACAATTCTTATCATTATACGTGTGCTTCCATCCCAATCTTTATTTGTAGGTATATCTTTAAAGAACGGGGAACAATTTAACACTTTTATGTTAGATGACCATTTTTCTATTGTCTTTGGATTGTTTACGTAAAAATACATCATTGCGCCGCTATTACCAGATTTTTTTACAGTAGAATTCGAAAGCTTAAGTGCGAATTTTGATTCAGCATCAAAATATAATTCTCCTCCAGGAAACTGGTTTGACATAGCGACTATGATTTCTTTTAAATCTTCTTCTTTAAAGTAATAAAACACACCTGCTGATATAAAAAGAATACCATCGTTCGGATCATATTTTATATCGCCAAACCAAGAAGTATCAAAAAAGGATTTAGAAATGCTAATATTTCTCGGTGTATCTTCAATTAACGTTTTTCGAAAAGAGATTGCATTGGGTAAATCAAGGTTATACCAGTGTATTGTACCATTATCAATTCTTGAAAAAGTAGTGTCTAGTCCAGAACCGATATTTACAATAGTAGCATTCGGATGTTTTGTTATAAATCTTTTTATCGTATCGTCTATTTTTCGTGCCCGGGTAATGTATGTGATACATCCGTATTCACCAAAGGTATTTGCTATTGTTGAAAAGTTAAAATCATATTCTTTAATAATCCGAATAGCTTCTGTATCATCTAAAATATCCTTGTTTTTCTCACTACCATTTGCTCGCCCCCAGAATGGAATAAGCATCGTACCTTGTACGGATTGTAAATCTAATTCTTTAACCATGAAACATCCTCCGTTTAATAATAAACAATATATTTAGTCGTTATTTAACATTTTTGAAAGCATTCTATTTGTTTTATATAGTCCGTAAGTTAAATCTCGTTGCTCTTCTTCAGATAATTTATCGAGATTAACTGTGAAATTATTATAAATTTGTTTCCACCTCTCATAGTGCACCTTTTCAGCTTTTTCTGTCAGAGAAATTAATATAGCTCTTTTGTCTATAGTATCTTGTTTTTTTACAATATATCCGTTTAATTCTAAGTTACGTACTGTCACACTTAATTGTTGCTTAGGGATGTTTAAATAACTAGCAATCATTTTTAAATTTACAGGCACCTTTTGTTGAGCGATATACTCCACTACATGTTGCTCCAAATGTGTAAATTCAGAGGATTTCTCCGATAGTAATTTAAAAGTACCTGACATGTTTAATAATAAATTCATGTATTCGTTTAATAATTTTTTATGGGCCATTGTTTTCTCTTCCTTTATGAATTTAGTCATTATTTTATTACTAATTTAACTATAAATCAATTAATTAAATTTAATATGGTAAATTTTTATTTGCTAATTTGTCGTTTTTGAATTTATGTGGACTGAAGTGGATGTGTTTGAGTAGTTGTTTTAGGAAAGGAAAATATGATCGAAAATAAAATATTACTAAACGTATATAACTAATGAATATAATGTCTTTTTCAGTTATTATGTTGTAAATCATTTTATGATAAAATCTATTACATAATTTAATAAAGGGGTAGTATTATATGGGTTATTTCTCAAATGGTTTATTAGTTTTGTTTGTTCTTATCGTATGTAGCTGTATGATTTTTGGTTGATAATATAATGGTAGTTTTATATAAAAGAAGTTAACTGTGGTGAGGTTAACTTCTTTTTATTATATGTTGAGAAGGAATTATATCGTTCATATGGAAGTTTGTTTAAGTTAATTTCATATTAAGGGTAATTTTACGAAATACAAACAAACGAGAGAATAAGGAGTATTCACATGAATAATAGTATAAGCTACACAATTGAACACCCAACAGACCTCAATGGATTATTAGCGTTATATGAATCTTTAGGATGGAACTCTCTTAAATTAACGGTTAACGAGTTAGAACGAATGTGTAAACAAAGTTGGTATGCAATTTATGTTTTTGATGATAAGAGGTTAGTAGGGATGGGGCGTGTCATATCAGATGGAGTCATAACAGGCATTATTTGTGGAGTGGGTGTATTGCCAAAATATCAGTCTAGTGGCATCGGGAAAGAAATAGTGAAACGATTAATCCAGCATTGTGAACAACATAAGGTTATTCCGCAACTTATGTGTGTAGAAAAATTGCAATCTTACTATGAAGCTATCGGATTTGAAGCATTCTCGATTGGGATGACAAAACACATTAAACGATGTTAAAAAAATAATTTAATTACTATTTTATAAATCGAACTCTTAATAAATAATAAAAGAGCATGTTTAAAATTACTTCAAACATGCTCTTTTATTAGAGTGGATATATTTCATATTAATGATTTAACCCGTTCCAATAAAAAGAAACGATTTCTTGTGCTAATTCATCTATATTTGGAAGAATAGGATTGTGATTTTCATCTTTAAAATTCCCGATTGATAATAAAGATACGAAAGCATGAGCGGCAAATTCAGCGTTTCTTTTCGGGATTTCTCCAATCTGCATTGCATTCTCGATTGCTTTTTCTAATACTTCATACATGCTGTCTTCAGCCTCTTTTAATTCTTTCAATTGCTCTTCAGATAACGATAGTTTTGCATCTTTCATAAAATTCTTCATATCAATATCCATCGTTGCATGTAAATAGACTTTAGCGAAGTCCAATAATCTTTCTTCTAAAGTCTTATTTGTAGAGAGTATTTGAGACATATTTTCTCGTATACGCACCATCATTTCAATCATAGTAGCGGTAAATAAATCGGCTTTTGTTGAATAATAATAGTAGACGGTTGCTTTCGTAACACCGCATTCCTTCGCGACCTCATCCATGGAAACTACTTGAAAATTTTGAGTAAGAAATAATCGAGTTGCAACTTCTAAAATTAGTTCTTTTGTAGATTTTGTATTTTTATTTTGACGAGGCCTTCCGAGAGGACGTTGTTTTTGTTCCAAATTCATTCGCTCCTGACATGTATTGTTAAGATAATTATAACACAAATTTTTATTCATTCTTGATTAATTAACCGACCAGTATATATAATTAATAATGGAGGAAAAAAGGAAGGTGGGTTTTTTATGAAAAAGCACCCGTTACATATGTTAGGGAGGCTTGTAGCAGGGAAGAATACGCAATGGATAACTTTATCGGTTTGGGTTCTTATTACATTATTACTTTCATTTACGTTACCACAAGTAAATAATACGAAAGAACCGAATCCGAAAAATTTACCTGAAACTGCTATGTCGCAGCAAGCTGAAGCAGTAATGAAAAAAGAATTTCCTAATAATGCAGGAAATCCGCTGTTAGTAGTATGGCATAGAGATGGTGGACTACAGTCAAAGGACTATAAACTCATACGGGACGTTTATAAAGAGTTAAAGACTAGTCCTTTAAAAGAACAATCAACGTTACCACCATTTGATACAATTCCAGAGCAAGTATTATCAAAAAGCGCATCAAAAGATGGTACATCGTTCGTTACACCGGTATTCTTTAACAAGTCAGCTGGAACAGATATATTAAAAGGAAATCTTGATGATTTAAGAAAGATAGTGAATAGTAAGGTCGATGAAGATCCATTTAAACAAAAAATAAGTGATTCTGGGTTACATGTTCGATTATCTGGACCAGTAGGTATTCAAACGGATGCAGTTAGTTTATTTAGTCAAGCAGATGTGAAATTGTTAGTTGCTACTGTATTACTCGTATTGGTTCTATTAATTTTATTGTACCGTTCACCAATTTTAGCAATCTTACCTTTACTTGTTGTTGGCTTTGCATACGGTATTATTAGTCCTACACTCGGTTTTTTAGCTGATCACGGATGGATTAAAGTAGATGCCCAAGCGATTTCAATTATGACAGTATTATTGTTTGGTGCTGGAACGGACTATTGTTTATTTTTAATTTCAAGATATCGAGAATACTTGTTAGAAGAAGAAAATAAATATAAGGCGCTGCAACTTGCAATTAAAGCCTCTGGCGGGGCAATAATAATGAGTGCATTAACTGTTGTACTTGGATTAGGAACGTTATTACTTGCTCATTATGGAGCCTTTCATCGATTCGCAGTACCATTTAGTGTTGCTGTATTCATAATGGGACTTGCTGCTTTAACAATTTTACCAGCGTTTTTATTAATTTTCGGTAGAGCGGCATTCTTCCCATTTATACCAAGAACAACTTCGATGAATGAGGAATTGATAAGAAAGAAAAAGAAAGTAGTAAAAGTTAAAAAATCAAAAGGTGCCTTTAGTAAAAAGCTTGGAGATGTTGTAGTACGAAGACCGTGGACAATAATTATGCTTACTGTATTTGTATTAGGTGGATTGGCATCATTTGTACCACGTATTCAATACACATATGACCTATTAGAATCGTTTCCTAAAGATATGCTTTCACGTGAAGGGTTTACGTTAATTAGTGATCATTTTTCAGCTGGTGAACTAGCGCCAATAAAAGTTGTTGTTGATGCGAAAGGAAAAGAGCTTCCTGTTAAACAAGAACTGGAGAAATTTTCTTTCGTAAAAACAGTGAAAGAGCCAAAGGAGGGTAAAGAAAATAAGCAAATTAAAATGTATGAAGTTTCTTTAGCTGAAAATCCATACTCAATTGAAGCATTAGATCAAATCCCTAAATTGAGAAACAGTGTAGAAAAAGTATTAAAAGATGCAGAGATTAGTAATGCTGAAGATCAACTATGGATTGGTGGAGAAACGGCTTCATTATATGATACAAAGCAAATTACAGAACGTGATGAAGCAGTTATTATTCCAGTAATGATTAGTATTATAGCTTTATTGTTACTAGTTTACTTACGATCAATTGTTGCGATGATTTATTTAATTGTAACGGTTGTTTTATCATTCTTCTCGGCATTAGGAGCAGGATGGATATTACTTCATTTCGGTATGGGAGCACCGGCTATTCAGGGTGCAATACCGTTATACGCATTCGTATTTTTAGTTGCTTTAGGTGAAGATTATAATATCTTTATGGTTTCAGAAATATGGAAAAACAGAAAGACACAAAATCATTTGGATGCAGTAAGAAATGGTGTTATACAAACAGGTAGTGTCATTACATCGGCAGGTTTAATTTTAGCAGGAACTTTTGCGGTGTTAGGTACACTTCCAATTCAAGTACTCGTTCAATTTGGTATTGTAACAGCAATTGGTGTATTATTAGATACATTTATTGTTAGACCATTACTTGTACCGGCAATCACAGTCGTGTTAGGCCGCTTTGCTTTTTGGCCAGGAAAACTTTCAAGAAAGAATGAAGAAATCCAAAAAGTGGATGCATAGTTGAAAAAGCCAAGGATACTTTCCTTGGCTTTTTTCAATGTAATTAATTTTTTGAAGTCAAATCATCAGTTGCAGCATGATCAGAATCTTCAATATCGGTTTCTGGCATTCCATATAAGCCGTTCATTGCTTGTTCTTCGATAGTAAGATTTACAGTGTTATTATTTTGAATTGGTGTAGCGTTTTCGATAACATTTTCTTTTTTATTTATATTTTTGTTATTCATGTATGAATCCTCCAAATTTCATTTGATTTATTTATAGTATGTGGATAGCTTTCCAGAAATATGTGAATAGATTCTTATAGATGTTATATAATTAAATAAACAATTAGGGTGAAATGTAAACTGTTAGGAGTGAACAAGTATGGTGAAAGCAAGGAAATTAGCCTTCTAAAATAAAAAGAAAATTTTAGGAGGCTATTAAAATGAAGTTTCATGTAATTGATAGAGAAAATTGGAATAGAGAGCAGTATTTTGAACATTATTTAAAATTAAAATGTACGTTTAGTATGACAGTAAATGTTGATATTACGCTTCTGATAGAGAAAGTACATCAAAAGGGAATTAAATTTTATCCGACTATTATTTATATAATTTCGAGAATAATAAATAAACATAAAGAATTTCGAACATGTTTTAATGAAGAAGGAGTTTTGGGCTATTGGGAGAAAATGATACCTAGCTATACAATCTTTCATAAAGATGATAAGTCTTTTTCAAGTATATGGACGGATTATTCAAGTGATTTCCACATTTTCTATAAAAATTATGAAGAAGATATGAGATGCTATGCTAGTATTCATGGTCTTTTCACGAAAGAAAATATTCCGCCTAATGTATTTCCGATTTCTAGCATACCTTGGACTAGTTTTACTGGATTTAATCTTAATATTAATAATGATGCTGATTTTCTATTACCAATTATAACTTGTGGGAAATATTTTAATGAAGAAAATAAGGTTATGCTACCAGTTTCATTGCAAGTTCATCATGCGGTTTGTGATGGATATCATGCGAGTCGATTTATAGAAGGTTTGCAGGAGTTAAGTCATACTTGCAACGAGTGGCTGAAATAACAACTAATTTTTAATTATATACAATTGAAAATGAATAATAGAAGAGATCCTGTTTATATTGCATGGTCTCTTTTTATTATTCATTAATACTAAGTAATTGTGGAAAATATAGGGTGATTTGTAGTTTAATAGTAAAGAGAGTGATTAGTGTTAATTTTCTTTGTTTTTAAATGTTTTAATAAGGGGGAATTAAAGTGAAATTCGTAAGCATTGAAAGAGATGAGATCCTAATTCATAATATAGCAAATTTGTATTGTAAAGCATTTGAGAAAACAAATTTCAATGAAATGATCGAGCGAGTGAAAAGACATATAGAATATGAAGATTTTAAAGGTATAGTAGCGATAAATGATGAAAATGAAGTAGTTGGTTTTACGTATGGTTATCGCTCATTAGAAGGACAGTACTATAATCAATTAATGAGGGAAGCGTTACATCTAGAGCAAGTAAACGAATGGTTACAGGATTGTTTTGAATTTGTAGAGTTAGCAGTTCACCCCAAATATCAAAAGGAAGGTCTTGGAACGAAATTACATAATAGATTATTAGACGGTATTTCAAATAGAACGAGTGTATTAACAACACAAATAAACAATGTAAAGGCACGTTCGTTATATGAAAGATTAGATTGGGTAAATATATTGGATCCATTTTATCCAAGTAAAGATGATGTTCCTTGTGTAATAATGGGAAAAGTATTAAAAACAAAAGTTATTGGTTTGTAAGCATAAAGGAGAAAACAAAAATGACGATAATATCTATAGAAAAAGCTACAATTTTAGACGCAGAAGAGTTAACGGAAATAATGAAAAGAACTTTTGATGAAGAAGCAAAACAATGGTTATGTGGCCAAGAAGATGTCATTGATTATAACATTCAACCACCAGGGTATTCTTCCGTTGAAATGATGAAATATTCGATTGAAGAATTGGATTCTTTCAAAGTGATAATGGATAAAGAAATAATCGGAGGAATTATAATTACGATCTCTGGTAAATCTTACGGCAGAATCGATCGTATTTTTGTAGATCCTAAATACCAAGGAAGAGGAATAGGATCACAAGTTATAAAATTAATAGAAGATCAATTTATAAGTGTAAGGATTTGGGATCTCGAAACATCGAGTAGACAAATTAATAATCACCACTTTTATACAAAGATGGGCTACCAAACAATTTTTGAATCGGAAGATGAGTATTGTTACGTGAAAAGAATAGGGACGAGCTCAAACAAAGAAAGTGTATTTAAAAATGAAGACATGAAAAATAGCCAATACGAAAACTGTAACTTGGAAAATACAGGGTATTATCAAGTGAATTTAAAAAATAGTTCATTTGTTGGTAGCAATGTAATGCATATGAATATGAGTAATTGTAATGTAAGTCAATCAAAGTTTAGAAATATTAATTTTAGAAGTTCTTCATATGCAGATTTAAATCTTTCTGGCAGTAAATTTAGTTTGGTGGCTTTAGGTGGAGTTCAATTTAAAGATACAAATCTTGGGGAAGATAAGGCCCCTATTTCGTTTAATAGATGTGAATTGGAACGTAGCAAGCTAAGTAATAGTAATCTTAAAAATATGGAAATAGAAAATTGTGATGTGACCGGTATGAAAATAAACGGTATTCCAATAGAAGATTTGTTGGCGTTGTATAATCGAGTAAATAATTAAACAACCCAACCAATTAAGGGAAGTTAGTTAGTTGAATGATATATAAATATAATTATATAAAAATAACATAAAGAAATACGAATGAGAAGGAATTTAATATGGGTCATAAGAATGTAGGTTGTTTATTTGGAGGGAAGAAAAATGGAGATTAACGTTAGAGCAGTAGAAATACAAGATGCTAGAGCGATTCATCGTATATGTGTTCAAGATGACGTTTTACCTTATATGGTTTTCTTACCTAGCATGCGTGTGGACGCGATGGAAAATAGAATTCGAAACTTAGCACCAAATCAATTTGAATTCGTTGCAGAGTATGATGGGAAAGTTGTAGGTTTTATTGGCTTAACTCAAAGTACGGGACGAAGGTCTCATTCGGCTGATTTGTTTATCGGGGTAGATAGCAAATACCATAATAAAGGTATAGGGAAAGCTCTTCTTACAAAGATGCTTGATTTAGCAGATAATTGGTTAATGTTAGAGAGAGTAGAACTTGGCGTTTTAGAAACGAATCCGAAAGCAAAAGTATTATATGAAAAATTCGGATTTGTAGAAGAGGGGGTAAAGGTAGGAAATTTAAAGGCTCACGGAAAGTTTATTAATGAAATTATGATGAGTCGTTTTAGACCTGATGGTTTAATTGTACAAACTAAATAGTTGTGGACTTAAAAGAAAGTAGTACAATTCAAAACAAAGTTGTAGACTTATTGTGAAGTTAAGAATAATACATAACAAAAAGGATGATATATAACTGTCATCCTTTTTTGAAATTGTAAAAAAGTAATCTTACCTTTTATTACTTAGTAATTTAAGATATAGGCTTTTCTTATCAATCCATTACGGGTTTAATGTATATTTAACTTAGCACTTTGTAATTTTTATTTAACTTCACTTTTTCATCTTACTATAATTTAATATGGGGACAAACTCTCTTTAATCCACTGTACCTCTTTGTAAGAAACCTACAAATTTGCTAATTACTCACATAAAAACATACATTGCATAAAATACAACGAAATTACAGGGAAAACAATTATATCTTCATTAGCATGTCCTTCTTAAAAACCTAGGGATCTCAGCATATATATGACATTTAGCATGATTTTGTTTCTTTAGTGTGAAGAATGTGAAAAGCAAGACAGGAGAGGATGAGCATGGCTGCAACTATTACCGGAACAGTATTCAATGATTTGAACCACAATGGTCAATTGAATCCTGGAGAACCGGGAATACCTAATGTTTTTATTGTTTTATTTAGCAGTTTGGGTGGTACATGTGTTACCACCCAAACTGACATAAACGGAAATTATAGTTTTATTGTCAATACAGCAGGAACTTATACTGTATATGAACCTGTGGCTAATCCAGAAGGTATTTGTCCACCAACTGTTTTTACTCAACCCAGTGGATTTACAATGTCAAACGGACCGAGAAAATTAACAATCACAGTTACCGCGACTCAAATTACTAATAATGCAACAATTGCTAACCAAAACTTCAGTCATGATACAGTGAACAACCCATTAGGTTGCACGACAAGTATGATTCAATTTGCAGGCGCCCCTACGACTTGGTTTGACATCAATGTCATAACTGGTCAAGCAATAAATCAGGGTACAGTTACTCCTTCTGTTACTGTAAACGCCATTGGATATAACACTTTGGATAATTATATTTACGGATATGACCAAACAAACGATAACATTGTACGAGTAGACGATGATAAAAATGTAATAACACTTTCTCCACGACCACCAGGATTACCTACGGGTGACTTCAACGTAGGAACTTTCGATCTTAACGGTTTTTTATATATTACTATATTTGATACCGCAAGATTCTATGTTGTCGATTTGCGGCCAAACTCCGCAACATTTATGAAGCTAGTGAATCCAGCAACAGGATACACAGAACAAACTAGTAATTTCGGCGTCGCTTTAAGCACAACTCTAGATGCTAGTGACTGGGTGTATAATCCGACAGATAATTTTTTATATGGAATTACTGCAACAGGAGTTATGCGGAGGATTTCTCCAACCACAGGACAAATCACTAATTTATCTACAACGCCACTAAATCAGGGTCCTTTCGGAGCGATTGCAATGGACTCAAGCGGTATAATTTATGCAATTTCCAATCAAACCGGGAATATATATAGATATTTAATTTCTGGCAATACAGCAACTGCGGCAGTGTTCTCCTCTACGGTAATCACCTCAAATAACGATGCAACTATGTGTCTACTAGCTGAAATTAAAGTTGATTTCGGTGATGCCCCAGATACCGGTCCAGGTAACGGACCAAATAATTACTCTACGTTACTTTCTGAAAATGGGCCCCGGCATGGAATTGTAAATGAATTATTTTTAGGTCGAGTAGTAACAGCAGAAACAGATGCCCATCAAAATCCTACTGCAACAGGCGATGATATATTACTAGGGATTCAAGATGACGCCTTATCATTTATAGAGGTACATTCTATAAGTGCAGTCACTTATACGTTAAATGTAACTGTAACTAATAATTCAGGCAGCGCTACTAATTTATATGGATGGATAGATTATAATGAGGATGGAATATTTCAAGGTAATGAAGCAGCAGATGTTATTATAGTTCCTTCTGCACCAGGGACTCAAAACTTTTTTCAAACCTTTACGGTACCTCCGGGCACAATCTTAACCCCTAGTCAAACCTTCATAAGACTTAGACTAACAACAGACGCACTTATAAATCAAAATACTGGTATACCAACGTTAGTGGATACAAGAAGCATTGGCCCAGCATCTGATGGCGAAGTAGAAGATTATATGCTACAAGTGAATAATGTTGCAGATTTAATGGTGTTTAAAGAGAACGATCCATCGCCAGTACAACCGTTACAGCTACTTACCTATTCAATAAAAGTAATTAATGATGGACCTGATGATGCTCTAGACGTCATCTTGGTGGATAATATCCCCCCTGAAATTTTGAATCCAGAGTATAGTCTAGATGGGGGCAACACCTTCCAACCTTGGCCCGGAATTTTACCCCTAGGAACACTTCCGCCAGGTTTTTCACTACCCATTTTAATACAAGGAACAGTTGCTGCCACTGCTACGGGAGTGATACAAAACACAGCTACCGTGCATACTAGTTCATTCGACCCAAATTTAAGCAATAACACCGATACCTCTTTTGCTTCAGTTAAATTTGCAGCAGATATTTCTGTTGTAAAAATAGCAAGTCCGACACCTGTTGTAGCTGGCGAACTACTCACATATACATTAACAGTATCAAATGCAGGACCAAATGATGCAGAAAATGTAACACTAACAGATTTTATACCAAGTGAAGTAGTAAATCCGGAATTCTCAACAGACGGTGGTGTTACATTTAGTCCGTGGCCCGGTATTCTCCCTTTAGGAACATTGCCAACTGGTTCCACACTACCCATTTTGATTCGAGGAACAGTAAATTCCACAGCTGTTGACTCCATCACGAACACAGCGACAGTGGAATCCTCTACACCTGACCCTGATCCATCCAATAACAGCTCAACAACCACTACCCCTGTTATCACGTCAGCAGATGTCGCTATTATTAAAACAGCAAGTCCAAGTCCAGTGACCAGTGGAGATTTGCTCACTTACACATTAACTATTTCTAATTTTGGTCCATCAGTTGCAGAAAATGTAACGCTTACCGATCTTATACCAAGTGAAGTAGCAAATCCGGAATTCTCAACAGACGGCGGTGTCACATTTAACCCTTGGCCAGGTATCCTTCCTTTAGGAACATTGCCAATTGGCTCAACAATAACCATCTTGATTCGAGGAACAGTAAGTTCCGCAGCTATTGATTCCATCACGAACACAGCGATAGTGGAATCCTCTACCCCAGACCCAGACCCATCTAATAATACCTCAACGGTCACTACCCCAGTTATTAATTCAGCAGATATCGCTATTGTTAAAACAGCAAGTCCAAGTCCAGTGAATGGCGGAGACTTACTCACTTACACATTGACTGTTACTAATTTTGGTCCAACAGATGCAGTTAATGTAACGTTAACAGACGATGTGCCAAGTGAAATTTTAAATCCGGAGTATTCCATTGACGATGGAATTACGTTTAACCCTTGGCCGGGTGCAATCTCTCTAGGAACTTTGGAAAGTGGCGCAACAACAACCATCTTGGTCAGAGGAACAGTAAGTCCTTTAGCTACGGGAATCATCACGAACACAGCAACCGTAGATTCTACTACACCAGATCCTGATCCAACCAACAACACCTCAACAGTTGATACACCAGTGAATGCATCGGCGGATATTTCCGTAGTCAAATTAGATAACCCTAACCCAGTGCTTGCAGGTGAAACCCTCACGTATACAATCGTAGTTTCAAACGCAGGACCATCGGATGCAGAGAATGTAACTCTAACAGATGCTATACCAAGTGAAATTTTAAACCCTGAATTTTCAATTGATGAAGGAATCACATTTAATCCATGGCCGGGTGTTATCGATTTAGGCACAGTGCTAAATGGCACAACAAGAACAGTGTTAATTCGAGGAACAGTAAGCCCTTCTGCCACTGGATTTATAACGAACACAGCAACCGTAGATTCTACTACACCAGATCCTGACCCGGACAACAACACCTCTACCTTCGAAACACCAGTTGAAACTTTAGCTGATATCTCAGTAGTGAAAACGGGCAGCCCGAATCCAGTACTTTCGGGAAGCGTGTTGACCTACACAATCTTAGTATCGAATGCTGGGCCATCAGACGCTCAAGATGTTACTCTCTCAGATGCAGTACCAAGTGAGATTTTGAATCCTGAATATTCAATAGACGGGGGAATTACGTTTAACCCATGGCCAGGTTTTATTAATCTAGGTACACTTGCAACTGCGGCCTCACAAACAGTTATCCTAAGAGGAACTGTGAACGGGTCTGCTACGGGATTAATTACAAACACAGCGGTAGTAAGTAGCGCTACCCCAGACCCCGATCCGACCAACAACATCTCCACTGAGTTTACCGGGGTAAATACTTTGGCTGATATTTCTGTGGTTAAAACAGACAGCCCAAGTCCAGTACTTTCTGGAGGTTTACTAACTTATACTGTGGTAGTATCAAATGCAGGTCCAAACGATGCATTGAATGTAACTTTGACAGATGCAATCCCCAATGAAGTTTTAAATCCAGAATTCTCAACAGACGGGGGCGTTACGTTTAATCCATGGCCGGGTGCTATCGTTATAGGTACACTTGCAAACGGCACTTCACAAACAATTATCATTAGGGGAACCGTAGATCCTTTGGCTACTGACTTGATAACGAACACAGCAACCGTAGATTCTACTACCCCAGACCCTAATCCAGAAGACAACACCTCAACAGTCGTTACACCAATTAATGCCGAAGCTAATATTTCCGTGGTTAAAACAGCTAGCCCAGACCCTGCTATTGCTGGTGAAGTATTAACTTATACTGTGGTAGTATCAAATGCAGGTCCAAACGATGCATTGAATGTAACTTTGACAGATACTATCCCAGGTGAGATTTTAAATCCAGAGTTTTCGTTAGATGGAGGCGTTACGTTTAATCCATGGCTTGGTTCTGTCGATTTAGGAACAGTGGTAAATGGAGCTTCAGTAACTGTCTTAATTCGTGGAACGGTAAATGCTTCTGCTACGGGAACAATCATAAACACAGCAGTCGTAGATTCTACTACTCCTGATACAGATCCAGAAGATAACACAACAACAATTGAGACACCTATTATTTCTTCAGCTGATATTTCTGTGGTTAAAACAGCTAGCCCAACTCCAGTAATTGCAGGAGAGCTGCTCACTTATACACTGGTTGTTTCAAATGCTGGACCGTCAGATGCAGACGCTGTATCATTGGTGGATGCTATATCAAAAAGAATCCTAAATCCAGAGTTCTCATTAGATGGAGGAGCTACGTTTAACCCATGGCTTGGCTCTATCGAACTAGGTGCATTGGCAAATGGAGCTTCAGTAACTGTCATAATTCGAGGAACAGTAATTACATCTTCTACTGGATTCATTCGAAATTCGGCAGTTGTAGTCTCTCCGACACCAGATCCAGATTTATCTAATAACACTTCGGATACTCTTACGCCTGTAACTGAATCAGCGGACCTTTCAATTGTAAAATTGAGTCGTCCTAACCCAGTAATTGCAGGAGAACTACTCACTTACAGATTATTTATCTCAAATGCAGGTCCGGGAGATGCACAAAATGTAACGCTTACAGATACAATACCAAGTGAGGTCTTGAATCCAGAATTTTCAATAGATGGTGGAAATACATTTAATCCATGGCTGGGTTTTATTGAATTAGGAACTTTAGCAAGTGGAACATCATTGTCCGTCTTAATTCAAGGAAGGATAAGTTCATCTGCAACCGGAACAATAGAAAACACGGCTATCATAGATTCTACTACTCCTGACCCAGACCCAACCAATAATTCCTCTACTAACGTTACAACAGTCGCTTCTTCTGCTGATATTTTAGTTGTAAAAGTGGGAAGTACTGTACCGGCGACAGTAGGTCAATTCCTCACGTATACTATCTTGGTTGTAAACGCAGGACCATCAGATGCAGAATCTGTAATTATAAATGATATAGGTCCAAGTGAACTTACAGACCTAGAATTTTCAATTGACGGAGGAGCCACGTTTAATCCATGGCCGGGGTCTACCAATATAGGGAACTTAGCAGCAGGTGCAATATATACGATCTTACTAAGAGGCATAGTGGATTCTACTGTTAGTGAATTGATTACTAACACTGTAACTGTAAGTTCTATAACACCGGACCCAAATCCCGATAACAACACATTTACTGTTGTTACGCCAGTAGAAGATTCGGCTGACCTTTCTATTATTAAAACAGCAAATACAACCTCTGTCTCTCCAGGTGGTCTCTTAACTTATACTATATTCGTATCAAATGCGGGTCCATCAAGCGCACAGAATGTAGTTGTAACAGAGGCGTTACCTTCTCAATTAGACAATGCGGAGTTTTCAGTCGATGGAGGAGTCACATTCAATGCATGGCCGGGTGCTATTAATTTAGGAACTTTAGCAAGTGGTGCTTTGGTCACTATATTACTAAGAGGAACTGTAAATTTAAATGCAACTGGGTCTATAACGAATACAGCTGTTGTTAGTAGTGATACCCCGGATCCTAACCCTGACAACAACGTATCCACAACTGATACGCCAGCAAGTGAATTAACGGATGTTTCAATTATAAAAACTGTAAACACAAATACAGTCCCTCCAGGTAGCTTCTTAACTTATACCTTATTCGTATCAAATACTGGTTCATTAAGCGCACAGAATGTAGTAGTAACGGATGTAATACCTCCTCAATTAAATAATGTGGAGTTTTCCATTGATGGAGGGGCAACGTTCAATGCATGGCC
The DNA here is from genome assembly GCF_008368905.1 of Bacillus sp. SH5-2. NCBI lineage: Bacteria > Bacillati > Bacillota > Bacilli > Caryophanales > Bacillaceae > Bacillus > Bacillus sp. SH5-2. The sequence goes on from NZ_QOSD01000038.1 coordinate 15,799, forward strand.
GGGCGCTGTTAATTTAGGAATTTTAGCAAGCGGCTCTCTTCGCACTATAATAATAAGAGGATTCGTAAATCAAAATGCTATCGGGTTTATAAGGAATACAGCTGTTGTTAGTAGCGATACACCAGACTCTAATCCTTCAAATGACTCTTCAACTGTTATTATACCGATAGTACCTGAAATTGTTACAGTTCTACCTTGTATTCCTAAACCTGATTGCAACAAGCACAAGCGTAGAAAGTGTTGATCTTTATCTAGATTACTTTCATATAATTACAAATTTACTAAGTTAAAAAAGTGGAGTCTATTTTTAGACTTCGCTTTTTTTAGAAGCCTTGTCACATGTCCAAATTAAGATATTGTGTATTAACCTTTTTTACAGCTCTTAGTGTAATTTCTAAAAAACAAGTTATACAACAAGAAAACCACAAAGGATGATCAGTTGATTTTTATGAAACTGCATTAGACATATTTCGGTTTTGACTTAATTTATATGCAGCCTGAATGTCCCTCACCTTAATTTAAAATCCAACTATACCTCTCAGTTCACCTTATAAGAGATCAGGACAAAGTTTATTCTATAGGTAGAAAAGGTACAGATAAAATGACCACAGCAAATCGTGAAAAAATGCCATTGCTGTGGTCAAAGAAGCATGGTGAATTGTCGCCATGCTTCTTTATTGTTATTTATGATTTGGAAGCTTCGGCTGTAATAAAAATAATGCCAATCCAATGAAAATAATTGAAATTCCTAGTGCTTGTTGTAGAGAAATGGTCTCATTCAAAATAAAATAGGCTAGAACACAAGTGCCAATTGTTTCTCCTAAAATACTCATTGAAATTACAGTAGTACTCATCCATTTTAATAACCAATTGAATATCGTTTGTCCTAAAATCGTTGCAAGGAAAGCTAATCCTATGAAGGACAACCATGTTTGTGTAGAGTAATGGAAGAAAGATTCTTGCTGCATGTAAGCAAATATACCGAGAAAGCAGGCACTACTTCCATAACTAATTACCGAATACGGAATAAGTGATAAATCTTTACGAACGTGTTGGCTAATGAAAAAATAAGCAGTAATTATTCCGGCTGCAATAAATGCTAAAATATCTCCGTATAAAGCTTCTCCACTAATTTGGAAATCTTGCCATCCAATGACGATACTTCCTGAAATAGCGATGAGGCAACCAATAACCGCTCCTTTCGTAAACCTCTCCTTGAATAAAAAATAACCACCAATCATTGAGAATAAAGGTTGTAACGTCACGATAACTGTCGAGCTTGCTACAGAAGTATATCGTAATGATTCAAACCATAATACATAATGTGCAGCTAAAAATAGCCCAGATATGAAACCGAATCTCCACTGTTTTTTCGTTAATGTTTTTAGCTCATTTCGATTATTTTTATTACATATTAGAAATGGTAGTAGAATGATTGTTGCAAATAATAAGCGGTAAAAAGCAATGATTACCGCAGGAGCATCGGCCAATTTTACAAAAATGGCTGAAGTTGATAAGGCGAATACACCGAAAAATAAGATGAAATATGAAAGAGTAGATGATTTCAAAGTCTGTCCCTCCGATAGTTTGTTTATTATAATGAAATATTTACGATATAATGTACAAAGGTAAGTATATAAGGGCTAGAAGATGAAAGGAAGTATTATTTGACTTTGTTTAATATGTCAGCACAACGGGAATGAAACATACATTATGATGGACGAAAGGGAGTAGTTATTTTGATTCACTATCGACTTGGACAAACTGTTTTAAGTTATCGTAAGAAAAATAATATGACAATTCGTGAATTCGCTGAGTATGCAGGGATTAGTACGTCACTAATTAGTCAAATTGAAAGAGGACATGCGAATCCTTCTTTAAGTGTTTTGGAATTAATAGCAAAAGCATTGAATGTACCACTATTTACACTGTTTATTAACGATATTGATACAGATTCACTCATTTCTAGGAAGAAAGATCGAAAGAAAGTATATCGGGAAAATAGCGATCACATAGTATATGATGTGTTAACACCGGATTTCATGAAAGCACGTATTGAAATGTTAATGATGGATTTAAATAAACAAGCAAATACAACAGAAAGTCACTATTCACATGAAGAGAAGGAAGAAATTGCTGTTGTTATGAAAGGAGAAGTGTATGTGGAATTAGAAGGAAAAGAATACTTTTTAGAAGAAGGTGATGTTGTGCGTATCCCGCCGAACGTGAAGCATCGCTTTTTGAATAAGGGTGATGAAGTGAATCACATCTTGTTTGTGTTAACACCATCTCTAGGATGAAAATAAATTGAGTTTTAGTATGGGGGAGAGAAAGATGAAAGATAATAGTGTTTTAAAAGATGGGCTTTCAATTATATCTCAATGTAAAAAAGAAACAAATGATATTTGGCACGCACATTTCGGAGCAGCTGCAATTGCTAGTTATTTTTTCATGAAGGATAATAATATTGATGAAGAAACAGCACGTAATATTTATTCGCAAACAAGGATGATGTTGAATAAGCAAAAAATAGGTGGAATTATTAATCATAAAGAAGAAATTGATTTTCAAATTGCTGAGAATATGATTCTAAAATCTTTGGAACAAACGATTGATGAACTTCATTGGGTGGGCCATAACGTCATTTATGCAGCATTAAGCTTATTAGCTATGCAAGAGTTGCGAAATTGGGGAAATCATCAAGATATTGAGGGGATTACTAACTTGATATTATCGTTTCAAAAAACAATTCCCGGTAGATCATGGATTGGTTTTAAGACGAAAGAAGTAAAACAATTAAGTATAGAGGGGGAGATACAAAGTGAATTGAAAAGTCCGAAACAATTATCTAAATTTATTTTAAATGAGCTAACAAAATTTAATATTATTTATCGAGCGGAATCGCATCATGATTTAATTGGGCATATGCTTACTTATTCTCACGCAATTAATATCATGTATGATTTAGGGCATAGAGATATATTTCAACGAGGGATACGTCCACTTTTGAAACTAGTATATGTACTGCGAGCGAGCCAAAAACTCAAGCCGAATACTGAAATAACTTTACACTCACCTATAGATCGATTACCTTTAATCCAATCTAAACGTGCAAATGTATTACCAATTGAAAATATATTTTGGGAAAAAGACTATAGTGAATTAGATTGGGATTTTGGGCATATCTTTAAATTTTCATATAGTTATTTTGATCATATAAAGAGGGCCCCAGAATATAAAGATATAACATTAGAAAAATTTTGTTATATTATAAATTCTTAATGGTATGTGATAATCGGAAGGGACTTAATTTGAGTCTCTTATTTATTAGTAGTATATTATTTTAAAATTTGTAAGATTTTACATGCGCGTTTTGCTTTTACTAATTATGTAAGTAGGCTATACTAAAATACATACATTTTATTATTGGAGAGAAATAAAACGACATGGAATTATCGAAATTAGAAAAAGTAATTGAGGTTAAAAAAGAAGAGCTATTATATTTAGTATCGGATTATGGATTTCAACATGAAAAAGTACTGGCATTGAGTCAAGAAATAGACAAATTGATTAATTACTTTATGTTTGTAAAATAGAAAGAACTATGACGTGATTTGAAACTGTTATAGTTCTTTTTTATTGAGTAATAATACATTTAGGACATTTATTAATTAAGAGTATAAACATAAATGTGTTCGTATATATTGTCTAATTTCTTACAGAATGATCAAGCTGCTAGTCGGATATGAGGACTTTTGGGTATAATAAAAAAGGAATTATTAATTGTATCGGTTAGGAGCGCAGCAAATATGAAAACAGTTGTTGTTATCGGTGGAGGTATAACTGGACTTTCTACTATGTTTTATTTAGAAAAATTAAAAAAGGATTATGATATCGATTTAAATTTAGTCCTTGTCGAAAAAGAAGAGTATTTAGGTGGTAAAATCCATAGTGTAGAAGAAAATGATTTTATTATGGAATCAGGAGCAGATTCTATCGTTGCACGTAATGAACATGTTATGCCACTTGTAAAAGATTTAAATTTAGAAGAAGAAATGGTATATAATGAAACGGGTATTTCTTACATATATTCTGATAATATGTTACATCCAATTCCTTCTGACACTATATTTGGGATACCGATGAGTGTCGAGTCGTTGTTTAGCAGTACGCTAGTCTCGACGAAAGGGAAAATTGTTGCTTTAAAAGATTTTATAACGAAAAATAAAGAGTTTACGAAAGATACATCACTTGCTGTATTTTTAGAAAGCTTTTTAGGGAAAGAGTTAGTAGAAAGGCAAATTGCCCCTGTACTTTCAGGTGTATATTCTGGTAAATTGAATGAACTTACAATGGCATCTACATTGCCGTATTTACTGGATTATAAAAATAAATATGGAAGTATTATTAAAGGTTTTGAAGAGAATAAAAAACAATTTCAATCAGCAGGAAATAAAAAATTTGTATCATTTAAAAGAGGATTATCTACTATAATAGATCGCTTAGAAGAAATGCTGAATGAGACTGACATAAAAAAAGGTGCTGTAACGACAGCTGTAAGTAAACGAGAAAATCGATATGAGGTCTCTCTTGCGAATCATGAGTCAATCCAAGCAGATTATGTTGTTTTAGCAGCTCCGCATGATATCGCACAAACTTTATTACAGTCTAATGAGTTGAATAAACAGTTTAATACATTTAAAAACTCATCTCTTATAAGCATTTACTTAGGTTTTGACATACTAGATGAACAACTACCGGCTGATGGAACAGGATTTATCGTGACGGAAAACAGTGATTTGCATTGTGATGCTTGTACATGGACAAGTCGGAAGTGGAAACATACATCGGGTAAACAAAAGCTATTAGTAAGAATGTTTTATAAGAGCACAAACCCGGTATATGAAACGATCAAAAATTATAGTGAAGAAGAATTAGTACGAGTAGCTTTATATCATATTGAAAAAAGTCTCGGAATAAAAGGTGAACCAGAAGTAGTTGAAGTTACGAATTGGAAAGATTTAATGCCGAAATATCATTTAGAACATAATCAAGCAGTTCAATCATTACAAGAAAAAATGACGGATCTTTATCCGAATGTATACTTAGCTGGCGCTTCTTATTACGGTGTTGGGATTGGTGCTTGTATTGGAAATGGAAAAAATGTGGCTAATGAAATAATAACTACATTAAATGAACAGTCAAAATAATACTGTAGCATACATCTGTAAAAACTGTCCCTTCAGCATAATAGAGGGACAGTTTTTTATTTATTTCACTTGAATTGTAACCTTGTTACTTACTGTGTTATTTTCTTTAATTGTTAATTTGATTTTTCCAGACTCTTTAAATGAATATGGCGAGAGGTGATAAATCTCTTTTATACGATGTTTTTCTTTTAAATTATTTGTAGATATTGATACTATGTTTGGTTTCCATATTTCTTGTTTGCCTGAAGGATAATCTATTAATATTTCTGGATTTTTAAACTGCAGTGTTTCCCAAGAAGTGAAATAGAGTTCTACTTCTGCATCTTTTTTTGGTAATTCCGATGAGAAATAACCGAACTCGCCCACTTTACCGAAAACGGTGTAGTTTTGATTTTGTAATTTAATATCTAAATAGTTAGGTTGATATGTTGCGGCATGGTATATTCCGTAAGAAAGCGAGAGGGTAGCTGCGACTAAAATACTAATTGAAAATATCTTAAAGCTATTTCCTTTAAAGCTAGTCATCATGAATGAGTTTGGTGTGAATTTTTTAGCGAATAAAAAAATGAGTAATATGAGTAAGAGGGATAAGCCGATGAATATATACATAATAGGAAATTTACACCTCCGCAAATAATATATTAACTATATTTTACCATAAATGTATGGGGTAGGGTGTTATTTTAGAAGGGAAAAGTGAGGATGGAATCGAAAGTATAAGGTATATTATTACAGGCGGAGTGATGGAAATGAGTTAGATACACTACTTAGAGAAACTGGTTTTTCAAGTATAAATTGGAGACAGACAGCTCCATGTCATTGGGCGTTAGTTGCACATAAATAGGGAATAAAGAGATAATCATAGTATTTTGATCATCTCTTTATTTTTTCTAATCATGCAAAAGCAAGAAGGGTTCCTCTTAGTTCGTATTGAATTAAGAGGATAAGCTTCTCTTGAAATATTTGATTAATGGGACATTGAGGACTTTCCTAATTATAAATATGTTTTCTGCTATAATAAATGAGTAGAGAGAAAGGAGTGATCCTATGGTTATGGCATTTCCTATATTAGAAACAGAACGCTTGCGTTTAGTAGAAATAGAACAATCTTATTGTCAAAAAATATATGAAATCTTTTCATTGGATGAAGTAACATGTTATTATGGTATGAATTCTTTTACAGAGTTTGGACAAGCTTCTCGTATGATTGAGTCTTTTTCAAAAAATTACTTTGAGAAAAAAGCGATAAGATGGGGGATTGTGTTAAAAGAAACAAATACCTTAATAGGAACAATTGGACTAAATAATTTACAACTATGGAGTAAACGATCTGAGATTGGATATGACTTACACCCTCAATATTGGGGAAATGGTTATGCGTCAGAGGCAGCTAGAGAAATTATTCATTACGGATTTCGAGATTTGGGTTTATTTAGAATAGGAGCTATTACATATCCTGAAAATATAACTTCGTGTAATATGTTATCTAAAATAGGATTTCACAAGGAAGGATTGTTACGTGGGTATATTCATCAAGGAAATAGGCAACATGATGCATTAGTATATTCTGTTGTACGAACGGATTTAGAGGACATAAATTTATAATAAAAAACCCCTCTTATTAAAAGAGGGGTTAAGTAAAATTAACCTAACTTAGGTAATAAACGTTCTCCGCTTTTCATGCTACTTTTACATAAAGGGCATTTAGGCTCTTCTTCAAATGAAAAGTTCTTTCTCATCCATCCTAAACAATCCTCTGATTCACATTCCCAAACAGGGGTTTGTTCTGGTGGTACTTCTGCTACATCGTTCTTTCGATTGCGATACATGTAACCACTCCTTTTATGTAAAAATTTTAGTTATATATTAAAAAGGTTGTTAACCGAGCTGGTAACAACCTTTTTATTGTTTGAATTATAGCTTTACAACGTTTTTAGCTTGAGGTCCACGGTTACCGTCTTCAACTTCGAAGCTAACTTCTTGACCTTCGTCAAGAGACTTGAAGCCGTCGCCAGTGATAGCTGAGAAGTGAACGAATACGTCGTTACCGTCTGCAACTTCGATGAAACCGAAACCTTTTTCGCTGTTAAACCATTTTACTTTACCTGTTAATGTCATGGTAATGCCTCCTAAAATTTAAAAAGATTACAATATGATCGGCCTTATTTGAATGAAAATAAAATTTCACATATTATCAAAGACCCATAAGGAGGACGAAATGTCCCTGATTGATACTTGATAATATGCAAAGAAAATGCAGTGTTAAATTGACCTTAATTACTATCTTACAACAAATGGTGTGAAATAGCAAGTGCTGGTAATACCAGTAAGAAATAGGATGGGAAATTGGTAAAAGACACAAAGGCATCTCTTTTATTTATATATTATTCCTAATTTTGGTTTATGCTAAACTAAGAACATTTTTATTAAGAATTTGTATGAGGGAAACGATATATATTTAGGAATAAAAGTGATGTATTTGTTAAGGAGGAAAGAGTATTGCAACCTAATCAATTTAAAATAATTGAAGCAGCAAAAGAAGGAAGAAGAAAGGTTCATCCTGTATTCGCTGTTATACTTGCAATTGTATTTTTAACGTTAGGTGAATTATTTATGTTATTTATGCTGTTTTTACCGAAAGCAGAAACAACGTTTTCTAAGGCGATTTATAGTGATATTGAGATGATACTTACGTTTGGCGGGGCTATATTTTTTGTGTTTTTTTGGATTAGATTTGTAGAGAAAAGATCAATTTCATCAATTGGATTTTGGAGAAATCAGTGGATTGGAAAATATTTGAGAGGTGCATTAATAGGTTTTGTTTTTATTTCAATACCAGTAATGCTACTTCTATTAACGGGAATTGTACAACTACAAATGCAACAAATTACACCAACCGCTATACTTGGAATTGTGGGATCTTTAGTTGCTTTTTTAATACAAGGTGCGACAGAAGAGATTGTTGTTCGAGGGTGGTTATTCCCAGTTCTTTCTGTTAGAAGCCGTATATGGGTTGGGATTATTGTGACGTCTTTTTTATTTGGTTTTCTTCATTTACTTAATCCAGGTATTACAATTCTTTCGATATCGAATATAATATTAGTTGGTGTATTCGCAGCTTTTTACGTTTTAAAAGATAGTAGTCTTTGGGGGATATGCTCGTGGCATTCGCTGTGGAATTGGTCACAATATAATGTATACGGCTTTGCAGTTAGTGGCATGACAATATATTCAACGCCATTATTTAAACCTGTAACAAATGGAGCAGAAATCCTTCATGGAGGTTCATTCGGAATCGAGGGGAGTATCATTACAACAGTAATGCTCTCTATCGCTTCAATTGTTTTATGGAAACAGTTATGGGGGAGAAAAGCGAAACAACAAGATTTTAGTTAATGAAAGAGGGAGAAACTATGGGGATTATAGCGTTTGAGGGAGCAAGTGCTGTTGGTAAAAGTACAACGTGTCGTGAATTAGAAAAAAATTATGGTGCTTATATTATACCTGAAGTGAATTTTTTATTTGAAAGACCAAAAAATGAACATAGAACATGGTATTTTGAAAAACAAGTAGAGCGCTGGAAAATAGCAGTGCAGAAGTCAGAGCAATATGAATTAATAATACTTGATGGAGACATTTATCAGCCGCTTAGTTATAATTGGTGTTTCCATTTTGAAATATTTGATCAGCCATTATCTTTAATAGAAAACTTTTATAAAGAAAAGTTGGTTAATAGGGAAATTGGTTTTCCTGATCAATATTTTTATTTATACACGAATGATGAAGAACTTAGAAAACGGAAAGAATCTGACGAGACAAAAAGAAGAAGAAACTTCGAAAAACATTTACATATATCAAAATCATTTCAACGTTATTATGAAAATTTAAATACTGTTACAGATGGGTACTGCAAAATAATTGAAGCGAAAAGTGTAAAAACGAATGAACTAGAAATTGTAAAAAAATTAAACAGTTTAAATGTGTGTGAAGAGAGACGTTTTGATGTTTCAAGGTTAGATAATATTACGAAGTGGTTAAAAGAACATCGTGCGTAAAACAACGAGCGCCATATGAGGCACTCGTTGTTTTTTTTATGTATTATATATTGATTGTAAAATTTGTAAGTTTGCTTTTTCATTTTTCTTAATAGCATTTGTATATTTAGCTAGAAAGAGCTGAGAGGGATAAACCGGTAGTTCACCACAAATATCGATACCATACACATCTTTATTCCTAATAAGCGAATGAATACATTTTAATAGTGTAGAGAGTTTCATATGCCCTTGATCCCAATTCGTAATAGTTACTTTTGGATCTAAAACATCTTTAACAATGCTTACATATATAGTTTCTGTATGAATATGCGAAAGTATTGTATGTGCAGATATCTCGTTAGCTGTATCTATCGGGAAAACTTCTACGCATGAATAATCATTAGAATGTATTGTTAAAGAAGAAGGACCAATAATAATTACTTTCTTTAATTTCGGGTTATTTTGAAGAGCGAATGATACCCAAGACCCGCAAGAAATAAGAGTATGTTCATTTTCTTCCTTTAAGTTCATGTCAGTGTGATGATCAAATAAAATAAAATAAGGCTAAATGGTTCATCTATTTCTTTTAGTAGTAAATAAGATACATAATGATAATTTCCAGAACCGATAAAAGTGACTCCTTTTTGCTTTCTACGATATAACTCTCGTTTTATACGCATTAAAGAAGGAATCTCGCAATACAGATTTGAGTGCTCTAAATGGCTGAAATCAATATCTTCATGTGAATAAGAATGAAGTTTATTTTGTAATAAATACGTATCATCAAAGTTTAAAAAAGTTAAACCGCTATACAATAAACTCATATTTATTCATCTCCTTTATATTTAGGCTAGCATATATTTTTAAAAATTTAAAACGAAATGCTTTGAGATGGATTTGTATTTGAAAAAGATGGTGATTTTTGACAGAATAATCTTTTAATTTATAAAAGAAAGAAATATAATATAAGGAAATATATATGTGGTTCAGGAAATAGGAAATATGTAATAAATGAAAATGAGATATGAAATTGAATTGAGGAAAAAGTAGGTAAAGATTAACTACCTGCAGAAGATCTGTTGATTCAATCAATAATCAATATTTCGAGTTATTATTTGTGAAAGGAGAATAAAGGTAAGTATGAAAAAGATTATTATTTCAGATCTTGATGGGACTTTATTAAGAAGTGATAAAACAATTTCAGAGAAATCTATTAATATTTTAAGGGAATGTAAAAATAATGGAGATGAATTAATTTTTGCTACAGCAAGGCCGCCAAGAGCTATAAAACAGTATATTCCCAGCGTGTTAAAGAGTGAGATTATTATTTGTTATAACGGGGCTATAGTTCTTAAAGGTAATGATATTTTATATGAAATGAAGATTTCTAAAAATGACATTTTAGAAATCATAGAAATAGCAAAAAAGTACAATCTTCATCAGATTTGTCTTGAAATAGGTGATAAGTTGTATTCAAATTTTGATGTTACTGATTATTTTGGTAATGTACCATGTGAAATTATGGATATAAGAGATTTAGACTTTGAAAAAGCTTCTAAGGCAATTATTTGTACTAAAGGCTCAATAAATAAGGAATTCATTAAAGAATTGCCTGATGAATGCAAGGCAGTCATTACAGATGACGGAACATTGTGTCAAATTATGCATGCAGAAGTTTCAAAATGGAATAGTATTCAACATGTTCTACGGCACTTAAATCGAGACGTATCTGAAGTTATTGCCTTTGGAGATGACTACAATGATATGGAAATGATAGAGAAGTGTGGGATTGGTGTAGCAATGAGCAATGCTGTTGAGGAATTAAAGTCAGTGGCTAAATTTATTGCTAAAAGTAACGATGAGGATGGAGTTGCTACATTTCTAGAAAGTAAAAGTTATGTTTATGTTAATTAGTATGAAAAAATTGCAGTAAGCTTAAGTTGCGAAAAAAGAGATGCTACATCTGTTTTTGATAAATAGATATTATGAATGGGATATGCGGGAGGAAACAAGTAAGATGAAAACATTCTTTAAAATAATAGGAATTATAGCTAGTATGGCGGTAATCGGAGTAGGTTTAACATACGGTATGCTGTATTATTTAAATAATAGTAAACCAGCTGCGAAAAAGATATCACCAGCTGCTCCAGCAGTAGAAGTACTAGCTGATAGTAACGTAAAGGCAGAAGATGCAAAGCTTTTAGAAAATGGCAATCATTCCTTACCGAATAGTGGTTTTAATAAAAACTTTAAATGGACAGATGAGAACATACAGACAGCGTTACATGAAATGGCGCATCAAAAAACGAAAGCCGATCAAAAATGGGGCTATATTTTTATCACACAAGAACGTATTGAGAGTTTACTAGATATCATAAACAGTAATGATCTAAAACAGAAAAGTACATATGTGGATATTTTAGAACGATGGAAACAAGGTAAATACGAAAAGGTTGATGCGGATCACAATAAGATTTGGAAATTACAAAGTGGGAATTTAGGCGAAGGAAAAGGAGTAATGTCAGAAAAGGAGCAAAAAGAATTAATTAATCAAGTGTTTATACAAAAGGGTACATATTCAGGTAGTAAATTAATTGCAGGTGGGGGACAGCCTAATAAATAAGAGATATGCTGATTTTGAAGCACCTTTGTTGTCATAATTACAAAGGTGTTTTTGTTGACACAAGAAATAAATAGGAATATGATTCATATGTGAAATAAATTAGAGGGGCTTAAATATACATATGAATAATAGAGAGCTTTACGGTAATATTCGTGATGTTTATCATTTACTCCAAAAAAATCTAGATAAGGAAATTGAACAGTATGATATAAGTTACGTACAATTTGGAGTGATTCAAGTACTCGCAAAATCTGGGAAAGTATCTATGTCAAAGTTAATTGAAAACATGGGATGTGTTCCAAGTAATATGACAACAATGATTCAACGGATGAAGCGTGATGGTTACGTAATGACAGAGAAGAACCCGAATGACCAACGTGAAACGCTCGTTTATTTAACTAAAAAAGGTGAAGAAACGAGAAAGCAAGTAGATGTACAATATAGTCATTTTTTAAAAGAGAATTGTGGTTGTTTTACGAAGGAAGAAGAAGGGCAATTAGAGGCTTTATTATTAAAGTGGAAGAAGCATTTGAATTAAATATAGTAAAAATGTAACACTCTGTTACATTTTTATTTATATAAATACTTCATACATGAAATAAAACTAGTGCAGTAAAAATTGAAGAAGGGATAATAATAAATAATTATTTCATATATGAAATAAAGGGGAGTTATATATGGAGTTAAAGTCAATGATACGTATTTTAGCAATTGTAGCTTTTTTTGTTGGGTTAGATTCATTATTAGTAGCACCTTTATTACCAGTAATTACTGAAACGATCAGCATCCCTGATGGGAGTGGAGGGTTATTAATTACTATTTATGCACTTTGCTATGGAATAACTGCACCCGTATTTGGAACGATATCTGATAGAGTTGGAAGGAAACGTATGATCATAATAGGGTTTGCTATTTTCTCTATTTCTACATTTTGTACGGGATTAGCGAAGAATTTTGAAATACTTTTATTATTTCGCGGTCTAACAGGTTTATCTGGTGCGATGATTATGCCAAGTATTTTTGCATTAGTAGGAGATAAAGTTGCATATGAGTCAAGAGGAAAAGCGATGGGAACAATTATGGGAGCAATGGTAGGTTCGACAGTCATTGGAGTACCTATAGGTGCATTTTTATCTGAAGTAGGAAAGTGGCAGTGGACATTTTATAGTATAGGACTATTAACTTTATTTATTACATTACTAGTTAATCGCATGTTAAGAAATGAAAAACAGAGAAATGTTGTGCATGTTTCTATAGCGAAAACGTTAGGTGCACCATTTAAATTAGTTTTAGTAAATGTTTCAGTTTTATTTGCATTATTAGCAACGTTTCTATGGACAATTGGATTACACGGCATGTTTTCGTACATAGGTGTTTATTATGGGAATAATTTTGGACTTTCCGTTGGTGAAATAGGTATTGTAATCTTTCTGGCGGGAGTTGGTAGTGTAGCTGGTAATATTTCGGGTGGAAAGTTTGCTGATAAAATTGGAAAGAAGAATGTTATATTCATTGCCAGTATTGCAACCTCAATAAGTGTAATATTATTCTCGCTGTCCATAAAAAATCTAGTAATTGCAATTGCTTTACATATAATTTGGAGTTTATTTATTGGATTTGGCCAAGCATCATTAACGGCACTAATTTCAGAATTAAAACCAGATGTGCGGGGGACTGTGATGGCATTAAATAGCTCTGCCATGTATATTGGGATGACTATTGCTTCTGGCGTAGCGTCACTTACCGTAAGTAATGGCTTTCCATTTTCTTCTTTGGGAATAATGTGTGCAATTGCTAGTTTACTTGTCCTTCCGATTATATTTGTTCTAGTTAAAGAAAAAGCATCATCTAATAAAAAGAAGATGACTATATAAGTAGTATTAAAGAAAACGTGGGTTGATATTCTTCAAAGGATTTCAACTCATGTTTTCTTTAATATTATTTTTATACTTTTATCCTTTTCGGCAAGAAGACTCCATCTGATTTGTGTTACGGGTGAAGCCCATCAATTCAGGTGGAGATGAATTGCCGTCAGCAGGTAGACGAAACAATTTTGTTTCTTTTGTCTTACGATATAATCTACCCTAGATAAGGAGGGGATATATCGTAGGACAACGAAATTGAATAATGATAATCATTTGGCTACTTGAACCAAAAGGAATTACGATGAAGACCATGTTTACATTTTGTTCCGTTCTAAATATTGATTTGTCAAAAGTAATTAACAGTTACAAAAATATTTCTTTCCTAAGAAAAAACACGATCTTAGGAAAGAAATAATTGTAATGAACTCTCTGAGAAAGGTGGTGAAAACAATGGCTAGAAAGAAAGCAGTGAAAGTATTACGGAAACAAAAGAAAAAAGAAACCATGCAACGATTCACGCAGAAACAGAATATCGGACGAGCTTGTCTCACAGCTAAAGAATTTCGTTTACTTCAGCGCATGTCGCATAGTTCCAAAGCGTTGCGAAATGTTGGATTGTACACCATTAAACAAAGTTATTTGACCCATAATAAAATGGCTACTGTAAAAGAAGTGGACAATGCCATGCAGGCTGATACGAACTACTGGGGTGTTCAATCAAACTCTGTTCAAGCCATTCGTAGAGCCTTATTTACAGAAGTGAAAAGCTTTTTTAAAGCGTTGGAACAGTGGAAGAAACATCCTGAGAAGTTCACAGGTCGTCCGAAGTTTCCAAATTATTCTCGTTCCACTGACAAACGAATTATTGAAATCTATCAAGTGCCAAAAGTGGATGAGAACGGATATTGGATCATTCCGATGAATGTTGCATTCAGGAAAAAATTCGGTTCCATTCAAATACGTATGCCTAAAAATGTAAGAAATAAAAAAATCTCCTACATTGAGATTGTACCGAAGCAAAAAGGTCGGTTCTTTGAGGTGCATTACACATATGAAATGCACGTTTCTCAAATGAAGAAACCATCCACGACTACTAGTAACGCTTTGAGTTGCGATTTAGGTGTAGATAGATTAGTAAGTTGCGCAACGAATACAGGTGATGCCTTTTTAATTGATGGAAAAAAACTAAAATCAATTAACCAGTACTTCAACAAAATGATACGTAATCTAGGGCTGAAAAATATGGAAAACGGGCTTTCTAAACGAGTTGTAACCAATAAAATGGCTGCACTTTGGCATAAACGAGAACGAAAAATAAATGGTTATATTTCACAAACGATAGGCTTGTTGTTCAAAAAAGTGAAAGAATTCGATATAGATACGATTGTTGTAGGGTATAACACGGGTTGGAAACAAAAATCTGATATGGGGAAAAAGAGTAATCAAACATTTGTTCAAATCCCATTCCATAAACTGATTGCAGCAATTGAGAATAAATGTATAAAAGAGGGCATCCGCTTTTTAAAACAAGAAGAAAGCTATACTTCAAAAGCTAGTTTTCTGGATAAAGATCCGGTTCCAGTTTGGTCTAAGGACGATAGGACGCAGTATCGCTTTAGTGGCAAACGGATCACGCGTGGTCTGTATCAAAGTAAAGCAGGAACATGTATCCATGCGGATATGAATGGTGCGTTGAATACATTGGAAAAATCAAAAGTTGTAGAATTAGATGACAATCTCAAGGTAAAAACGCCGATTCTATTAGAAGTGCAAAAACGTAAGGCTGTTGCTTTGCGCATAGCTTAGTGGGTGCGTCAACCATCCATGTGTACTCGACTTGTCGGGGCTTGTAGCACACGCCGGATTCATCTGAGTGGTGGCTTCTTCCATAAGGAAGAATTGCTCTTTTTCGGAAGGGTGGTGCAAGTGGGAAAACAATCGTTCGTTGCCAGTACCAACCAAAAACATACTTGGGGTGTTACCATAAGGTGGCATGAATGCTAGAGCGTCAAACTGTCTAGCGATAGACCGAAAAGACCTAGTGTTCTAACTCAAGCCCCCACTGAAAGGCTTTATCTCAGTGGGGGTAGTTGACTATCATGATTTGTGAATGATTATATCATGTATTTCAATTTTCCAAATGATTAAATTCTTTATAAAATAAAATTATAGAAATATTTATTCATTTAATATTGGAGGAGAAAAAATGAGTGAAAAGGGCTATCATATAGCTGTAGTTGGGGCTACAGGAGCGGTTGGACAGAAAATCATTGAGCTGTTAGAAAAAGAAAGAAAGTTTAATATAGGTGAAGTTACGTTGCTTTCGTCAAAACGCTCTGCTGGTAAGGCGATACAATTTAAAGGGCGGGAGATAGTCGTAAAAGAAGCAAAAACAGATAGCTTTATAGGTGTAGATATTGCTTTTTTTAGTGCCGGGGGAGAGGTATCTAGACAATTTGTTAATCACGCAGTCTCAAGTGGTGCAATCGTAATTGATAACACGAGTGAGTACCGAATGGCGCACGATGTACCACTCGTTGTTCCAGAAGTAAATACGCACACTTTAAAGGAGCATAAAGGTATTATAGCGGTGCCGAATTGTTCAGCATTGCAGATGGTAACAGCGCTCCAACCACTTCGAAAAGTATTCGGCTTGGAACGAATTATCGTTTCCACATACCAAGCTGTATCAGGTTCTGGCATTCATGCGATTCATGAATTAAAAGAACAGGCTAAGTCTATGCTTGCAGGTGAGGAGATGGAGAGTACCATATTACCAGCGAAAAAAGATAAGAAACATTACCCAATTGCGTTTAATGTACTGCCTCAAGTAGATATATTCACAGATAATGATTTCACCTTTGAAGAAGTAAAGATGATTCAAGAGACGAAGAAAATTTTAGAAGACTCCAACCTAAAAATGGCAGCTACTTGTGTCCGGGTTCCAGTTGTATCAGGACATTCAGAATCGGTTTATATTGAACTTGAAAAAGAAGCAACTGTAGCGGAAATTAAAGAAGTATTGCAAAATGCACCAGGTGTTATTTTACAAGATAATCCTAGTGAACAGTTGTATCCAATGCCATTATATGCAGAAGGGAAAATAGAGACATTTGTCGGGAGAATTAGAAAAGATCTTGATACGCCAAACGGATTCCATCTTTGGATTGTTTCAGATAATTTATTAAAAGGTGCAGCTTGGAATTCAGTTCAAATCGCAGAAGCTTTGGTGGAAGAGGGAATCATTTAGTATTAAGGAAACTAGGGAACTGTTAAAGATTACAGTTTCCTAGTTTTTATTTTTATAATTGTTTACTTTATCCCAGCCGCATTTGATTTGAAAGACAGTAAAAAACATCAAGAATTTATAAAGTTTATTTGGTACGATATGGATGAATTCAATAAGGGAGAATTAGATGTATCAAGTAAAGGGGTATTTTTCATCACTCAAAGGAAGTCATTATGAAATCGGTAAGCGACAAGGGGGATTTGTAAAACAACATCCTTATCTCATTCCGCAATTTATACAGAAAGAAAATTTAATATTGCATCACCATTGGACAGAATCTAGGAATATATTACATAAATATTGTCCAGGAATTAATGAAGAGATTGAAGGATTTTGTGAAGTATTAAAAATTCCATCTGAAAATATGATGTATTATTATCAAACACTATTAAAAGCAGGTTGTAGCCATTGTGCCGTTTTACCTAAAAAGACAGATTTAAAGCATACTTATGTATTAAGAAACTATGATTTGTCACCAGTAATAGATGATATGCGCTTTTGTTCGACTCATGTTGAAGGTGCATATGCACATAGTGGCTTTTCTACTCAATATTTCGGCCGAACGGAAGGGGTTAATGAGCATGGATTAGCTGTTACATTTTCAGCATGTGGTCAACCAGTAGGAAATATTGAAGGTCTACGAAAGCCAGTAGTAAGTGGTTTACAATGTTTTGCGGTCATTAGAGTATTATTGGAGAAATGCAAAAATGTGCAGGAGGCTAAGTCACTAATAGAAGAAATGCCGATTGCTAGTAATATTAATCTAATAGTAGCCGATCCTTTAGATGCAGTACGTATTGAAATATTTGATGGATATAAATCAATAATCACAATTGTTGAGGAAAGCCAAGATTTTATCGTATCAACAAACCATGCAATCAGTTTACCTATTCAAAAATTGAATAGTAGAAGATTAGAACAATCTACAAACCGATATCACACATTGTATGAACATTTAAACCGAAATGAACAAGTGAGTATAGAGTCTTTAAAAGGATTAGTAGAAAGAGAGTATCCTACTGGGCTGACAGTACATAATTATGAAGAATGGTTTGGGACTTTACATTCCGTATTATTTGATTTGCATGAATGCACAATGAATATTTGTTTCGGGTCTCCACTTTTAAATGACTGGTACTCGTTGGAGGTTGGAGGGAGTCTTCCTTTTTCTGAGGTGAATGTGAACTTTGAAAATAAAACTTATACTGATTTTTGGAGAGAAGAGAATAATAAATTGATTCCAAAAGGATAAATGGGATAATATGGTAGAGTTAGAGAGGGGGATTTATACTGGAGGGATTACCGATACTAAAAATTTTGTTAACGATTGTTTTTATTATTTTTTTAGCCGTTTCCATGTATATTGCGTATCAAAAAAGAAAAAAAGCAGAAATAAAAGGATTGAAGAGTGCATTAACTTTAATTTGTTTCTTTACACTAGCAATCTTAAATTTACTTGCATATTGGTTAAACTTTGGTGGGGTTTTTATTTGGTTAATTTCAATTGTTTTATTGCTAGTAGCGGTATATTTTACGAAGTATATTCCGATATCTAAAAAGGTACATTGAAATCTTAAAATATATAATGTTTTACTTTGCTTTGAAAAGAGATTATTCTACTAAATCGTTGTGAAACGGTTCAATAGGATAATCTCTTTTGTTCGTTTAGCTTTGTAAAAATTGTACAAGTAACGCAGACAAGACAACCTTGTTTTAAATTAGCTAAGAAATACAATACTCCAAAGTTACCATTATATTCTCAAGAAACAGGATATACAGGGTTTTATTTTCGCGTATTAAAAGATAGATAGGTATCACCTGTTGATACATTAAAGTTACTGAAGTCGGTCGAATCCGAAAGGTGTAACATTAGCATTTGCTAATCGTATATGCATAAAGAAAAACAAAATATGGAAGGGTTAAAAAGAATCTTAGAAGTACATGCGCTTTCTACTAGTTGGCAAAATACATTTGAAAAGCGAAGGAAAGGCTAGAAGGAAAAAATAAAAAAATTTTATTTATAAATGGTGCATTTCTATTAGTAAAAACGAATTAGAAAGCACTATTTTTATATAATAAACTTATTAATATTCAAAAATCTTAATATTGTTTTATTCGGCTTATTTTGGAATAGTCCAAACATAAAATTAATTAGACTCTTTTTTTATATTTTATGATAGTATATTGATTGGTAAGACCTATTACTTTAAGAGCAGGTTCTACAACTATATCTAATTTGATGGAATTAACGTATGGAGGGACAACATGGGGAATGTTGAAAATTTTGAAAAACTTCTTTTAGAAGAACCGAAAAGAGAGCAGTTATTTCCTTTATTTGAAGAAGTGTTTGGAATTACAATTCAAACATTGAATGATTTTTCAGAGAGTGGTTATTGGGATGATACATACAAAGCTTTATCATTTTTATATGAAAATAAAGCGATTGCAAATGTTGCGGCATTCTCGCTGCCATTGCTAGTAAATGGTGAAAGAATAAATGCAGCGGGCATTCAATCGGTAATGACACACCCTAATTTTCGTGGACAAGGACTCATGACACAATTAATGAGTAAAATGATAGAAGAAATCGATAAGACATGTGAATGTACATTATTGTTTACGGAAAAACCTGAACTATATACATCATTTGGTTTTAAAGTTGTGCAGGAATATTTGATGACTATTCAATATGATAAAAAGAATAATAATGAATCCTCACTTAGAGAGCTAGATTATTATATGGAAGAGGATAGAAAGTTAATACATGAAACTATAGATAGTAGTCAAAGACTTTCAAATAATTTTTCAACATTAAACTTCCGTCCTTCGTTTTATTTGAATATGTATGATTCCGAATGGAATGAAAAATTGTATTATTCAGAGAAACTAGATGCTCTAATTGTGTATGAAGCAAATAATGAAAAGTTGAAATTATATGGAGTGTTTGCACCAGTAATTCCAGTTTTAGATGAAATATGTGGGGAAATTGCTGAAAGATTTACAGAAATTCAATTTTACTTCTCTCCAGATCAATTAGGGGTTGAGGATGTACAGTTTACAGAATTACAACCAAGTAAGTATTTAATGGTTCGAAGTAATAGAGAGTTGGATTTGAAAGGTTATAAATTCCCAGTATTAATAGAATTTTAAATGTGCATATAGATGCTTTATTATGGAGGAACTATGAAAATATCACATATACCAGAACATATCGAGCAACTTACTATAATGAATGTACCTGAATATTATAAGCTTAATAACAATCATGCGCTTATTGTCCGCTCGAAAGCCGAAACTGATTTTTGGCTTAAAACACATTATGGATTCGAAGTAATGAATGGTCATGTATTTTATACTGAGACGATGACAGACTTTCAAGCTGAAGTTCAATTGCGTATGAATCCAAATTCAAAATTCGATCAAGCTGGTCTTTTTGTTATGATTTCAGAAAAGTGTTGGTTGAAAACTTCATTAGAATATATTCCAGATGGTCCATCTCATTTAGGAGCTGTTGTAACGAATAATGGATATTCCGATTGGTCCACACAAGACTTTCCAACAGAATTAGCTAACGAGCAACTTCGTTTTCGAATTGTTCGAAAACGTGGTGATTATACAATATATGTGAAGAAGATCCACCAATGGGAACAAATAAGAATCGCTCATTTGATGGAGGATATAGGGAATGAGCCTGTTAAAATAGGTTTTTACACGTGTAGTCCTTCTAAAAATAATGGATTTGAGACTGAGTTTCTAGATTTTACAACTGAAAAAATATAGATGAAAAACCGTATTCTTTTCATTAAGAATGCGGTTTTTATATTTATATAATACAAAGCACATTTATTGACCGAAAAGTCATTAATGCTTATCATTTAATAATGTTAAATATTAATTTACATAATATAATAAAAGTAATGAAGAAATTACAAACTATAGCGCTTAAATAAGGAGGGATAAAGATTATTCAGTGGTAATTTCATGGGAAAAGGAGATTATGTATGAAATCATTTCGTAAGCTATTACAGTATTTAAAACCATACATGTTCTTCGCTATTATTGGACCGCTATTTATGGTACTTGAGGTTGCGATGGACTTAATTCAACCGACTATTATGCAACATATTATTGATGTTGGGATTGCAAATCGGGATTTAAATTATGTAATAAAAATGGGGCTTCTTATGATAGGAGCAGCGGCGCTCGGTTTAGTTGGAGGACTTGGGTGTATGATGTATTCTACAAAAGCAGCTGTTAATTTTGCAACAGACATACGAAAAGATGTTTTTGCGAAAATAGAAACTTTTTCTAGCAATAATCGTGATTCATTTGGAACAGGAAAATTATTAACGATTGTGACAAATGATATTACTTCAATTCAATCGGCGATGACGATGACATTACGTGTTCTTGTTCGTGGCCCGTTGTTATTTATAGGAAGTATAATTATCGTTTTTGTAACAGCTCGAGAGTTATTTCCTATATTACTTGTAGTCGTTCCGATTTTATTACTGGCGATTATATTAATTGCAAGTAAAGCAAGCGGAACGTTTAAAAAAGTACAAGAAGCATTAGATAAAGTGAATACAAAGTTACAAGAAAACTTATCTGGTGTCCGTGTTATAAAAGCGTATGTAAGACAAAAATATGAAATTGGTCAGTTTGGAAATGTTAATACAAATTTAACGAAGATAAATATTCGAGCTGTACAGCTTATTTCCATAATGATGCCAATCATTATGCTAGTTGTAAGTGGTGGGATTGTTGCGACATTATGGATTGGTGGAGAAAAAGTATTTAATGGAACTCTCCAAGTGGGAGCGATTTTGGCATTTATTAACTACTTGAATATTATTTTAATGTCACTTATGTCTATTAGTATGGTATTTATTCAAATTGCTCGAGCTTTTCCATCTGCAGACCGTGTACAGCAAGTTTTAAATACGGAAGTTGATATTATGAGTGATACAAAAGCATTTGTTCCTGTGGAAATCGAGGGGAATGTTGACTTTAAAAATGTTAGTTATAGTTACACGAAAAATAATGAATATGTTTTAAAAGATATTTCATTTAGTATACGAACAGGGGAAAAAGTAGGGATTATTGGATCAACAGGTAGTGGGAAATCTACTTTAGCTAAACTATTACCACGTCTTTATGATGTTGATCATGGTGAAATATGTATAGATGGAATAAATGTTAAATCATACGATTTACAAAAATTGCGTGCTTCAATTGGTTTTGTACCCCAAAAGGCATTGTTATTTTCAGGCAGTATAGAAGGGAATTTACGTTATGGTAAAGAAGATGCCACATATGATGAACTGGAAATAGCAGCTTCATCAGCTTGTGCGACGGAGTTTATCAACAAGCTGGAAGAATCTTATCAATATAATTTAACACAAGGTGCGACAAATTTATCAGGTGGACAAAAACAACGCGTATCTATTGCAAGAGCACTTGTAAGAAAACCATCGATTCTTATATTAGATGATTCTACATCAGCGGTTGATGCTAGGTCAGAATCCAAAATTCAATCAGCATTAAGAACAGAATATAAAGGAACTACGACATTATTAATTGCTTCTAAAATCTCATCTATAATAGATGCTGATAAAATTCTCGTACTAGATAATGGTGAATTAGTTGGTGATGGTACCCATGAACAACTGTTAGAACAATGTGAAGTATATCAGGAAATCTATCTTTCCCAAGGTGGCAACTTAGATAAAGAAGGTGGGAAAGAACATGCGTAATTTTCAAGGGCAATTTGCAAATAAAGGTGGACGTAACGCACCGAAGATGGGAAAAGCGAAAAATACTAAAGGAACAGTAATGCGGGTATGGAACTATATGGGGTATCAAAAGGCAGCGCTTATGTTCGTTATATTTCTAGTAGTTGTTACGACGCTACTTGGGTTATTAGGTCCTTATTTTATGGGTGTAATTATAGATCAATATATTGTACCGAAAGATTTAAGTGGTACAGCAAGAATGTGTATGCTACTTATAGCAATTTACGGTATAACGGTGTTTTTAACATGGTTACAAACATACGTCATGATTAACGTTGCACTAAAAACTATTCAAAAAATACGTCAAGATATTTTTGAGAAGATCCAAACGCTTTCTTTACGGTTCTTTGATGTACGTTCTCAAGGTGATTTAATGAGCCGTGTGACAAATGATATAGACAATTTGAATCAAGCGTTGACACAAAGCGTTGTGCAAATTATTTCATCAGCGTTAACTTTTATTGGTGTGACGATTGCGATGTTTGCATTAGATTGGATTTTAGCAATTGTAACTTTAATTACAGTACCTATTATGTTTATTGTTACAAAAAAACTAGTCGCCTATAGTGGTAAAAATTTTGCGAAGCGTCAAAAAGATTTAGGGGAATTAAATGGATTTATTGAGGAATCTATAACAGGTGCGGATGTTACAACGTTATATGGGAAAGAAAAAGAAACCGTACAAAATTTCAATAAAATTAATGAACAGCTAAGAATTTCAGCTACGAAGGCGGATACATTTTCAGCCTTTATTTTTCCGAGTATGAACTTTATTAATAATTTAGGAATGGGGCTTGTAATTGGAACTGGGTCAGTTATGGTTTTAAACGGAATGACAACAGTAGGTGTCATTGCGGCTTTTATTAATTATTCGCGTCAATTCTCAAGACCATTAAGTCAATTTGCAACTTTAATGAATACAATTCAAGCAGCAGTTGCTGGTGGGGAACGTGTTTTTGAAATTATGGATGAAGTACCAGAAATTCAAAATAAAAAAGATGCATTTGTTGTACAAAATTTACAGGGGCATGTCGAACTTGAGAATGTTTCATTTGGGTATGAGGAAAATAAAATGATTTTAAAAGAAGTGAGCCTTCAAGCGCGGCCAGGGGAGACAATCGCTTTAGTAGGTCCGACTGGATCGGGAAAAACAACAATCATTAATTTGTTAACTCGTTTTTATGATATACAGCAAGGTCAAATTCAAATTGATGGAAAAGATATAAAGGATTATGACATTAATTCTTTACGAAGTAAAATAGGAGTAGTTTTACAGGATACGTATTTATTTGCTGGATCGATTATGGATAATATCCGTTATGGCCGATTAAATGCTAGTGATGAAGAAGTAATCAATGCAGCGAAAGCAGCATCAGCACATTCTTTTATTAAACATTTACCGAATCAATATGAAACAGAAATTGCCTCAGAAGGATCGAATTTAAGTCAAGGACAGAAACAACTTCTTGCGATTGCACGTGCAATTTTAGCGGATGCAGATATTTTAATTCTTGATGAAGCGACATCAAATATTGATACGAGAACAGAATTACAAATTCAAGCAGGGCTAAACAATTTAATGAGTGGTCGAACAAGTTTTGTAATCGCTCATCGACTCAAAACAATTGAAAAGGCAGATCAAATCCTTGTAATAAAAGATGGAAGTATTTTAGAGCGAGGAGATCATGAATCTCTTATGGAGGATCGAGGGTTTTATTTCGATTTATATATAAGTCAGTTTAAAATTTAATGAAAAATTCATATGGTGCGGTTTCTCTGGAAAGGAGAAATCGCATTTTTAATATTTTTGCACATTCATTATATGTAACGTAGCTCAGTTCAAATGAATGAATTTTGTATGAAAATAGAAATGTAACAAAATGGAGTTTTTTAAATTACGAAGAGGAATTAACAATGAAAGAATTGGATGTAAATAATGAGTCGGATTTAAGGAAGTAGTATTTTGTTTGTGTTATCAAATCATTATTTGACATGGCATATACACAAAGAAGAGCCTGATATGGCTCTCAGGCTCTTCCCTCAATAGCAAAGAGTAAGTCTTTTAATTACCCTTCTGCTACATAATACACAAAATATATGTGGATGTATAGAACAGGAAATTCCAATATAATTATTCGAATATAATGTTTAAAAATAAAATTAGTAAAATAAAATATGGGGTTAAATTGTAAATGTTGATTTACCGCATGATAAGAATGAGTTTTTATTAATTGAAAGTTAATAAAGTAATATTGAGATAATAAAATATGAAATATTGCATATTTTATTACAGAACGCGAAGGAATGAATTGAAAAGGCTGTATTCTATTATTTAAGGAGAAACAATGAGTGGGGGAGGAATAAAACTTTCACTCATTAACGTTTCATTTTTAAAATTGCAACGATAATTAGAAAATAGATATCCATCTCTATACATGTTACGTAAATAGAAACGAAATAGAAATTAAGTCATAAATGGAAGAAATAATTTACGTGGTATTGTAACAATTTCAAGAGCTATTTTGGTTGAATAAAGAAGAATATGCGTTAACTCTAAAGCTTGTGTTAATAGTAATATGAAGCTGGTCAGAATTACAAAACTTCCCCAAAAGAAACTTTTTGAAGTGTTACGGAAATCTTTTATTAAAGAAAAGAAAGAAAAAATGTTATAACAATGAGAATGAAAAATTTATATTTAACAGCCATTATAATCCTCATAAAGAACAGTACCTTATTATAATAAGGAAATTTACAAATGAGTATTGTGAAAAGGTGATAAGTGGCAGGATAAATCGAAAAATAAGTACAAAAGAGGTTAGTAAACTATGGACTTTTTCAAAATAAAAACCACAACTTAAAATAGCAGTTGTGGTTTTTATTTTGGGGGTTCTTTGTTTTAGAGGATAGATAATTTAGAATTAAAAAATTTTCAAACTGATTAGCGCCCTATTTATTGTTTGTTGTAACTATATTGAATATTTGGTCGGACAATAAGACGAGCTTTGAATATAGTAATAAAAAAGGGGATGTAGAACAATGGCTAGATATAGTTTACATGGAGGCCACAATAGTATAGTACAGGGTGCAAATTATGGGAATCGGAAAGAGCACATTATGGATCGACAAGTTAAGGATGCAGTTGTAAATAAATTAAGAGCATTGGGACATACAGTTTATGATGATACTGATGAGGTAGGAACAACACAAGCACAAAATTTAAGTAACATTGTAGCAAAAACGAACTCGCACGATGTAGATTTAGTCATTTCATTTCACTTAAACTCGTATGATACGAATGCTAATGGTGTTGAAGTGCTTTATTATGACCAGCAGGCGTTAGCAGCAAAAGTAGCGGCGCAACTTTCAAAAGATATTGGTTGGTCAAACCGTGGTGCGAAGGAACGAAAAGATCTTTATGTGTTAGCGAATACGAAAGCACCTGCAATCTTAATTGAACTTGGATTTATAGATAATGAAGCAGATATGGCAAAATGGAATCCAGATAAGATTGCAAATTCAATTGTATACGCATTAACTGGACAATCAGGTGGAGCAACTCCACCATCAAAAAAAAATATCATCCAATCAGGAGCTTTTTCACCATATGAAACGCCTGATGTTATGGGGGCATTAACGTCCTTAAAAATGACAGCTAATTTCATCTTACAATCTGATGGTTTAACGTATTTTATTTCTGAACCAACTTCAGATGCCCAACTTAGTGGAATGACGGACTACCTTGATCGTAAAGGTTGGTGGTATGAAGTTAAATAAAAAGATTTTGGTTTAGTGGCAGAGTTAAATATCGATAGATCGAAAAAGAGGACTACTTGTTTTTAGTAATCCTCTTTTTCTAATTTTATCCCGCTATTTGCTGGGCAGTAAGATGCCTATCTTAAAATTAGGTGAATGCAAAGGAGTTAGGTTAAGTGGTAGACTGCCCGTAAGTGGAAAATACATTGAGAATCTCAACTTTATTGGTGAAAAATATCTTTAATAAGAAAAGAAATATAGCATTTGAATTTAATTTACTACAATTGAAAATGCACTGAAAACTAATAAAATAGCCATAATGATGTTAAATAATCGATTATGTTTTAATAATATTTTTTGAAACATTGAACCGAATAGGCTCCAACTAAACGTACTCATTAAACCGACTAAACCTAGAAATAAAGAAAAGAAAACGTAGCTTAAATAAGATTGGTAATAAGGGAGTATAAAAGTCGATACTACAGTCAGTCCGAATAATATCCCTTTAGGATTAACAAATTGAAGGGAAACCCCCACTGTAAATAAGTTTGTATTATTTTTTTCAGTGGGCTCTGTATTGCCTTTACTAGTAAGTATTTTAAAAGCTAAATATAGCATGTACGCTACACCTAAAATTTTTAAAGGCAATTCGATTATGGGTAGTATATTAATGAGTACAACATTAAAGAAACTGCATAAGAAAGTGAGGATGAAAAAACCGAGAGCTACGCCAATGCAAAATTGTATGCTCCTCTTTAAACCATGTTGATTGGCATATGTCATAGCTAAAAAATTGTTAGGACCGGGTGTGAAGCTACTTATAAAAACAAATAATAAAAAAGAAAATATAGGCATTTCAAAACCCTCCTGATAAAATAGTATGTTATAATGACCGAAAAGAACAATATAACGTGTGCTTTTTATTATACATAACGGTCGTTATATTGTATATAGTGTAGAGGTGTTTTTATGGAAGAAATTCAACTTATTCTGGCGAAAAATTTAAAAACAATTCGAGAGAAAGAAAAATTAAGTTTAGAAAAGGTTTCACAATTAACTGGTGTAAGTAAAACGATGATTGGACAAATTGAAAGAGGAGAATCAAGTCCGACGATTACAACAATTTGGAAAATCGCTAATGGACTTAAGATCTCCTTTACTTCTTTAATAAATAATCCAAAACCAGATACGAAAGTTGTTTTACGAAAAGATGTTCAAGTATTAGCTGAAGACAATGGGAAATATAAAGTTTATCCATCTTTTCCTTTCCAAGATGATAGACATTTTGAAATCTATACTGTTGAAATTGAAACGGAAGGAAAGTTAAGTTCTGAAGCGCATAAAGAAGGAACAGAAGAATTTATTATAGTGTTTGATGGCGAGTTAACTATTGAAGTAAATGAATGTAAATATAATTTGAGAAGTGGTGATTCCATTAGATTTCGAGCAGATCGACCACATATTTATTACAATTCAGGAGAAGGCTTAACAAGATTGAGCATGATTATTTATTATCCGAATTCTTAATTTTTAATGAAAAAACTGCCTCTAGTAAGGTAGTTTTTTGTTTTTAAAAGATAATCAGATGAGGAACGGAAAGGATTTTCTTTTATATTTATATATATGGATATTATTTTGATTTGGAAGTAGTTAGTAAAGATATTGATTATTTCTCTCTGTTTTTATGAAAGTCAAGCTAATTATAAAAATTCAATGGCGGGAGGAATACTTAGTGGGAAGTGAAGAAATTAGCTATTACATTTATAACTTGAAGAATTTTGAAGATAAATTTAAGGTGTTAAACGTGGAAAATTAAAATAGGTCATTTAGTTTAGGTATATAATCTAAGCAATAAGATTATAGGGACATATAATTTATAGTAGAGTCGTGAAGATAATTAAAACAGCATTTTTAGTGTTTAATTATTAGTAGCACTTTCCTTTCTAAGAGGAAATAATAAATCAAAGTTAATAATATATAACAATGTATTCAATAGCTCTTAGAATAGCAAGGGACTCGGAAATTATTTAAATAAGGAGGAAAATATGAAACATAATGATTGTTTTGATGACAAAGACTGTGATCAAATTATTGTTACAGGTGGTTGTTGTGAACCGAAGACAGTTTGTCCTAGCAATTCACAATTAATTGAATTAGAGAGTATACTAGTTGCTTTAAGCACAGCTATACCAGCATTTTTGACGACCCCAAATGCTACAAATAAAGCGGCACTAGTCAATTTGTTTAATCGATTATTAATTTTACTAAATTCACTACTACCTACTACAGAAGTAGATTTTTTGAAAGAATTAGTTGAAGGTATTTTAGCTGTATTAACACCTATTAATCCAAACACGGCGCAATTGATTGTACTATTACAACAATTTTATAGCGCTCTTGCAGATTACTTCTTCTCTATAAAGACTTGTTTTGCACCATCAACTTTCCGATTTTTATTTGATCTATTAACGCTACTAATTAGTCTTACTCCAATTCCGCCAGGAGCAACAGGAGCAACAGGAGCAACAGGAACAACGGGAGCAACAGGAGCAACAGGAGCAACAGGAGACACAGGAGCAACTGGTGCAACAGGAGCAACAGGAGCAACAGGAGCAACAGGAGCAACAGGAGCAACTGGTGCAACAGGAGCGACGGGGATAACTGGTGCAACAGGCTTGACAGGAGCGACTGGCGGAGGAGCTATTATTCCGTTTGCTTCGGGGGTACCTGTTGCATTAACGACGGTTGCAGGTGGTGCAGCTGGTACGATTGAGGTTATCGGATTTGGAAATTCAGCGCCTACTGTATTTGCACTTGGTTCAACAATTGATTTAACAGGTGCAGCTGGAACACTTCTTAATATGGCTTTTTCGGCACCACGTGCTGGGACAATTACCTCTATTGCGGCATATTTGAGTGTAACGGCGGCTACAATTGTAGGTGGAACCGTTACCGTTACGGCGCAGTTATATGAGTCTACAACACCTAATAATATCTTCACAGCGATACCAGGTGCTTCAGTAACGCTAGCACCTGCTCTAACAGGTGTTGCTACCCTTGGTACGATTACCAATGGTATCACAACTGGATTATCGATACCAGTAACTCCACAGACACGTTTGTTAATGGTTTACTCTATTACTGGCGCAGGATTAACGGCAGTAGCTGCTGTAGCTGGTTATGCGAGTGCAGGGGTAACTATTCTTTAGGTACAAGAGAATGTTACTATATTAAGAAAAAAAGGCGTAATCTTAATGATTGCGCCTTTTCTGTTAAATAATTGTACTTGAGCACCTAATGGAATTAGGTGTATTTAGATACGGTTATAATTTTAGGATATAGTTCTAGCATTTATACAATTTGTATACTAGTATAGATAATTATATTCTTAGCGTGCTAGCTTGAACTTTTAAAAAATTTCAAAAAGGAATACTAGTAATAATCTGTATCATTTGTAAAGGACATTTTGAAAAAAGTTAGGCAACAGCAAGAAGATGATTTTTGTATCCAGTAGGAGTCATCTTCTTTACATACCTTTCTGACTTACAGATTTTATGTATGGGTTATTTGATAGAATTTGAATATTTCTTTTTGTAAAAAAATTATCATTTTGAACTTTCTACGACTTCAATTTTCTCTCATTATACAAGAAATATCCTATAGAATAGACTTTTTAGTGTCTATCCTATAGGTACATTTTATAAAAAAAGTATTAATTTTTATGGCTGAATATGGTGTTTTTGAAATGTTTTACTTATTTTTATTACAGTTACATCCTTTTTTCTTTACATAGCCTTGCTCGGCTAAATCTTTTTGCGATTGAGAATTGGAAGATTGAGAATTCGAAGACTGAGAGGATGCTGACGAGCTACTATTTTTATTATGAGAGTAGTTTTTTCGATAGTTATAATTACTCATAGTACTATCACCTCCAATTAATTATATAACTATTATATGTATGTACACTATTAATTGTTACGATAAAGAATAGGAAGAGAAGGTACAATAAAATATCTCCTCAGTATTTTCCGAAGAGATAAATGATGATTCTATTAAAGTGATATTTATTAATAACCCCAGTAAGGAGGGAAGTAATAAGTATCTTGATAATATAGATTATGTTGTTGAATAGGGGGCTGAGTTGGCTGGTTTTTTATTTCACGATTTTGATTGCAGTTTACCGGAGGACCAATTACAGTAGTGGATTGAATAGGAGATACTGCTTGTTTCCATTGTTGTTCATTGAGACAATACGTATGAGCCATCATATTAGCAGGAGTTAATCTTAAAATATCAGAACCGAAAATAACTTCTGGCGTTGGGGCGTCGAAAATAGCTAATAAATGAGTATTATCTGCTGAAGCAATTTCATAATGCCACCACGCTTGTGGAATATTAGCAACTTGCCCTGGTTGAATTGGTAAGTTTAATATTTGATTCGTAAATGGATTAAGTAAAGAAACAACAGCGGATCCTGAAATACAGTAAACAAGTTCAGCTGCATTTTGATGAATATGTGGTTCTACAACATTACCTGTACTTAAATAAATATCTAATAAAGAAGTGTTTTCTAAAGTATTTAATTGTTTCATGCCAAGTACGTTTATATAATTTTGGGCATCTTTTTTAAAAAAATTACTTTTATTTAAATCATGAGTGAAACTGGTTGAGGGGGAAGTATAGTCGATATTAGAAGTCATTTGTATTACCCGCCTTTCTGTAGGTAAGTTAGGTTACAAAATTAGGATATGTGTCTAGTGTTTGTTATGTGCTGTTGTTGGTATCATAATAAATTTGCCTATTCCATAAAGAATATGGGTAGTATTTCGTATTTTGAATAACAGACCAATACTTTTTATAGAGGTATTGGTCTGTTATTTAAGATAGTTTTTGCTGGATAATTAATTGTGCTTTAGCGGTATTGGCGTAATTTAGCCAATCTAATTCCAAGTTTTGTTTTAAACCAAAATAAATATCTATGACGTCAAAATGAGATACCTTTGTTTTAAGTGGAACGGGTATTCCATTTACTATTGCTTTTTTCATGTTATGTGCAATTTTTGGAAATGCAGAGAAAGAAAAATCAATAATTGTAGCACCATCTGGTAAATAAACGGGTTGTAAATCTGAAGTATAAGCCGTAATGGTATTTTCAAATAGTTCATACGATACTAAATTGTGGAAAGCGATTGGATCTGTATTTAATAAATTATTATTCACAATTGTATCATTCATTATTTTATAAGATATTGCTTGAACATCTACAATTCTATTATTCAATAAAGAAAAAATACCATTGTTTTTTAATGTTTTTGCTAATTGTGTTTAAATGATAATTGTTTGTTCAGTATCATTCATATTGATTTTAGTTTTTAAATTGCTATTAAAATGGCTATTTTCAAGTGCTATGTTGTCTTCGAAATAGTTGATAGTTGGTTTGTATAATTGATGTATTATTCCAAGAATTTTATAGCAATCTAGTACACTTGTAGTTGTAATACAAATTTGTGAAATACTTGATACGTTTTGTACTTCTTGTAGTTGTGAGTAAGCAGTATAAATTGGAGGGAACTCATAGCTTATTTCAAATGAAAGGTTAGTTTCATAACAAGAATGAATTCCTTTTCTCAAATCAGTTATATTTTTTTGAAGATGTGGCACATATCCCGTTAAAAATTCAAGTACCTTGTTATATCTTTCTTTATGTAAATATTGAAAAGCAAGATTTTCTAATTCATACTGGATTGTATATAATCCTAGTCGCTTTGCAAGTGGCGCAAAAAGTGTTAATGTTTCATTCGCATATGCTACTTGTTTCGCGGGTTTTTTAACATTCAATGTTTTTATATTGTGAAGGCGATCTATAACTTTAATAATGCCAACACGTATATCATGTTGAGAGGATAATAGTAATTTTTTTAAATTAATTGCTTCGTATAATACTTTGTTTTGATCTTGTTGTTTTTTTCCTTTTGTTAATCCATTTACAATATATCGAACAGTCGCACCAAAATGTGATTCAATTTCTTCTAGAGAATATTCGGTATCTTCTACAACATCGTGTAATAAAGCAGCAATCAATGTTGTAATGTCAGCTTTATAATTTAGTAGTATTTCTGCAATTGCGAAAGGATGAATAATATATGGTTCTCCAGTTTGACGATATTGCCCATCATGCGCTTGCTCTGCAAATTGTATAGCTTTTTTCAAAAGTTTTAATTCATCAAATTGTAGATAATTTGCCTTTTGTAATAATACCTCACTCATATATATCCATCCCTTAAAATTATTTTTAATAATAATTCTATATAATAGAATAAATACCCTTTGAAATTATTTTAATTATGAAAAAATAAAGGTATTGAGATTAAACTATATTCGTATTCCCGTTCATACTTTGGATTGATGGAAAAAAGTAATGAAAATGTTAATTTAAAATTACATCAATCATTTATAAGGGGTGAATGTTCATGTCATTTAGTGAAATGATTAGAAATGAAGTGCTCAGCTGGGCGGGTGTTTCTGAAAAACCGCATCGATTTGGTGGTATTGAAATAAATTATGGTAAGAAAGAACTCGGTCATCTGCATGGAGATAAGTTAGTTGATTTACCATTTCCAAAGTTAAAGCGGGACGAATTAGTGAAACAAGGATTGGTGAAACCACATCACGTATTACCTGAATCAGGATGGATAAGTTATTATATAAAGAGTGAAGAGGATATTCCATTTGCAATTGAGTTATTTCGTATGCAATATGACAGAATAAAAAAATAATGAAATAAAATAGATAAGTAAAAATATATTTTCATGTCACATCCCTCCTTAATCGTTCGTCTTGTATGTAGAACGGATAAGGAGGGATTTTATTATGAAAAATTTTGATGTAGCAATTGTTGGTGGTGGGCTTGCTGGATTAACAGCATCTATATATTTAGCGAAAGCTGGAAGAAAAGTGATTGTATTAGAAAAGTCCAGTCACTTAGGTGGTCGAGGGATGACTATAAATAGAAATGGCATTTGTATGAATCTTGGTGCACATGCTTTATATAGAGGAGGAGCAGCATTTTTAACTTTTAATGAGCTCAGTATGAATCTACCGGGTGGAATACCATCTACAAAAGCACATGGAATATGGAAAGAGGATATATTCACCATCCCAACAGATTTTCGCTCAATTTTATCAACCCCGTTACTTTCGTGGTCTGCAAAAGTCCAGTTCTCTCGTCTTATGATTCGGTTAGGAAATTTAGATGTAGGAAAAATTCCGAAAATGAGTCTAACTACATGGGCAGAAAATGAAATAAAAGATCCAATGGTTCGAAATATATTTTATGCATTATGCCGAACAACAACATATACGTTTGCTCCAACAATACAATTAGCATCTTCAGTACTAAAGCAAATACAGCTTTCTATGAAAGAAGGAGTACTTTATGTAGATGGGGGTTGGGAGACGATAATAACAAATTTAAGGGATATAGCGAATACGAATGGTGTGCAATTTCTAGCTAAAAAGCATGTTTTGAAAATAGAGCATTGTGAAGGGAAACAAAGAATATACTGTTTTGATGATGAAGTATTTGAAGCAGGTGCAGTCATTGTAACAACTCCACCGAAAGAGGCTTGTAAAATGATAAAAGGTGCAGAAGGAACAAGTTTGCAAAAATGGAGTGAACAATCTATACCAGTGACTGTGGCAGCGTTAGATATTGGTTTAAAACAATTGCCGAATCCTTTGCATCATTTTGCATTGGGATTAGATCAACCTATATTTTTTACGAATCAATCAAGAGCAGCTAAATTAAGTGAGGATGGATCAATTGCAGTGAGTTTAATTAAGTATCATAATCCTGTGTTAAAGCTGAATCATATTTATGAAGATAAAGAACAGTTAGAAAATACGATGGAATTGTTACATCCAAATTGGAAAAGGGAAGTTGTTGCAAGGCAATATTTACCGAAAATAACGGTAGTACATGATTTTCCTCATATTGACCGTGTTGAAAAACCGGGCCCTAATATACCTGAAATGCCAGGTGTTTACGTCGCAGGAGATTGGGCAGGGCATGATGAAATATTAGCTGATGCTGCGGTAGCAAGCGGAAAACGTGCAGCCTTACACATTTTAAAGCAATCCGAAAGTGGGGCAGTTTATCATGGAAACGGAACAATTATATGAAACGTATCAATCATTATTATTTTCGTTAGCATACAGAATCCTTGGGAGTGTTATGGATGCTGAGGATATCGTCCATGATGTATTTATATCGTTTAATAATATGGAGGATGTTCAATCTATAGAAAATATGAAAGCATATTTATGTAAGATGGTAACCAATCGCTCAATTGATAAATTACGTTCAGCGGCACATAAACGTAACGTTTATGTCGGAATGTGGCTACCAGAGCCATTTGTGGAAGAGAGTGATGACCCATCAGAGTCCTTTGTAATGAAAGAATCAATTTCTACAGCATATTTATTACTTTTACAACAATTGTCTGAGGTTGAGAGGATTGTTTTCATATTAAGAGAGGTTTTCGGTTATGACTACGAAGAAATCGCTTCGATTGTTGATAAGAGTAGTGTGAATTGCAGAAAGATCTTTCAACGTGCACGAAAAAGCATTTTGGAGAAACCGAAGGAATCACAATTAAGCACAAAGAAAATGGCTGCTTATGTTGAAAAGTTTGTATCATCCTTACAATGTGGAGATGCACAAGGTATGTTAGAAGTATTAAAAACAGATGCGATATTCAAATCAGATGGTGGCGGTAAAGTTACAACGGCTATTAATCCGATTTATTCTGCGGATAAAATTATACGTTTGCTCTTTGGAATTGCAAAACGATTGACAGAAGAGTATACAGTTGAATTCAAAAAGGTAAATGGTGCACCAGGAGTTATAGTTTCAATAAATAATAAAGTGACTTATGTACTTTCATTTGCATTTGAGGATGAGAAAATTTCAAACATTTATATGATGGTTAATCCTGAAAAACTTATGCATTTAAATATAAAATAAAGACGCATTTC
>NZ_QOSD01000039.1:0-1023 GCF_008368905.1 Bacillus sp. SH5-2
TTCAGTTTTCAAAGAACTAATGGTGGAGCCTAGCGGGATCGAACCGCTGACCTCCTGCGTGCAAGGCAGGCGCTCTCCCAGCTGAGCTAAGGCCCCAAACAATTATCGGGAAGACAGGATTTGAACCTGCGACCCCCTGGTCCCAAACCAGGTGCTCTACCAAGCTGAGCCACTTCCCGAAAGAAAACGCGCCCGAGAGGAGTCGAACCCCTAACCTCTTGATCCGTAGTCAAACGCTCTATCCAATTGAGCTACGGGCGCATATGGTGCCGAGGGCGGGGGTCGAACCCGCACGGTGGTCACCCACCGCAGGATTTTAAGTCCTGTGCGTCTGCCTGTTCCGCCACCCCGGCATGTCATATTGGAAATTGGAGCGGAAGACGGGATTCGAACCCGCGACCCCAACCTTGGCAAGGTTGTATTCTACCACTGAACTACTTCCGCAAGACATGTTTGAGTTATTTCATTAAAAGTGCGGGTGAAGGGAGTCGAACCCCCACGCCAAAGGCGCTAGATCCTAAGTCTAGTGCGTCTGCCAATTCCGCCACACCCGCATATTTCATTAAAATGGTGAGCCATGAAGGACTCGAACCTTCGACCCTCTGATTAAAAGTCAGATGCTCTACCAACTGAGCTAATGGCTCTTGCAATAAAAACTGGTGCCGACTAGAGGACTTGAACCCCCAACCTACTGATTACAAGTCAGTTGCTCTACCAATTGAGCTAAGTCGGCTAAATGGTGGAGGATGACGGGATCGAACCGCCGACCCCCTGCTTGTAAGGCAGGTGCTCTCCCAGCTGAGCTAATCCTCCGAATTGCCTGGCAACGTCCTACTCTCACAGGGACAAGGTCCCAACTACCATCGGCGCTAGAGAGCTTAACTTCCGTGTTCGGTATGGGAACGGGTGTGGCCTCTCTGCCATCATTACCAGACTGTATTCATTTAAGACAAGAATTATTATAACTCATTTAACTTTCAAAGTCAACAAGTTTTTTATATTCTTTCAAAACTAGATAACATT
>NZ_QOSD01000004.1:0-133538 GCF_008368905.1 Bacillus sp. SH5-2
AAATAAGACTCTCTGGATTTCGTATTTTTTATACGGCTTTGTGAAGTCTTTTCGTACATTCTTGAGTGATACTAAGGATATCGAACGGTGTACGACACTTATACCTTCGTGCTTTTCGTCCGTTTTTGACAAGATCCTGAAAGAGCCTGGTTAGCACTGATACAGGATGTTGAAAGGTTGTGAAAAGCACGTCGTGTATACTAGAGAAGTAAATTTTGACGATATATGTACACTTATACTCACTAACCTCTTTTTGTTTTTTCTCCCATATAAGTCTTCTCATTCGATATGTAATGCTAGCTACCAAACACAAACCAATTAATTGCCCATATAAATGACATTGAAATCGTTCCAGTTTCACAGGTTTCACTTCATGAATTTTAAAAATAGACTTCCATGTTTTAAATATAATTTCAATTTGCCACCGTAAAGAATACAGTTCATATACTTCATTGTGCGGAAGGTGTTTACTAGATACGTTCGTAATAAGAAGGTATACGGCTTGCATATTTCGGCATCTTCTTTTTCGCTTTCTTGTGATGTTCCAAACGTTTCGCCCACTCAGTTTGTGTTAGACGATATATGACAAGGCGTGTTTTATGTTTTTGGTGAAGTCCTATATAGATTTCCGGTAATTCTAGTATTTGTCCTTCAGATAGATCTTTCGTCAATTTTTCTAAATCGAGAAGAGTCCATTTTCCACCTTTCTCTTTTTGATAGACTTGTGTATTCCAGCGAATACGTGACACATAAAATGCTTTTCGATCCGCAATTTTTTCTAAATCATAAATAGAAAAATAACCAAGATCACGAAGAGAAAGTTCCCCTGGCTCTAATGTTTGCGTACGTTCCTGTCCATAACGGCAATCGCTACTTGTTCCATCTCTTACAGCTGTTTCTAAAAATTCTCCGGAAATCAGTTCACACTCTAATTGAATTTTCACACCAGCTTCTGAACCACCTCCGCCTACCCCTTTGTAAGAAGATGCATATTGAGCTGGAAGCTGAAAGGCTGTTGAATCTAGTATACGGATACGTGTAAAACGGTTAGATAAAGGAGTCATTGGAGAAAACTTCTTTCGAAATACTTGTAAAAACAATTCCTTTAAGAATTGTACAGTCTGTGCATTAAATCGTTCGTTCAGACCTTGACTAGATAATTGGATTCCCGTAGCTCTAGTTAGTTTCGCACATAAACTAACTAGGGATTCTGTCCCAATTGCTTGGCTGAGAAACACGCATAATGAAACGAGGTCTTGTGCTCTATTTCGCTTTCGTCGACAGCTTATTTACATAATTATCGTTCTCGGAAGTTATTTAAGTCTTTCTAGTTTTGAGATAGCTTGTTTTAATTCCTCACAAACATCTTCATTGTGTTCCTTTAGTAGTCTATTAAGTAATACAGGCAAAACTGACTTATCACCAATCTTACTTAATACGTAAGCTACATATTCTCGAATTTCATCATTTGGATCGTCAATACAAGTCAATAAAGAACTAATTAATCTTATATCCGGAAAGAATTTAGCTACTTCTGTTCCCCAGTATCTTCTACCTTCATGTTTATCTTGTATAGCTCTAATTAGGTATGGTACTATCTCATCGTTACTAAACTCACATAATACACCTGTTGCATGGTCATATACACCATAACAATCATCTAAACTAAAGGTCATCATAATAGGCTCTATGCAACTTGGATGTGGATTCTCCTCAAAATATGTAATTGCACTTGCGTATTCATCT
The DNA here is from genome assembly GCF_008368905.1 of Bacillus sp. SH5-2. NCBI lineage: Bacteria > Bacillati > Bacillota > Bacilli > Caryophanales > Bacillaceae > Bacillus > Bacillus sp. SH5-2. The sequence goes on from NZ_QOSD01000004.1 coordinate 1,747, forward strand.
ATCATTTCTTCAGTTAAATCCTCGTCATCAGGCATAGGAGAGTATTTTTCAAGTATTTGAATGGCTTGTTCTCGATTCATAATTTTCACCTCTAATTTATTGTATACCATATTCATGCTCAATTAACATAACGCATCATTATCGGTAGCAAAGAAAAAGGCGAATCCTTACTTCCATAAGGGATTCGCCTTTTTTTCTTTTTATCAATCTATGCAATTTTTTATACATTCCTATCATAGTGTAAGGTTTCGAGTTCTCATTTGTTACTGGATTAGCCGAAAAACTGTATAAAATCTTGTATACTCTTAGCGTGAGGATTTTCCGAAATGCTAGCGATCCCACTATCGTCCCAAAAATTCAATAATCGTTTCATATACTTTATCCGTCTCCTCAATATCTGGAAAATGCGCACTATTTTCAAATATAAAAAGTTTACTATTTTTCAATTGTCTCGTTATTCTATTACTCATTCCTACACCCGTGTTATAGTCATGCGCCCCGACTATGACACACGTATCAATTTCTAAATCTTTAATGCGCTCAATAAGCGGTAAAAGTGATTTTGTTTCAAAAATAACTTTACTCATCTTACCTGTATTACTTAACTTACTTTCCTCCCAAAGACTTCGATTTAGCTTTGCAAATTCTTCATTTTTAAATAATAGACGATCTACAGTTTCTGTATCAACTATATTCCAAACTTGATGATATCTTTCTTTCAAAGGAATTTCTGACTTAATTATTTTTGATATTTGTTCTTTCATTTCCCCTTTCGTTATTTGTAGAAAACCTTCTATCTGCACATTATACATTACATCGTAATCATCTAACGATGGTGCTTGTAATACCATTTTCCCAATGTTTTTCGGATATTTCAAAGCATACTCTAAACAAAGTTGTCCACCAAAAGAATATCCTAACAAATTTACTTTCTCTACATTTAATTGCTTTCTTAATTCCTCTAAATCTTCAACTAGAGTATGGATTGAGTACTCACCATCATCTTGTGGTGCCTCACTTCGTCCACATCCTCTTTGTTCGTAATAAACTACAGTCATATTTCCTTCTAACCTCAATCCAAGTGTTCTTTCGAATACATAATGATTACCACCTGGACCACCATGTACAATAATAAGAGGAACTGTATTATGAGCTGTCCCTGCAACTTTACACCAATGCAAAATCCCATTGATTTTCAAATAGTGTACACCATCTTGCAACATAAACTGATTCATTTATCCTTTCTCCTTATCGCTCACTTATTACTATCTAAATGTATAAGTTCTGACCATTAACACTTTTTCCCTTTATATTCTTTAGACACTATCCTTATTTATAGGAATGAACAAAAAAAGCACACCTCAGAATATTTGAGTTGCACTTTAATTATTTTATCAATATATAATATTTTACAAATTAAGATTACGCTATATTAACAGATTTCTTCTTCATAACAAATCTTGTAAATAAGAAACGTACTAACGGTCCCATAATGATTAATTGTAGGGGATATGCCATCATAAAGTTTTTAATAAAAATTGAAAAGTAAATAGAAATGAATGAGTCACCATGTAACTCATTATGTAAATACATCATAGCCATACCGAAAAATGACATAAAGAACACCATTCCGATTACCATTGCTGTCGCCATCACAACAATAATATTTATTTTCTTCGATTTATCAAACGGTAACGCGAATACAATTTTTTTCGCACAAGGTCCAACGATACATATTTCAATTAATAGTGCAATTATAAATCCAATGAGTAGTTCTAATACGATCTCCTTAATATGAATTGGTCCTCCTGCTCCATTCATCAATACATTGTAAAACGTCATTACGATAACCATCCCTAGGCACATCATCATGCCAAATTGGAGATTTTCCTTTCTTGTTGTTGGCAATTTTCATCATCCCTTCTCTTTGAGTCTTTGTCATTATATCGATATTGCAAACCTCTTCGTAAGTGAACATTTTGTGAACGAATTTAAAACGTTTTCATATGTTTTTTTCCTCTCAACTCGAACTCTCACTTTTATTTATAGAGGTTTTATATATTTCAATGTTGAATTATTAAATTTAACATTGAAATATATAACTACTAGGAGGATTACCATGCATGAAGCAGAATTTTACGCTTATCACATCGTTACAAGGAAAAAAATGAGTATAGGGCAAATCATTCATTTTGACAAAAATCAAACGAATACCCTATATCGCTTCTTTTTTGAAAGAGAGCAATTAAATTCTAACGGTGAAGATTCGATACAAATTTTAAAAAATCATTATGTAAATGGCGGATTACATATAAAAAATGAAAATGCGAAAGTAGTTATGAGTTATATGGATCAAACAATTAGAGCAGTTAGGGAAACAATTGTAGAAATGGTTAGGCTACAAGAATATCCTGAATATCCTTCCAGATTATCTTGCTTATATGCTGCCAAAAACTATGAAGATGCTTTGAAATGGAAAGCTTTATTTGATTCTTACAATCGAGAGGTTTTGCAGGTTGTTAAACTACGAGTCAATGGTAATTTTTTTGAAGGTGACGGGAACCTTTTACCGAAAGAAGATGGTATTCCTTTCTCTCATAAGATTGAACAAGCTAGAGAGTATTGGAAGGGAAACGTTGAAAATGAACTTCCTGAGCTATTGATTAATGGGAAAATTGAAGTAGTGGAAATTATTGATGATTTTTCATCAATTCAAATTTAATTTCAAAAAGAGTATTGCACTTACTCTCAATACTCTTTTTGTGTAATTTAATGCTCTTTGACTAAAGTTATATTTTACAGATTATTCATCTCATAACCATTTACAAAAAACGTTATAGTTTCTAGTTCATCTTCATTTAATTCTCTATCTATGTCTCGTTTATACGCTCCCTTTATGTTCTCTTCATCGCCTTTATGTATTTTCGTATAAGTTCCTACTGTTTTCAGCAAATGCATTTCTTGTAAAAACTCATCCCGATTTATAGCCGTCCCATGAGAAAGAATATATGTCTCAGCATCAAATTTCTCTAATTCATCTATTAATTTAAACGTTCGTTTCGTCGTATAATTCCAATTCGAAGAAAAAATATCAGCATAAATACAGTCTCCTAAAAACAATATCTTTTCTTCTTTAATATACATAACAACAGAGTCATGTGCATGATCTCCGCCAACATGTTTTAACACACATGTCACTTCACCAAGGTCTAATTCAATTTGAGTTTGGAACGTTACAGTTGGAGGAATAATTTTAATGTTTCTCGTTTGTTCACTAAACTCTTTTTTGATACAATCCGCACAAAATTCAATTTCAGTACCCTCTTTTACCCGTGCGTCCAACGCATCATCTGTCCATTCATAAGATACTAGTTTCTGCATCTCTTTTTTCGTTTCAGTATGCGCAATAGTTAATGCATCTTGCAATACAGGCAATCCAAAAATATGATCCCAGTGCCAATGCGTTAATGCTACAAAGTCAGGACTTGATACATTCTGTTCTTTTAGCATTTCTAAAAATAATTGTGCATGTGCTTCTGAATTCCCCGCATCAATCATTAAAGTTTTTTCTTGTCCAACGACCATTCCTAATATAGGTCTATCTGTTTCAGAGACAGGTGTCATATACCAAAATGAGTTTCCTATTTTTTTAATTTGTTGCATAATTAGTACCTCCATTTACTACTACTCTCTTCAATTTTTATTTGTACCAGCGCATAGCGTGAAATAATATATATTGCTTTCTTTAAAACGTAGTAACTTCTTCTATCCATTTAAATAAGCATCCCAATTATAATCTTCTATCTTATAAAATTCACCTTTATCATTTCTTTCATATGCACATAAAGGTGGTTCCCCAATAAATTCTAAAATAGAATCATCTATATTCAATATGACTCCAATTGAAATAATTTGAAAGTTTTTAGGATCATTTACATAGTCATCACTTTCATAGCCACTTAGTATTGACCAACCAGAGTCACCTTCTTCTCTTGGATCCTCTTTAAGCATGAAGTTAAATTCTCTTTTTTCAAGTACATCATTACTAACAATTACCTTCGTGTCAAAATAATAATCCCAATCTTTTGAAGCTGGATCGTTATATTCCGTATCACATATATTTTCAATTCCAAATGAAATTTCATCACCTATTTTTAAATTTAAACGATACGGATCATTGCTCAGTTTCCCTACAAACTTCTTTTCATTTCTTTCAGTGATTTCAACCCACATTCTTTCACCATGAAACCCATCTTCTTCTTCGTTTTTAGTTACAAAAATTAACTTTACCAAATCTCCAACATTTAATTCCCTCAAAACTTCTGCACCGGGAACATAAAATGTATATGGAGATTTTTTATTTAACTCATAAACGTTATCTAAATACCAGGACATTTTTTCACCCTCCTAAAATAATAATTATGTAAGACACCAATTCAATCCTTAGAGATTTTTATACTATTATTTCTTCCGACAAACAACCACCATTGAATAACAATCCTCTCCTAACTCATTCCCGTCCCAATCATTATATATATGTAGCAACTCGAACCCGCTCAACTCTAACAATCTTTCTAATTCTTGCGGATACGTATAACGAAGATCAATCGTTGTTTTTAGTTCCTCTACTAGCGTATCACCCTCATAAAACTTTCTTGTTGTTATGTAGTGCTGTATTTGCTGAATTGAATCGTATGTCATTTCAGTATATAAATCACATTTCCTACCCTTTTCATCATTAACAGTTGTCCAATATTCTTCTGTAGATGGTTGTATTAATTCTTCTCTTGAAGGGAAACGTGTATCAAATATGAATATACCATTCTCAGCTAACACATGATGAATAGATGTTAATAATTGATTTTGATGAATATTTGTAAGGAAATGCTGGAATCCATGCCCCACCATAAATGCTAGCGAAATGGTATCTTCAATGTTCAATTGTAAGCAGTCTTGTTGTAACCATTTTACCTTCTTACAGCCTGTAATTTTTCTCTTCGCTTCAGCAAGCATTCCTTCATGTATATCTACACCGATCATTTGATATCCGTTTTCTATAAACGGAATTGTAACTCTTCCTGTTCCACAAGCAATATCTAGAATCCATTCATTTTGTATATTTAGTTTTTGTGCCCATGATAGTAAGAACGGAAAATCTGACAAACTTTTATTTTCAATATCATATCGTTTTGGATTTTCGTATTCAGATAAACTCCATTTTGTTTGCATTTGTACTCTCCATTTCATTTCAATATATAAATTATAATGAATTTACAGTTTTTTCTCTATAATTAATCATAATAATTTGGACTAATCTAACTTTCCTTCTCGTAAGCTAAAAACAAGGGTATAGAATCGGAGTGTGATACTGTGGAACGATTATGGATTCCAATGATTGTTACGTTTTTTTCATTCGGTGGATTACTATTAGGCGGTGCTGTTGGAGTAGTAACACGCCAGCTAATTGAAGAAAAAATGCATCGTTTATACGCATTATGTGGCGGAATTTTACTTGGATTATTATCACTTGAAATTATTCCTGAAACATTTTCAAGCTATGAAATAATTGGGACTATACTTGGTATAGCTATCGGTATTTTAGTTATGAGCTTATTAGGTAACTATTGTCATCATCCAATGATACATAAAAAAGATCAACAAGCATGGCAAACTTTCCTTTTTCTTTCTTTCGCTATATTCATTCACAATATGCCAAGTGGCTTTGCGTTAGGTACAGCTTTTATTAATCATGCTAACTCTGCCATTCCCTTTTTAATAGCAATCGTCATTCACCATATTCCAGAAGGATTAGCTTTAATTATCCCCTTTCTCTTTACAAATCATAAATATATTTCATTTTTATTAACAACTTTATTACTTTCTCTTATTCTCGGTACAGGTACAATTTTTGGAATTTTGATGGAAGGAAAAGCTCTTCACCTGCAAGGACTCATTATGGGAAGTGCTATCGGTTCACTTGGCTATGTCACAATTCATGAGATGCTTTGGAAGGCAAAGAAACAGCTCTCTTTCTTTTCATTTCTAACGTGGGCGACTAGTGGATTTTTATTAATTTCAGTATTTACACTATTCGCTGGTCACCACTAAGACGAATAATTTTATCATTTGTATATTTTTCCTTTTTCTCCAAATCATATTGTTATCTACCTATTTATAAGGAGGAACAATTATGTTTGGAAAAACAGCGGGTGAAGCATTAGTTGATCTATTAATTGACTGGGGAGTAGAACACATATACGGAATGCCCGGAGATTCCATCAATTCTATAATTGAAGCTTTAAGAAAAAAACAAGATAAAATTAAATTCATTCAAGTTCGCCATGAAGAAGCTGGTGCATTAGCAGCGGCTGCCTATGCAAAATTAACAGGAAAACTAGGCGTATGTATGGCTATTGCAGGACCAGGTGCAATCCATTTACTCAATGGTTTATATGATGCGAAACTCGATAAAGCCCCGGTATTAGCAATTTCAGGACAAGTGGAATCTGATTTACTCGGAACCGATTTTTTCCAAGAAGTAAACTTAGAAAGAATGTTTGATGATGTTGCGGTTTATAACCAGCGCATTATGTCTGCAGAACAGTTACCCTCTGTAGTGAATCAAGCGATTCGAATGGCATATACGAAAAAAGGTGTATCTGTTCTTACGATTCCTGATGATGTTCCGAAATTCGAAGTAAAAAATGGTGCTCGTGTTACCAACACTTCTTTTACACTACCTGAGCTATTTCCGCAAAAAGAAGATTTAGCTGCAGCGAAACTCGCAATAAATGCAGCGACAAAGCCTGTTATTTTAGCTGGAAAAGGCGCAAAACATGCAAGAGAATCTTTACTTGCATTTGCAGAACATATTGGTGCTCCTATCGTACTTACATTACCAGCTAAAGGAATTATTCCTGATGAACACCCTCTTTGCATTGGTGGATTAGGATTAATTGGAACGAAACCTTCTTATGAAGCAATGAAGCATGCGGATACTTTAATTATGGTTGGTACTTCTTATCCATTTACTGGTTTCTTACCTGAAAAGGCAAAAACCATTCATATCGATACAGATCCCGCACAAATCGGAAAACGTTATATGACAGATATCGGCTTAGCTGGTGATGCTGATAAAACATTAAAATGGTTAGTTGCAAATGTTGAAAAACATGAAGACCATACTTTCTTAGAACACCATCAAGAAATGATGAAAAAGTGGGAAGAAAAATTACACAATCAAGAAGAAGATTCTTCCACTCCAATTAAACCACAGCGAGTTATGCATGCCTTGCAGCAAGTAGCTCATGATGACGCAATTCTTTCGGTCGATGTCGGAAATGTAACAGTATGGACAGCAAGACACTTCCGTATGACAAACCAACAATTTATCATTTCTAGCTGGCTCGCAACACTTGGCTGCGGTTTACCTGGTGCCCTTGCTGGAAAAATTGCGTTCCCGGATAAACAAGTATTTGCAGTTTGTGGTGACGGTGGGTTTGGAATGACAATGAACGACTTTGTAACAGCTGTTAAATATAAGCTACCAATCGTTGTTGTCGTATTGAACAATAATAAAATTGCAATGATTAAATTCGAACAAGAGGTTATGGGTAATATCGAATTTGGTACAGACTTAACAAATCCTGATTTCGCAAAATACGCGGAAGCTTGTGGGGGTATTGGATACCGTGTTGAGAATTTAGATGAACTACTCCCAGCTTTTGAAAACGCAGTAAAACAAAATAAACCATGTATTATAGATGTAGTTGTAGATGTAAACGAAGCACCAATGCCAGCAAAAATCACATTTGGTCAAGCGGCTGGTTATACGAAACATATGATAAAAGAATTATTTGAAGAAGGGAAGATAGATTTACCTCCCCTTTAAACGAAAAAAGATAGCTGAAAACAATTTGTCTTCAGCTATCTTTCTTTATTTTTGTACCTCTCTATAAAAAGAAAAATTATTCACATTAGACTGTATTTTCTTTTCTAGTTTCACTTCTTTATTTTCCCTCTTCGGCCTTTTCACATTTCCTAGCTTAACTGCATCTTGCATACTATTACTAATATCACGAATGATTTTTTGAGTATTCACATTAATATTATTTACTTAATTAAGTCTTTTTTTCAAGTGACATATCAGCGTTATTTTATATCTATTTCGTATACGTGTTAGCAAGTTCGTTTGCAAACTTGTTAGCGCTTTTTTATAAAAATTGTATAATGCTTTAAAAAGTATGAATCCGTTTTAATCAATCTTTTTCAAAATGGATTCATTTTGTCTCTTATCAATATTCATATGTTACAATAGTACCAGTAGTATCAGTAAAACCATTAAAACAATTAGAGCAACCACCACAACCGCCACAGCCGCCGCAATTAAAGCAACCGAAGCAACCGAAGCAACCAAAACAACGGAATCCACCACAACGAAATCCACCACCACCACAACGACCACAACCGCCACAACGACCACAACCGCCACAGCGACGAGCAGTATCTTCTATATGGTAATATGGATATTGATTTTGCTGGTCCCAATACACAATATTTCCAGAATGATAATCATTCAGACTTAACGCTTGTAGTTCTTGTTGAAACTTATTCATTTTCATAACCTCCGTTTGTTAACTACAACCCCATCGATGCTTTCCTATATTTCTGTTTTGTTAAATCTAAGTAGAAATAGCGCTATAAACTAAGTTCAATACGTACACCAACAAAATATGACCTATCACTAGATGATGCACCTTGTTCATATACCTATTTTTAGTTTTTTTACTATGGATTCATTTTTATAAATGGAAATTATAATTTTCCTGGTGCACTTGCTGAGAAAATTGCATTTCCGGATAAACAAGTATTTGCAGTTTTATCTCCCCTTTAAAATATAAAAGAAAGGTAGCTGAAAACTTATTATTTTCAGCTACCTTTCTCTATTTTGATACCTCTCTATGAAATGAAAAATCGTTCACGGTAGGCTGCGATTGTTTCTCTACTTTCACTTCTTTATCTTTCTTCTTTGGCATTCTTACGTTTCCTAGTGTTATCGCATCTTGCATACTATTACTAATCAGATTTCCCGACAATATTGTCATACTATAGAAAGCGATTGGTGTTAGTACAATCCATGTGTGTGTAGTTAAGTGACGGAAATTTTGGCCAATTAAGCCTGTCCATTCTTTTGTTACACTATCTGGATCTAATCCAAACAATATCGTTCCTCCGAAAAACAACTTAAGTAAACCAAGATGCATAAGAAGTAATAGCACACTTACAAATTGTTGAGCTACTAATAAAAGAAAAGAAGGTAACATATGTGGCCATACATGGCGCTTCAGTCTCTGCCACTTACTTCCTCCAAGCACTGTTGCCGCCAACATAAATTCTTCTTTCTTAATACGCTTCACTTCTTGCGCTACATATAACATAACTGTCGGTACTGCAAGACATGTAAGAACTAAAATTTGAAACGCAACTCGCAAATGAAACGGAGCAGCTGCCTCCCCACTTTCGAACATTAAAACTTCCTTTAATATAAAATAGGAAATCATAATCATCGGTACAATACTAAAGGGATCAAAAAAGGATGAAATAACTGGAAATGAGCGTTTACTGTACATACCAAGTAATAAGCCAATAGCTCCGCCAATTGCTACACGTAAAACTGCGATTACGATACTCGCTCCTACGGTCCATTTTGCCCCTTCTATTATTAATTGAAAAAGATCGCGTCCTTTCACATCAGTTCCGAACCAAAATTTACTAGATGGTGAAAACGGAGCAGCCCCTAATTGTCCCTTTTCGTTATACATCATCGTTATTTCACGAATATTCCCGTCAAAAAACACCGTATTTCCAATACTAACAATCATTAATACACTCAAAAAAGTAACACCTATCCAAAACCTAACATCTCTTTTTACAACTTGCCACATGTTACACACGCTCCTTTATAACATTTTGCAGCAGCGTATGTAATATACGAAATAGTATAAAAAGCGGTACGTATAATATAACTAAACTCACTGTAAATATTTCTAATTTAGAATTTTCTTTTACAAAAACAAACATGCCGTACGTATTAAATAACCATTCAATAATATATAAATTTGATAACATAAATAAAATATTTGTTTTTGCATAATAGACTGTTGTTAACAAGACATTCCTTGAAATATGGTGCGTCAAAATATGTCTTAAACTTAGTCCTTTGCTCTTTGCAAATATACTATAATCTTTCTCTAATTCTTCCCTAAAACGTAATAATAGTAGCTTAATAAATAATAATGTTGTAGGTATAGCAAGGCATATTATTGGTAACATGCGTACTTTTTCTTCACCCAATCCTGCATGTTTCACCGGCATAAGTCCTGTTTTTTGAAAGATAATTACTACTAGAAGCTGAGATAGTAAAATTAATAAAATATCAGGAATACTTTCAAGCGCTACAAAAACTCCATTCCATATTCGTTGCTTTGATTGAGAACGTTGTAATACCCACACAACGATAAGATACGCAATGAGTAAAGATAGTATAAATGCGGAAAGAAACACAAACATTGTCTCTACATAATGAATCCATATTTGTGGAAATAACTTTCTTGAATTCCGAAATCCATAAGTAATTTCACCTGGTTGAAGTAATTTCTCTCCAAGAAATACAACTGTATTCCAAAAACCGATTAAATCAATTTGCAATCCCTTAAATAAACGCGGGAGTGCCCCTAAAAAAAGAATACAAATAAATGCGGCAAACAATTGTAAACATGTAACCCCACACCACTTACCAATTCGAATAAACATAACAATTACCCCTTTTATTTAAATGAATATTCAGAAATAAATACCATGTATTGTGCCTATACCATGTAATGAATTAACCCCTCTCTCGACAAAACATAATGATTTCCGGCATTCTTCGGAAGCTGTATTATATTTTTCGACTATTATCCAACATTTTCCTTCTTGATGGATTACATACTATAAAAAAGCACTTATTTTTAAAATAAGTGCTTTTTTATTTATTTTCATTTTAAAAACATATCACACATCCACTCATAAAACTTTTCCTTCTCTTCAAATTGCGGATAATGAGCGGATTTTTCAAAAGTAATAAATTCTTTTTTATCCGCCTCAATCCTGTCAAAATACTGTTTTGCTGCATGAAATGAAGTATTATAGTCGTATTTGCCCATAAGAAAATACAACGGTATCTTTAGCTTAGCTACTTTTGTAGGTAACGGATTCTTTAAATCTTTTTCTAATAAGACAGTTTGAGAGTGTGATAATCCAACGTTATAACGAATTACATCAAGCAAGTTATATTCATTGCTAAATAGCATCCCCATATTATCACCATCTGGATTTTCAATGAGTCTTGATGTTCCACCATATTTCGCAACATAATTTCGCGGAGTGTATGTATCACCATTTTTAATTTTTTCAGTTAACCCTTTTAAATATGAAACTTCCTCTTCATTCCCCGTATTTTTCGCTTGATCAATAATAAACTTTAAACTATCCATTTCACTTTGTACTGTATCACTCATCTGTCCTATACCAACATACGCTTCATATTTTTCAGGTGCTTTATAGGCAGCTTGCATTCCAATATATGTACCGTAAGAATGGCCAATTAATATTACTTTTTCTTTTCCGAGACGTTTTGATACGTAATCTGTCATAGCTAATAAATCCTCTACAAGTAGGTCTGACGACAGTTTCGAATAGTCTTCAAAGAAATGATACGATTTCCCGCTTGCTCTTTGATCGTAATTAACAACTGTGAATTTCTCTTCCAATAAGTCTTGGTATTTTTGAGCATATGGTATTTCCGATGAGCCTGGCCCACCGTGCACAAAAATAATAACTGGATTTCCCTTATCTTTGCCGCGTATCATAATCTCATGACCACTTCCATTTATCTCAACCTGTTCTAATATACTTATACTGTTTTTCCCCTTTATTTGCGAAGTCCATGTTGGAAATACTAGCGCTATGATTAGTAATAATATAGTAATGACTCCAATAAGTTTTATTAGATTTTTTATTTTCCTCATACACCGTTCCCTTTCCTTTAAATTTATAGAAATATCCATCCTATCTCAATTTGTTAGTACTTTATAAGTCTCCCATACACTTCTTAACTTTCCGCTACATAAACCCTTAATATTTTCTTAATTTTCAATATTTTAATCTCAGAGTGGCTTAATAAAATCTCTCATACACCTTTTTATGTATGAGAAACACAAAAGAGCCCTTGTTTTCATAACAAGGACTCTTTTCTTAAACTATTTCGCTACTTCTTCTTTCGGCATTACCATACCTTTATAAAGTTGAACAGTTATCCAGTAATAAATGAAATAAATTACTAAGAAAACCCCTATCGGCACCCATACTTTCACAAATGGGTCAACTAATATAAAGCTGAATAAATTAAGCCCTACTAAAACGTGGGAAATTCCAATAATTGCTGGGAAGATAAATAAATATGAAATTTCTTTATATATACTTTTTGTTAACATACTGCGTCTCACACCGATTTTTCGTAACATTTCATAACGACGTACGTCACGAGAAGCACCTGTTAATATTTTGAACATAAGGGAACTTGCCATCATTGCTAAGAAGGCAATTCCGAGGAAGAATCCCATAAACATTGTTCCGCTCATGAAACTGTTCATGAACTGATAAATTGTCATTTTCGTATATAAATCTACTTTTGCACCTGTTGTTTTTTCAATTAATTCTTTTTGTCTCTTATCTATGTCGAGCAACAATGGTTTATATTTTTTCATATCGTCTACTTTTACTAACGTTACACTATGTTCTGTTCCTTGAACTGCCTTATAATGCTCCTCATCAGCAATTCTTACAGGTTTTCCGTTAAATTGATTATGTGTAATTTGTATTTCTCTTACAACTGCATCTTCCCAATCTTTTGGCATAGGAGGAAACTTTTTCGCTGCTTCGGGAGCTTCCAATGCAGAATAAACAGGTTCAGTTAAAGGTTCAGCCACACGTTTACGTGCAGGCTCTTTTAAAGTTTTTGTATCAAAATGATCGGAAACAAGTGGCGGTTTTGCAGTTAAGTCGTTACGTAAGTAATAAACCGCTTCTCCATCTACTTTATACTTATACTTGCTTTCTTCAACAATTTCCATTTCTTTTAATGCTGCTGTATCTTGTTCATTTGGATCATGAATTACAACATCATATACACGTGAGAAGTCTGTCATAATGCCTACATTTTTTTGAAACGCCATACCTGCTGTCATTGCACCTGCACCTAATGCAATTAGCATCGCTACAGTACCTAATACTCTCGATAAACTATTTACTCGAAAGCGTAGCTGTGCATATGTAAAACTATTTAAGCCCGTTTCATTTCGTTTTTTATTTCCTTTAATTTTCATCACAAAAAATGGGAGCAATGAACTGAAAATAAAATACGTTCCAAGTGTTGTAACAACCGTCGCTATTATAAAACCAATTTCAGCATATGTCCTTATATTTACCATAAAATAGTATCCTGTACTTACTAGTAATACACCAAGCACCGTCATGATGATAATGCGAGCCTTACTTTTCTTCACTTCATCTAGTGTTTCATCTTCACGAATTAACTCTAGTTCTGTTTTACGTAATAAACGGATGCTATTCATTAAACCAGTAATAAAAAATAGTATTAAGAAGAATATAGCTGTAACTATGATTGCTGGTGTATATACAGATGAATAACTACCTTTTGCTGAAATCTCCATGCCATTCATTAAAAAGTTTCCCGCTACACTTGCTAGTAACATCCCTACTACAATACCGATAATAATACTGACAATACCCATACCGAATGTTTCAATAAATAATAACTGTGCTACTTTTTTCTTTTTCGCCCCAAGCATCATGTACATACCGAGTTCTTTTCTTCTTAATGTAAGTAAAAAAGAATTAGCATATATAATATAAAATACGGTAATGAACGATAGTAATATGGCACCTACCCAAAATACGAGTCTAATACTACTAATAAGACTATTATCTTTCGTAAATTCACTATTCATCGCCATCGTTTGGAACATGTAGAAAATACTAATACTAATAACGAGACCAATCAGTAAAACCATATAGTCTTTTAACATCTTTTTCATGCTATGACGTGATAATTTGAATAACATATTCTCGCCCCCTACTTAGACTCAGAAGCTGAGCCCATATGAGCGAGCACACCTAAAATGTCTTGATAGAAATTTTCTCGTGTCCCTTGACGCTTTAACTCTTTATAAAGAAGACCATCTTGAATGAATAAAATACGTTCACAATAACTTGCACTAAATGCATCATGTGTAACCATTAAAATACTTACATTGTGATTTTCATGTAAATCTTGCATCGCTTCTAATAAGCTTTTGGCATTTTTACTATCAAGCGCCCCAGTCGGTTCATCTGCTAATACGATTGCCGGATTATGTACTAAAGCTCGTGCTGCCGCTGTTCTTTGCTTTTGTCCACCAGAAACAGCAGTCGGATATTTCGTTAAAATTTCAGTAATGCCTAATTTTTTTGCTACTTCATTTACCTTTCCAGTAATTTCACTTGACGGTACACCTTGCAAAGAAAGTGGTAAAGCAATATTTTCATAAATTGATAAATTTTCAAGTAAATTAAAATCTTGAAAAATGAACCCTAATTTTTGAGATCGAAAATCTGATAATGCATTTCCCTTCATAGAAGTAATATTTGTGCCCGCTATTGTCACACTGCCACCTGTCGCTTGATCAAGCGTACTAATCACATTAAGTAAAGTCGTTTTTCCAGATCCAGAAGGACCCATAATCCCTACAAACTCTCCTTCTTTAATGCTTAATGAAACACCCCTTAATGCTTTTGACTGATTTTCATTTCTTTTCCCATACGTTTTTTCTACACGTTCTACAGTCACTACATTTGTTGACATCTCTTTCACTCCATCCCTTTTGTATAAATTTAATTTCTCACATATTTCTTATCTTTTTCTCATGTAAATTCTTAAGAATTTTTTAATTCTTCAAACTAAAAGAGTTATACAGGTAACATAAATTTATTTCCTACTTCATATTCTCATCTTTCTACAACTCGTTCCTTCGATTTCGCTTACATTTACCTTACATTTTTGTAAGGTAAAAAAGAAAACACACCACTTTCTAATGGTGTGTTTTCTTCACAATCAATATTTTCTATTCTTTATTTCCGCTTTAATACTAGCCGCAAATACATCTAACACAACAACTTCTGACTTTTCTTCCCCATATTTCCGTACATTTACAGCTTTACTTTCCATTTCTTTATCCCCAATAACAAGTACATAAGGAACTTTTTGCATTTGTGCTTCTCTTATTTTATATCCTAATTTTTCATCTCGCATATCCTGCTCAACTCGAATACCAGCTTGCGCTAATTTATCTGCAACCTCATCCGCATATTGTACATGAACTGCATTCGAAACGGGAATAACTTTCACTTGAACTGGTGCCACCCATGCCGGGAACGCACCACCAAAGTGCTCAATTAATATCGCTAAGAAGCGATCTAAAGATCCTAATACTGCTCTGTGAATGACAACTGGTCTTCTCTTTTCGTTCTTCTCATCTATATAATTCAAATCAAATTTCTCTGGCATTTGGAAATCCAGCTGGATTGTTCCGCACTGATGACTTCTATTTAAAGCGTCTTTAATATGGAAATCGATTTTCGGTCCGTAAAATGCACCGTCACCTTCATTTAGTCTATATTTATAATTCAATGAATGTAATACATTTGCTAACGCCGCTTCTGCTTGCTCCCATAATTTATCATCACCCATTGAATCTTCTGGACGAGTAGAAAGTTCTACTTCATATTCGAATCCAAAAGTTTTATATACGTAATCAATTTGTGCCATTACTGATTTAATTTCATCTTCAATTTGTTCTGGTGTTACAAATAAATGAGCATCATCTTGGCAGAAAGTACGTACTCTTAATAATCCATTTAATGCCCCGCTAAATTCATGTCGGTGCACTTGACCGAACTCACACATACGAATCGGTAATTCACGATAAGAATGCAATTTATTTTTAAACATAAGCATATGTCCTGGGCAGTTCATCGGTTTTAATGCAAAACTTTTATTATCCACTTCTGAGAAATACATATTATCTTTATAATGTCCCCAGTGCCCTGACTTCTCCCATAATTCTTGGTTCATCATAAACGGAGTGCGGACTTCTTGATAATTGTACTCTTTTTGAATTCCTCTTAAAAATGCTTCTAATTCGTTACGAATAATCTGTCCTTTCGGTAAATAAAACGGCATTCCCGGAGCCTCTTCAGAAAACATAAATAACTCTAATTCACTACCTAACTTACGATGATTTCTTTTTGCTGCTTCCTCAATAAAATGTAAATACTCTTCCAATGCTTTTTGAGAAGAAAATGCAACACCGTATATGCGCTGAAGCACTTGATTGTTGCTATCACCTCGCCAATATGCACCAGAAACGTTAGTTAATTGAAATGCTTTCAAATAACCTGTAGATGGTAAATGTGGTCCTCTACATAAATCTACAAATTCACCTTGTTTGTAAAGTGTTACACTCTCCTCATTAGGAATTGCTTCTAAAAGTTCTAATTTCAAACCATCGTTCATTTCTTGAAACAATTTTGCCGCTTCTTCTCGAGAAACCTCAACTCGCTCTATATTTATATTTTCACTTATAATCTTTTTCATTTCCTTTTCGATTTTTGGTAAATCTTCTATGTTTACACTACTCGGAAGGTCCATATCATAATAAAATCCATTTTCAATAACAGGCCCTACTCCAAGATTTATATCACCATACAATCTTTTTACAGCTTGCGCTAAAATATGTGCCGCGGAGTGCCTTGCAATTTCTACACCTTCGTCTGAATCTAGAGTAATGATTTCTACTTTCGCATTATTTTCAACGTTTCGGCGTAAATCATATAACTGATCATTTACTTTCCCTGCGACTGCTTTCTTTTTTAAACTACTGCTAATGGATCCAGCAATTTTTTCTAAAGTAATTCCTTTTACAAATTCTTTCACGCTACCATCTGGAAATTTAATTTCAATCATCTGTTCTTTCATTTTTCATCTCTCCTTTTCATAATAAAAAGCACACTCATCCCTAAAATAGGGACGAGTGTGCTTATACCCGTGGTTCCACCCAGATTCCCATTGCAAACAAACAATGGCTTCTTTTACGGTAACGTCGTTTACACGGCACTAGATACTTAATTTCCCCAGTGCAGCTCTAAGGTGGTAAGTTATTTTTCTGCGTTAGGAAGTTCTCAGCTTTCCTTCCTTCTCTGTATAACCGGGTAAAATAACTCGTGTCCTCTTCTTCGCTTATTATGAAATTGAATGCAAAAAAGCATATTCATCCCTAAAATAGGGACGAATATGCTTATATCCGTGGTTCCACCCAGATTCCCATTGTAAAATATACAATGGCTTCTTTTACGGTAACGTCGTTTACACGGCACTAGATACTTAATTTCCCCAGTGCAGCTCTAAGGTGGTAAGTTATTTTTCTGCGTTAGGAAGTTCTCAGCTTTCCTTCCTTCTCTGTATAACCGGATAAAATAACTCGTGTCCTTTTCTTTGCTTTTAAAAGTACATCCATTAATTGTTATTTACTATATCTTATTCATTTTATTTTTGCAAGTGTTAAAAAAGATTTTTTATTTAATAAAAAAAGAAACCAAAAATAAATTTTTGGTTTCCCCTTCACAATTTTACCAATCTTGTGGTTCATAATTTAAGTCTGAAAATAGACGTCTTTTCTCTTTCTTCGTTAAATCTCTCCACTGTCCAACCGGTAAATTATTCAATTCGATATTCATAATTCTCGTACGTTTTAACGTATATACTTGATAACCTAACGCTTCACACATACGGCGAATTTGGCGATTTAATCCTTGTGTCAAAATAATTTTAAACTCATATTTTGATAACTGTGTGATCTCACAAGGAAGCGTTTTTGTACCCAAAATTTTCACACCAGCTGCCATTTTCTCTAAAAACTCCGGTGTAATCGGCTTATCTACTGAAACGATATATTCTTTCTCATGTTTGTTTTCAGCACGTAAAATCTCATTAACAATATCGCCATCATTCGTTAACAAAATTAAGCCGTCTGAGTCTTTATCGAGACGTCCAATATGACTAATTCGTAAAGGATGATTCACTAAATCGATAATATTACCTTTTACTGATTTTTCACTTGTACATGTAATACCTACTGGTTTATTTAAAGCAATATATACGTGATCTCGAGCAATACGAAGTTGCTCTCCATTTACGCGTACATCATCACCTGGATTTACTTGGTCACCAATTTTTGCAACCTTACCGTTAATAATTACTCTTCTCTCATTAATTAGTTTATCTGCTCCACGTCGAGACGCTTTTCCAGCTTCACTAATAAATTTATTTATACGCAAATTAGGCACATCCTTTTCATAAAAAAATTTCAAGCTCACACTGCTTCTACCGTACAATACAAAAGGGTAAGCCTCCTATTATAACTTAAATATATTAACATGAAAGGGTATATAACGTCTTCTATTAATTTCTTGTTTATAAGAAATTATCTTTATTATACATTCATTTATGCACTTTTTCCGTGCTTAATATACAAGCCATTCTTCCTTACATACAGCTTGTTTACCTCTTATATCTTCTATATCTTCATGAATATTAGCTAGTTTATACAACTCGGGGAAAATCTCTTCTACATAATTTTGATGCGCCATTTCATCTTTCCAATAAGTTAACACGATGTACCGATTTACATTTTTTAATGACTTTCCAACTACCCCACCTAATATCCCTTTTGCATTCTCCATTCCTTTATTCCATATTGTTTCTTGCTTATGTAAAAACTGCTTTTCCTTTTCCACCTTAACATCACAAATAGCAACTCTTACGAATGATCCTCCTATAACAATGTCTTTCAAAGGCGTATCAGTAATATCATACAACGTTTGAAATAGTTCAATTTCACATGAGAGAAACGTATCCTCTTGATTACTATTTAAATAAATTGTATCGTGAGCACCATTCATAAATGATTGATACGCACCCCTATCATTCCATAAAGTAAATACACACGCCTCATTATCATTCCATCCACCAAATTGTCCATGAAATCCATCTAAATGCTGTATATCACACCATTTTTCTTGTGCTTTTGAAAACAATTCCTTTTTCTCTTCTTCTACCTTACAGTAGATTGTTTTTAATAACATTCCTATATCCCCCTTGTCATAAAACCCATTTTCCAATCGCAATCCTTTCTACTATTCCACCTACACGAACATTAAGATCATTTATTTCTATTGCTATTGAATGCATTTTCTCATTCAAAATTTAATGACTAACCGTACATACTGCAAGTTGATTCCCTGTACACTTACCTCGCGAATAGATATTAAGAATAATAAAATTCAAAGTCCTTGCCTCTCTTACTTTATTCAATAATATTTGTTTACATAATAAAATTATATAACATCTAAATTCTTCTCTGCCCTTTCTATCAGCCATTCACCAAACGTATCTAAAAATAATAAAATTTCATTTATATCATTCACTGGCTCAATTACATATTGTAATGCCTTTCTCATATTTTCTTCTTGTTCGGGAAAATGCTTACTAAATAGTGTATACGCTGGGTATAAATCTCTCGAATACAGCCCTTCTCTATCAATAGTTAATGCCAGGCCTGCCCTGATTATGATCTTCATTATCCAACGACAACAATCTACTATATCATCCACACCTTTATTATGAATTAACTCTTTACGAGCTTGTCCAATTTGTTTCCGCAATTGAATAAGATGTTCATAGGCTAACTCCTGACTTACTTTATATTTAGGTAAAGACACTTTAACGTCTTCCCCCACTATACATACACTATGCGTTTGTATCATAAAGCTTATAAAAGAAAAACCATTAGGGTTTATCACTTCTTTTTCACTGTAAAAACTTAACTCTACTCCTGATATACAATTAAACTTTTGTAACATTCGAGCTTCTAGCTTCTTTCGCCAATTTAAGTCTATTAATTTAGGATCCTTTCGTACTAATATAATTACATCTATATCGGCAATTCCTTCCATTCCAATCCCTCTTGGAATAGAACCTCTTATATACACACTGTGCAAATGATCCTGTAACATTTCACAACAAGTATTTTTTATTTCTCGTATGCCCCCCATAAATATAGGTTGGATTTTATCAATATGTGCATCATTTATAATATATCCTTCATCGTCTGTAGGACAAAAACGACCTATTCTCTTTATACTTGGCAAATAATCAGCTCATTTCCATACATAATGTTCTTTTATTCCATACGCATAACTATTATAATTCAAATAATTCAGAATTAAAAACCTAAAAAATAGGAAGTAAACATCCTTGTAGTATCGCTTACTTCCTAACACATTATCATCAATTATTTTTCAAATAAATAATACGTAATTTCTCCAGGATAATGTAATACGGTTACATTCCGCTCACCTTTTTTAAAACTAACAGTATGCCCATTTTCACCTAACTTCTCCCATCCACTTGCCTTTGTAATAGGCATTACACTTATGTATTTATAATGCTTTTCATTATCATCGTTAATATGTATCGCTGACATCGGCAGTGGAAAATCTTCAATTTCAGATTCTTTGTTCATATATATGAGTGCAAATAAGCCAACTACTAACATAGCCGCTGCTATATTTGAAACTAGTTTTCTTCTGTTCTTTTTCACTAATAATCCCCTTTTCTCACACATTCTTTCATTATTTTACTAATTTTAATTATTTATGCATAGAAAAAATATAATTAAAATCAAATCTAGACATATTCTCTATTTCCAATAACATTATTAATGTATATTATAATTATTAGATTTTATTTTTGGAGGCGTTACATATTGAAGAAGTCATTTTTAAATAAATGGGCAATTATAGTTTCTATTGTTATCATTGCAAGTACGGTTTTTTATGCAATTAATGATAAAAATACAAACGAAAAAGCAACTTTAGAAACAGTTGATACAAAATCATTCAAAACCAATTTACAACCTAAAATTAATGAATTGACTACTAATTATAATGACATCATCGAAAAAGATTGGTTGCCTGCCTGGGAAGAGATTAACACGAATGGAGATTCAGTAGATCGAAATAAACTATTAGTTACAATGAATGCTGTTTCCAAACAATATGAAAACATTATGAATGAAATAGACACTTTGAAAATTAAAGAAAATATATCGGAAGTAAAAATACAAGAACAACTAGTTTATTTCACAACTGAATTTAAGGCTGCTTCTAAATTTATGAAAAACGCGGCAGATTTAATTATAGACGGAGCCACTAACTCTACTCCAAACAGTGCGATAATTGAAAATACAAAACATGCTTTAGGGCTTGCAGATCAACATATTGTCATCGCTTTATCTACTTTAAATGAAGTCGAAGAGAAATTAGGACTTGCAAAAAAATAAAACTGTTTACTATTTTAAAATAAAAAAAGATTGCAATTCACATTTTGTCTGTCTATAATGTTTTTATTGATTTATAATCAGTGTTTTTATAAATTTTATAATTCGGATGAACCATTCAGGAGAAGATCTATTGATCTACCGACGGGGCAAAAAGTTGCTGAACTAACTTTGAAACTCTCAGGTCTTGGTTACAAGTAGAACTGCATGGGGACGAATCTCTGGAGAGACTCCCTCTCGCTTATATATAGCGCAGAGGAAAACGAGCGCCGAAGGAGCAAATCCGCTATTTTAGCGGATAATCTCTCAGGTAAAAAGGACAGAGACAAGCGAAAGAAAATGCCGATTTATATCGGTTTATTTTTCTATTCCTTGTTTCTCCAGAGACCATTTCATTTACTTGAAGTGGTTTTTATTTTTTCTAAAAAAGGAGAATAAAGATGGAGACAGTAGGTAAAGCATTAGAACAAATTAATCATTATGTGTGGGGATTACCAACTTTGTTGTTACTCGTTGGGACTGGTATCATTCTCACAGTGCGTCTAAAAGGTTTACAGTTTAGTAAATTATTATACGCTCATAAACTTGCATTTAAAAAATCAGAAGATACATCTTCCTCTGGAGATATTAGTCACTTCCAAGCACTCATGACAGCTATGGCGGCAACGATTGGTATGGGAAATATAGCTG
The DNA here is from genome assembly GCF_008368905.1 of Bacillus sp. SH5-2. Taxonomy (NCBI): domain Bacteria; kingdom Bacillati; phylum Bacillota; class Bacilli; order Caryophanales; family Bacillaceae; genus Bacillus; species Bacillus sp. SH5-2. The sequence goes on from NZ_QOSD01000004.1 coordinate 23,991, forward strand.
GCGTAGCAACCGCAGTAACAATTGGTGGTCCTGGTGCAGTTTTTTGGATGTGGATTACCGCTTTATTTGGAATGGCAACAAAGTATGCCGAAGCAATTCTTGCAGTGAAATATCGTGTTAGTAATGAAAATGGCGAATACTCTGGTGGACCCATGTATTATTTAGAGCGTGGTTTAGGTAAGAAATGGCTTGCTGTTTTATTTGCTATATTTGGTACTACTGCTTCTTTCGGTATCGGTAATATGGTGCAATCAAACTCAGTTGCAGAGGCAATGCGAATTAATTTCTCTTTCCCACCTGCTTTAACTGGAATAGTAATGTCATTTTTAATCGCTATCGTTATTTTAGGCGGTGTAAAAAAAATCGGGAAAGTGACAGGATATGTTGTTCCTATTAAAGCTTTCTTTTATATCATTGCTGGTCTTATTATTATTTTCTATCACTACGATCAAATTCCAGAAGCATTTTCACTTATTTTTTCTGGTGCATTTAATGGTACTGCAGCTGCTGGTGGTTTTATCGGTGCAACAGTTGCATCAGCTATTCAAATCGGGATGGCACGTGGTGTTTTTGCGAACGAAGCTGGTTTAGGAAGTGCTCCTATCGCGGCCGCTGCAGCAAAAACTGATTCACCTGCAAAGCAAGCTTTAGTTTCTATGACTGGTACTTTTCTTGATACATTTATCGTATGTACCATTACAGGGCTTGTATTAATTACTACAGGTGCATGGAAATCAGGTAAAACTGGTGTTGAAGCAACAACTCTAGCATTTCAATCTGTATTCGGCACTGCTGGTAGTATGATTCTTGGTATCGCAATAATTCTATTCGCCTACTCTACTATTTTAGGTTGGTCGTATTACGGTGAGAAATGCGTGGCTTATTTATTTGGAGAAGGTGCTGTTAAATATTATAAAGCAATCTTTATCGTCATGATTGCTATTGGTGCCAATTTAAAACTAGGCATCGTATGGACATTTGCTGATATTGCAAATGGACTTATGGCAATTCCAAACTTAATTGGTCTAATTGGATTAAGCGGTATTGTTGTTGCTGAAACGAATCGCTTTTTACAAGCAGAGAAATTGAAAGAAAGTCATAAAAAACAGGCAAGTTAGTCACTTTAAAAAGGAATGGCTCATTTAAAATAAGCCATTCCTTTTTGCTCTATTTCAATTCTTTTCCCTTCTGAACTATATGTAAATACAGTACAAAATCCATCATTGTCGATGAATAACCAAGTTGACGAATCATTGCTGTTATATTTCCTCTATGATATGTACCATGATTTACGACATGTTGTACTAACTCTAAAATCGAAGTTTCTAATTTCCCTACATATGGATTCTCGATAACAAATATAGCATTTACATCTTGTATTGTACTTAAAAATTCTTTATATTGGTTTGACATGTTTTCAAACATTTTTTCTAATTCATGTAACGATTTAGTTTCGATTTGTTTTCGTAAATTTTCTCGGTCTTGTATTGCCTCATTCATACTTTTACCATGTAATATGTGTAACCACACTTGATCTGTAATATAAATATGCGCAAAAGTATCTTTAATTGATGGAAATACACTTTGTATCTTTTCGTTAAAGATTGTCTCATAGTTTGATAATTCTTTTAGTCGATTGAATAACCTTATATTAGCCCAAGCATGATAATCCACCTGTTTTAACATGTACTCTTTCAATCGAAATCGCCTCCTTATTGTATGAAACGAATGATTTGTTTCTCCTTTTCCGATTCTCTATCAGCTTTTGCAATCCCTTTTTCTTCAACTACATATTTATTTATAGTTGTATAACCTACATACGCATGAAATTCCGTTTGAAATGGAAACGGTGTAATCCGAATCGTTTCTTCATCCACCCATTCAGCTTGTATAAGTTTATCATCTTTGTTATTAAACATTTCTGTTCCTTCAAAACCATCTTGAAACAAATCAATTTCATCATTCTTTTTTACACCAGGTTTATTCATACACACATATAAAGAAAGCTCATCACAAAACTTTAGTAATCTATAATGTTTATCGAACATCGCAAACTGTTCTTTTGTTAACGTTTTCAATATTCTTTTTTGTCGTTCCAATTCTTGTTTATAAAAAGACATCATCTCTTCATCTTCCTCGTGTAATGGAAATGATAAAAAATGTTTACTACAAAGTAATGCTCCGTAAGGATTTGAATCTTCAATTTCATTCAAACCAATCGTATAAAAAACGAAGCGCAATGAACTTGGGCAATCCATAAATGTATATGGGATATTTTTAGCATCATTCAAAATTGGTACTTTATCAAGTTCTATCCATCCTCTATCATGCTCATATATTGCATCAATTGTCTCTTTTAAATATGTTTTATCTTCAAAAAAGTCTTCTTTTATATGCTTTGCAATCTCTCCAGCTAAAAAACCATGATCATGTTGACGAATTAATATACTCTCTTTCTCATTTTTCCCACGAAAAATCATCTGTATATTCCCCCTCATCTTCATCATACAGCTTGTTCTATACATCAATTCTTAATAAATCCCCAAATATTAGCAGGGATTCAGTCTCTAGCAACGAAATTAACATAACTATATAGCATTCTTTCTAATCATAGTAGTAGCTCTATCTTTACTATCCATTATACTAAAACATTCATTCCAAAATTTTTTTATGAGGTGAAAACATGAACAAAACAGAATTAATTAAAAATGTGGCACAAACAGCTGATATTTCTCAAAAGGATGCTTCTGCAGCTGTACAGTCTGTATTTGACACAATTGCTAATGCATTACAATCTGGCGATAAAGTTCAATTAATTGGCTTTGGAACTTTTGAAGTGCGTGAAAGATCTGCCCGTACGGGACGTAATCCACAAACTGGTGAAGAAATTCAAATCGCTGCTGGTAAAGTTCCAGCATTTAAAGCAGGTAAAGAATTAAAAGAAGCTGTTAAATAAACAAGAAACCAGCCATTTTATCGGCTGGTTTCTTGTTTATTACTTATTTAAGCATTTCCTTTATATTTTCCGCATGATAAACTTCACAAATATAAAATATACATTTGCAATTACTTACAATTTGATATTTTCTAGTTAGATAAACATTCGCCGTAACAGAACATCCATCAAACAACTCAATAATATTTCCAGAAGGCTGATACCCTTCATATAATACGTTTCTTCTTACTTCCATTTTTTCTATAAGCTTTTCAACTGGAATATTTCCACCCTCTAATTCACTCTTTATTGTGTTCGATAAAAACGAAGTGTCCGCAAAAATTAGATTTTCAGATAACACCTTACCTTTATAACTAATATGAGATACGCGGTAAAGAAATGTTCCATCTTTATCAAAGAAATTCTTTGCTTCTTTCGGAATGTACTGTCTATCAAGTATCTCTTGTTCGAGAACCTCGAACTGAACTGTATCATTCAAAAGCATTTCTAAAGCATGAATAGGTGATGTATCTCCAGAAAATAAAATATTTTTAATTGCTTTTACATTATAAGTGAATTCATTTGTTCTATTTTCCGCTACTAACATGAGGAACACCTCTTCTATAAAAGATTTTATTAAACTGATTTAAGATTTAAAAGCGATACTGCGTCTAATTGTGTAATTTCAGTCACTTCTGCACTAAATATTGCAACGGAAGCCATGTAATCTAAACAAGGGCTTACATCTTCCATCACTGTATGTTCAACTAACTCTTGCCTATCATTAAAATTCAACAATTTTGGAGGATCATTTGGAGCTGATACTGTAATATGTACTGGTGGAATCAATAATCCTTCACCTGTCGCTTTCAATACTGCTTCTTTTCGAGTCCAATATGTTAAAAAACCTTCTATTTTTTGCTCATTAGGTAATTCCATAACTTGCGCTATTTCAATATCTGTTAATACGCCCTCTGCCATTTTACTAACATCTACATTTGGATTCATTTGTTCAACATCAATGCCCACAGGTGCAGATTTCGTAAATGCAACAACAACCCAATCGCCTGAATGTGATATTGATAGTTGCGGCATCCCTTCTGGCAATTGTGGCCTGCCATGTTGTAACTTACATACTGGGCACATTCGATCAATCGGTACTTGAACTGGCGACATAGAAAGTACCTTTCCAAGAACTAATCTACTAATTACGCAGCCTATTATAAAACGTTCACGATCTGCTGAATGGTGATAGGAATTTGCTTTTTCTTTCTCCACATCATTTAGTAAATTGTAATGCCATGATTGTAAATCCGAAATTCTTGCCCACCAAATTTGACAATCATTCTCATTAAGGGTTGGTACAGAATCTACAACTTTACTCTCTATCATGTAAACTCTCCTTTTTATTACTTATATCAATTTTATTAATAAAGCATACGTATATTGCTATTCATTGACAAGTTCTTTCTCTGTTTGTGATACGGATAACATTTTTTCTTTCTTCTTTGACATTACCTCTTTATCAGAAATACTTGAGACTCCCACGACTAAAGTCGTAAGCTCGAATCCTTACGGATTTACAGGTGGGATTCTTGAATGACTAATCGTTCGCAATCCATTTCTGTTTTGAACAGCCTTCAAGATAAGGGCATCTCATTGCCTCTCCTAAACCAGACCATAAAGGTGCTTAGGCTGATTGACTGTTACCATCAATCACAGTTGCGTAGTGAATATTCATCGCTCCAACGATATCACGATGTGTCTTAAACCCACATGGACACTTATATTTTCTATCTCGAGCCTTATTCTTTTTAGCACATTTCGGACAACTTTGACTTGTATAAGCTGGATTCACATATTCAATCTGAATACCAGCTAGCATTGCTTTATACGAAATAAATTTTGACAAACGATAGAATGACCAAGTGTGTAGATTTTTTTCGTTTTTACGGCTTGTTCTTGCCATCTGTCTTATATTCGTTAGTTTTTCTAATCGAATGACAGAAATATGATTTGCAATCGCAAAATTAATAATCGCACGACTTATTTTGTGATCTTTATCTTGCATCCATCTTTGCTCTTTATCATCTATTCGCCGAATGGCATTTACTTTTTTGTCTTTTCCTAACTTCTTACGAACACTACGAAACTTACGCTTTCTATATTTGTTTTGCCTACCATTCCCAAAGAAACGAACCTTATCATCATCTGTGATTACTACCGCGGGGACCTTGAGACCTAAGTCTACTCCTAAAATTTTCGTTTCTGTCCTTACATTTGTAGGGAGTATGACAGATATTTGGGCTATCCACTTATTCGATTTCTTTGTGATGCGAAGTGTACCTAATTTATGTTTTAACAGATTCAGATTACGATTGTTTTTATCGCTTAATAAAGCTCGGATTTTTACACGAGTCGACTTTCCATCTACCTTAAATGGGATTGAAATATAAGTGGGATCAAATGAATAATTCTGATTGTTCCATACACAAACAGGTCTCTTTAGAATCGGAATGATTTTATAATGGCTTTTCTTTACTTTTGTAGCAAACAAACTTTTCGCGTCTTTAATCGCTTGATTCTTCACCGCACTTGGGATATTTGCTTCAATATCTTTTGTGCTTTTTTTCGTACTTTTCTTTGCTTTAACCATTTCCGATACAAGTCTATTTATAACTTTGATATATTCTTGACTACTTTGTTCCAATAAACGGGTTTGTCCTTTTGTTGGAATCAATTTCACTTTCACTGTTAGGGTCTGTGACATACGTTTCATCCCCTTGTTTTTTGATTTTCAACATCGTGTTCATTTGATACATTTATAGCAATCGTCACGAAATCAGAACGTGTTTATAAACTTTACAACTGCATAAAACGAGGAGATTTTCCTCTCAAACACTTTGAAATATTCTTCTATCATCATTTATTCTATTTATATCATCTATTTTTGAAAAATCCCAACAAAAACCCCCGAAGAAACTACCTATACTTTGGATACTTAAAGTACCACGAACCTTGCGATTTTTAGTGGTACTCCGCATCCGACCTCACTTTCATCCTATGCCTAAAGGCGATGGACTTTCTTGTTCGGGAAAAGCTGTAAGTAAAAATATTGCTGATCCAATTAATTCCGCTTGATATGGTAAGAAATCTGACTTTACATTATTCTTACGTTATTACTTCCAAAACCAGATAGTATACTAGCTAAAACAGCAACCCCTATCGCAGATCCTAATCGTTTTTGCACATTAAATATAGTAGTCGCTCTCCCCATGGAAGCTAGTACAATATTGTAAAAAGCAGAAAGTTGATAGATTGATAATGATTTTCATCCCCTTCACCGAAATGATAATGTCTCTCAATAATATTGTCAATCTTTTTTTATTTTTCAGATAAAACTTCCTTGAATTTCTATAACAAACTCCATCTATAAGCAATAAAAAGTACTTTAAATAATAATTTAATCCATAATTTTTGAAATTCAAAAATAGAGCCTGTAGATTCCTGCACCTACAATACACAACTTAATAATATCCCGATATTATCCAACTAAATTATTTTACTGACTCTTCTATCAGTGAAATTTTGTAAACTATATAGACTGGGTTTAGAAAAACAATCAAAAAATAGTTTATAAAGAGAAAAGGAAAGTGGTTTGCTAACCACTTTCCTTTCATATTTTTACTATATATTTAAACACTTACGCTACGCTGCGATATTCTTCCTCTTGTTCTTTTTTCTGATTAGGTGCTTGAATTAAAATTGCGATTATAAATGACACGACACATAATACGCCGATCACCATGAAGGTTGGTTTAAATCCACCTAAAAGTGCACCGATAAAGGAACCTGCAAGTGCTCCAAATCCAAATCCTTGATACACAATTCCGTAGTTTTTACTATGGTTTTTCATACCGAAGAAGTCACCCACGATAGCTGGGAAAATAGTGATATTTCCACCAAAGCAAAACGCTACACTTGCTACACATAAGAAGTAGATACCATAATTTAAATCTACGAAACTTAGAACCAAGACTGCAGTCGCCATAACAACAAATGTACCAGTAACAATTTTTAAACGACCGATTTTATCTGATAACGGCCCTAGAATAATACGACCTAATGTATTGAAGATTGCAACCATAGCCACCGCATTAGCTGCTGTTGCTGCGCTAAGCCCTACAAGTTGAACACCGATGTCTTTTACCATGCCGATTAAGTATAAGCCACTCATACATGATGTAAATAACATAATAAATAATAAGTATACTTGTTTTGTACCTAACATTTCTTTTGTTGTAAATTCCTTAGTTTTTGTTTCTTGAACTGCAACTTGATCAGTAGCTTGATGGATTAAACAAGCACCAATCACAATCATAGCTGTAACAATTACACCCCAGTATATAAACGCTTGTGATACACCAACTGATTCAATCAACTGTGCGTTAATGTATTTAAAGATTAAGCTACCCGAACCATATGCAGAAACAGAAATACCAGCGATTAAACCTTTACGATCTGGAAACCACTTTATTAAATTGGATAGTGAAGTGATATATGCTGTACCATCTGCATAACCTACAACAAATCCTGCTAGTACATAAAGTAATACTAAAGAAGAAGCTTGTGAACTAAGTACTAATCCTAGTCCTAATGCTAGTCCAGCTATCATAATGAGTTTACGAAGTCCCCATTTTTCTTGCAATTTACTCGCAAACAACGTTGAAAATGCTAAAGAAAGACTAGTAATTGAGAAAGTTATAGCAACCGCATTCAGACTCCAACCGTATTTACTTACTAAAGGCTGATTGAATAAACTCCATGTATATATCGTTCCAAGCCCCATTTGTACAATGACTGTGCCAAGGACAACAAGCCATGGATTTACATTTGATTTTTTCATATTATCCCGCCTCCTCTTTCTATTTCAATGCCATACGCCAAATTTGCTTTTTTAATGTTCATTTTGACCACCTCATTTGATTTAACACCCTCATTGTATAAAATGTTTCTGTTTATGTAAGCACTTACAAGCTAGAGCGTCAAAAACATGGAATCAGTTACAGAATACGAAGGACGAAATACAACAAAATGCTTTTTAAGCTGCAGTATTTACATAGAGATGTTGTTTCGCTAATGCTGAAACAATTTAGAATGCATATAATAAACTTCAATAAAATATAACTTTTAACATAGGAGTACTCTATACTATTTTATTAGACAAGAAATATTTTATTGATAAACAAAACTAAATATTCACTAATATATCTATCCGTGGTTTAATATATATAATAAAAAAATATTTCTGTCTTTAATGAGGGGGTACTATGAAAGCAAACGTAGGGGATACTATACTTTTTCAAAGAAATAATTTAAAGATTACAGGATCTGTACTAAAACTTTATACTGAATCGGTCTTAGTTGAAATTACAAATGTAAGCGGTGGTACTTTTGAATTTGATCGAACAATTGTAAATCATAAAAACTATAAAATTTTAAATGCAAGTACATAAAACAATATAAAATAGCCCCTGCCTAGCAGCAGAGGCTATTTTATATTGTAGTACTTCATTAATTTATATATCCTAAAACACTAACAATCTTGCTCGCTTTTAAGTTATTAATGTGATAATAAATTTCTAAACCCCTTCTCTCTGCTCGTAACACTTTACCTTTCATTTTTGATAAATGTTGCGAAACAGTCGATTGTGGAATATTTAGCAATTCTGTTAATTGTGTTACGTTACACGTTTTTCTTGTGCTTAATTCATTCACAATTTGTAATCGGATTGGATGCGCCATAATTTTTAAAATATCTACATCTTCTTCTGAAACTAAAGTTTTCTTCATCTCACTCGTATATGTTGTCATAAGACATTCCCCTTTTATATGAATTCCTTTTTATTAAGAACCATTTCCAAAACTAAAAATTCCTAATCAAGACCTTTATATAAAAATAATAGGATTTTCAATTTCCAAAAATAGAACTTACTATTATTCACTTTATTTATTTGGCACATATACATAATACAATTTTAATATGTGCTGTATGTGAAGTTTACATAAATTTATAATGAAGATTTATTAAACCACTTATATTCTAAGTTGATACTCCACCTATTATCTTCTCTTTAAAACTATCCAGTGATTTTAACATATTTTAGGCGTTTGTATATACTATTTACAAAGCAATTATGTAAAGGAGGATTTCATATGCCTACAACGTCACAAGAACAAGTCGAAGAAGCACGTGAGACATATGTCAGTCGGATCATTTTAGTTGGCGGATCAACTTTATTTTTAGCAGGTGGTGTTATCTCGGCAATTTCAGCTTTTAAGGCTTATAACCGTTTGGCAAATACACCGCCATCTTCCGATAATTCATAAATATATAGTAAAACAAAACGTCGCCTCAATTGTGAAGAGACGACGTTTTGTTAATTATATAAACTGCACTAAAGGTACCAAATGGGTTCCTACTCTGTTTTCCAAACTTACTTCACCACAAACCTCGTCTGACTACACCCATCCTTCTGCTTCGTTACTTCTAATACAGCTGGCATTGCGTTTTTCAGCTCTTGAACGTGTGAAATAACACCGATAAATCGGCCTGATTTTTGTAAGTCAATTAAAGCGTCAACCGCTTTTGTTAATGACTCCTCATCTAATGAACCGAATCCTTCATCGATAAACATCGTTTCGATGGAAATACCACCTTCATACGCTTGAATTACGTCTGCCATTCCAAGTGCTAAGCAAAGCGATGCATTAAATTTCTCACCGCCAGATAATGTTTTTACATCGCGTGTTTGGCCAGTGTATGCGTCGTATACATCTAAGCCTAATCCACTTTGACGATTTCTCTTTTCAATTCGTTCACTTCGTTTTAAATAAAATTGTCCATTTGATAATTTACGTAGTCGCTCATTTGCGATTTGAACAATTTGTTCTAAATACTCAATTAAGATGTAACGTTCAAATGATATACGGCTTTCGTTATCACCTTTCATTACTTCATATAAATCAATAAGTTCTTGGAATGCTTTTTCTTCTTCATGAATTTGTTCATCAATACGTCTAATATTTTCATGTAAATCAGAAATATATGCTACAGCATTTTGCGCGCGTTGACGTTTTTCTTTAATTATATCAAGATTAATTTCTAATTCTTGTATGTGTTCACCTAACGAAGTAATATCCATATACTGTTTATCTTTCAATTCAGCATGTAACTCTTCGATTTGCTTTGCAAGTACTTCAAGAGATGAATAGTAACTTTGAATTTCTTTTTGTAACATTTCCATCTCAGCATCATTTAACTTAGCTTCTTTATACGTAGATTGATCTGTAAATCCGCTCTGTTCTAGCTCTTTCATAAAGCGGGTGAAAGTCTCTTCTTTCTTCGCTTTTATACTTTCGTATTGATTAGAAGCACTTTCATGTTCTGCTTGAATACGTATATGCTCATTTTGCCAATGTTGATATGCTTCTTGTACTTTCTTCCATTCCTCTTCCATTAATCTGAGTTGTTGCGTTGCTTGGTCAAACTGTACTTTCCAAGCTTGAACTGTTTGTAAGTTATCTGGAATATTTTGCTTATCATGTTCATATGACGTACGAAGTTGCATGCACTCCATTTCTGTACGGTGTTGCATAGTTTCTACTTCACGCTTTTGTTTCTGAAGTTCATCTACTTTTTCTTCTATGCTTTTTATATTCACAGCAATTTGTTTACGTCTCTCTTCGCTTTCTTTTAACGTATTCACTTCTGCTGCTAATTGTTTTCCTTTTTGAACGAGCGCACTGTATGTTTCAACTAATTGTTCTGAGTGGTACCCCCGCTTCATGACTTCTTCTATCACTTGTTCATATTGTAGTCGATAAAAATTCCATTTCTCCTCTACTTGAACATGTAATTTTTCAGCAACGTTCTTCTTTTCTCTTAAATCGTTTAACTCTTTTTCATCAATTGCATCACTTTGCTCTGTCGCTTTTTTCGGGTGATTCGTACTACCACATACTGGGCAAGATTCACCATCATGTAAATGAAGTGCTAATATACCTGCTTGTTCACTTAACCAGCGGCGTTCCATATTTTCATACGCACGAACCGCCTCTTGCATCTTAGTAAATGCGGCTTCTTTTTCTTGCTCGAATTTTTGTTTTTCTTGCCAAACATCATATGCTTGCTTTAAAACCTTTGCATCTTCTCGCATATTTGTTAGTTCTTCTACTTTATTTACATATTGCTCAAGTGCTTGTTCTAATTGCTGTAATTCACCGGACATTTTCTGTTTTTGATTTATATGCTCTTCTAGTACTTGATCGAACTTTTGCATACTTTCTTTAAATTTCCCTATTTGAATTTCAGCATTTTGTAAATCCAACTTTTTTTCAGTTAATGATGCAATAATTGGTTGTAACTCTTCTAATCTTTGAACAAGTTTTTTAGCATCTTCTCGTTCCGATTCTTTATTCTTTATTGCTTCATATTTCTCCTGAGCAAGCTCAAAATTGTTTAGTATATGTTCTTTTTTTACGTTTATCTGTTTTAACAAACTTTCAGCTTTCTGCTCATTTTGCATTGCTTCCTCATACCATTGCTCAAATGGCAATAAACGCTTCGCTTGTTCCGCACGTTTAAAAGAGTTCTCTTTCATTTCAACGACTGTACGGTTTTCTTGTAATGTGTTATATCTCTCATTCTTTTGCTGTAAATCTATAAATTTCTCATTTACAGATTTTGCTGCATGAAAACGTGTTTCTGCATCCTTCAATTGCTTCGTTTGAGCATCTTGTTCTACTTGCAATTGATCAACTTCCGCTTCGTACCAAGTTGTTTCTTGCTCTAGTGCCTCTACTACTTGATGTGTATTCACATGCTCCTGCTCTACTAAAGTTTCTAATAATGCTCCATCACGTACTGGTAATTTAAAAACATTACGGAAATATAGTTCTCGTTCTTTTTGTTTTTCTTGCAGAATGTCTTTCCATTGTTTTCGTTTTTGATCAAGTAACTCACGCATTAATTTATAACGATCTGTTTTAAAAATACGACGTAAGATCTCTTCTTTGTTTTCTGTCTCAGATGTTAATAGTTTTCGGAATTCTCCTTGTGGTAACATAACAATTTGGCTAAATTGATGTTTGCTTAAACCAATTAAATCTTCCACTTTGTTATTTACATCCGTTACATGAAAACGATCTACAGCTGGTACCTTTTCTCCATCAATAATTTCGTATAACTCTACTGCATGCCCTGTAATCGTCTTATTCCCTTGTTTTTTATGACCCAGTTGTCGTTTTATTTCATAGCGTTTCCCTTTTAGCTGGAAGGTTAGTTCGGCACTTGTATACACATTATCATCAGCAAATTGACTTCGAAGCATACTCGTATCACTACGTTCTTCTCCACTAGCCTCACCATACAACACATAACAAATCGCATCAAAAATCGTTGTCTTTCCAGCTCCAGTATTCCCAGAAATGGCGAAAATACGATGCTCTCCAAGATCATCAAAATCGATTACTTCTTTCTGTTTATATGGGCCAAATGCCGTCATAATAAGCTGAATCGGTCTCATCCTCGTTCACCTTCCCGTTCTTGCACTGTTTGTAAAACTTCAATAAATAGACGTTCTTTCTCTTCAGATAAATCTAAGCCCTTCATTTCTTTATAAAAAGCCTTTAATAGAGATAAATCATCCGTTTTATGCCTTGAAACAGTTACTTCATTTGTATCTGTAAGCTCTCGCCTTTGAATTGCTCTTTCAACGTGCATTGCATTTGGATATACAGAGCGTATTTTCTCCATCGGCTGTAAGACAGGATTTTCATCTAATAATTTAACAAATACGTAATCTTCACTTATTGAATGCTGTAATAAATCATCTATTTCCGCTTCTACTGTTCGCATTTTACGACGTGGTGAAAGTAGCCTTTTTTCAATTGTTGCTTCACCTTTCTCGTCCAGCTCCACAATGTAATATCCTTTTTTATGTTTTTCTTCAGAAATAGAGTATGCAAGTGGCGAACCTGAATATCGAATTGTCTCATTACGTACGAAATGCGCTTGATGTAGATGCCCAAGCGCTGTGTAGTGAAACTTATCAAAATAATGACTATTTACATATTCAGCACCACCAATTGAAAGTGGTCGTTCCGCATCACTTGTATTCTCCTCTGCTTCTCCGGAAGAAGTTACAAATGCATGTCCAACAAATACATGTCTAGCCTCTTTATCGATCGTTTCAGAAAGCTCATTCATAAAAATACGCATCGCATCATCATGAGAACGTACGTCTTCGTTTTTCAATATATGTCTAACTATACTTGGATCTGCATACGGAACGAGATGGAAATGAACCTCTCCATATTCATCATTTAATACAACAGGTTCATATGGGAATTGAAATTGTCCTACAATATGTAATCCCTGTTTCTTCATTAAATTACTTCCAAAATGGATACGATCTGGACTATCATGGTTTCCAGCTACCGCAATAACTGGTGTTTGTAAATCTATAACTATTTTTTGCAGCACATCATTTAATAAGTCTACTGCTTCTGTCGGTGGAATTGCTCTGTCATATAAATCCCCGGCAATAATTACGGCATCTGGCTTTTCTTCTTCAACAGCTTGTACAAACTGATCTAATACAATTTTTTGATCTTCAGTCATATATACGCCATGAACAAGCTTACCTAAATGCCAATCCGCTGTATGGAATAACTTCATGATTTCCTTCTCCTTTAATTTACTGATTTTAGTGATACGAGTTGATAGGTTACCGTAGTTGTTCCGTTCTCCCACTCTAACTTTTGTATCATTGCACTACCAATTCTTTCTTCATTTGATTTATATAAAGGTAATATTTCTTGCACCGTAAATAAGTGATAGCCATCCAAAATTAATTGAAATATGTTTTCTTCTATATGTAATCTTACTTCTTTTTCATTTGAAATAATTTTTGTGTGCATCTCAAATTTCATGATAGATACAACCCCTTTTTATAATCTCTACATTTTAATAGTATAGTGGCTATGCAAGATTGACAAGTACATACACGACAAAGTAAGTACTTTTCTATTATGAGATGTTTTATGTATTTATGTAAAATACGGTATGTGAAATTTTATATATTCTTAAAATAAAAATGCCTATTACAGCATCTTTATTTTTGTATAAAGTCCTTCATTACATAATATAAAACTGTAATTAAAACGATTGCTACAAAAAATGAAAATACAGCAACAATGTATCCATCCTTATTTAATAGAATGCAAAAGGAAATAGAAATTATAAAAATCGGAAATACGAGACGTACTTTATCCTTCACTTCTTCTGTCGTATCTGTGTGATGAAAATACTGAGCTATCCCTATGATTAACGAAGACAAAATAATAACCGATAATAGTAAAGGTCCTGGCATTCCGATTTCTCCTTCCCCTATTTCTAATTAACATGCAAACCATTCTTTTTATTTCAACAATTTTATTTTGGAGTAACTATACACATTTTACACATATATAATAGCGCTTTTATCACCATGACTTCAAATATTTACTCTTACAGTAATGTTGTAATATTCATCTTCAATCTCCGAAATCCTGCAAATATTACTCGTCAAAATATGCGGTGGCCATTTTAACACATACCGTCAACTTTAGACAAAATTTATAGAGGACATTTCACTACATATAAAGAATTAAGAATAAGAAGATATGTAAAGGAGGATGAATCATGACTGAACACGTTTTATTTTCTGTTAGTGAAAACGGTGTTGCATCAATTACTTTAAACCGTCCAAAAGCACTTAACTCTTTATCCTATGATATGTTACAGCCCATTGGACAAAAACTTAAAGAGTGGGAGCACGATGAGCGTATTGCCGTTATCGTATTAAAAGGAGCTGGCACAAAAGGATTTTGCGCAGGTGGTGACATTAAAACACTTTACGAAGCACGTTCAAACGAAGTTGCCTTACAGCATGCAGAACGTTTTTTTGAGGAAGAGTATGAAATTGACACTTACATTTATCAATATAAAAAACCGATTATCGCTTGTTTAGATGGTATTGTAATGGGCGGTGGTGTCGGTCTTACAAATGGTGCGAAATATCGAATTGTTACAGAGCGTACAAAATGGGCAATGCCTGAGATGAACATCGGCTTCTTCCCAGACGTCGGTGCTGCATATTTCTTAAACAAAGCACCTGGATATTCAGGTCGTTACGTTGCTTTAACAGCATCCATTTTAAAGGCTCCTGACGTATTATTTATTCATGCTGCTGATTACTTTATGACTTCTGATTCATTACCTGCTTTTCTAGCCGAACTTAATAATGTAAATTGGCATGCTGAAGATGTACATACTCGTTTAAAAGCTGTTATTCAAACATTTACATCTACTCCTAACCTAGAAAGCGAACTCGCTACTTCATTAGAAGAAATTAATACTCACTTTACATTCGATACAATTGAAGAAATTATCCAATCGTTAGAGAACGAACACGATCCTTTCGCTTTAAAAACAAAAGAAATATTATTATCTAAATCTCCTATCTCCTTAAAAGTAACATTAAAGCAACTTATTGACGGAGAAGGAAAATCAGTTGAAGACTGTTTCGCAACGGATCTTATACTTGCTAAAAATTTTATGAGGCATGAAGATTTCTTCGAAGGGGTACGTTCCATTGTCGTTGATAAGGATCAAAATCCGAATTATCAATATAAACAGTTAAGTGATGTTTCAGAAGAAGATGTAAATCGATTCTTTAACTTACTTAATGCATAAAGTGAAACTTTAATAAGCGGAGGTTCATCGCCTGCTTATTATTCGCCCTCACCAATCGCCCGTTCATGCGGGATAAAACTGAGGCTATATAGTCGTGTAATTACATGACTATATAGCCTTTTTATTATTTAATATTTTTTAATAAAATTTAATTTTATTAAATCGGCATGTGTGCTACACTAATTTTAATCAAATATTCTAAAAATAAAAAGGAGGAGCGACTATGATTGAAAATTATTTTCTTTTCATCATTATGTCTATTTGTCTTATTATTTTACCCGGCCCTGATACTGCAATGGCTACGAAAAACACATTAGTTGCTGGTAAGGCGGGTGGAGTAAAAACAGTGTTCGGTACATGTGTTGCACTATTGATTCATACATTAGCAGCTGTAATCGGACTTTCCGCACTTATTGTAAAGTCAGCTCTTTTATTTTCTATTTTCAAGTACGTTGGAGCTCTATATTTAATTTATATTGGTATTAAAGCCCTTTTAGCAGTAAGAAATAAAGAAGGCGTTGATACGAACGATATTTCTTTGAATAATGAAGACGAACACACTTCTTGCTTTCGCCAAGGGTTTCTTACGAATTTATTAAACCCTAAAGTCGCAGTCTTCTTTTTAACATTTTTACCGCAATTTTTAAATCCAAATCATAATACACTTATCCAACTTCTCGTAATGGGCCTTACTTACCTCGTTTTAACAGTTATTTGGTTCGCTTTTTATATATTTTTAATTGATAAAATTAGTGCTTTTATGAAAAAACCGAAGACGCAACGTTATATTCAAGGGTTGACAGGAATCGTCTTAATTGGTTTTGGCATTAAACTAGCTTTTGAAAAAAGTAATTAACAAGACGAAAAACACCACATCTACAGTGTGGTGTTTTTCATTTAATAACTGATTTAGCTATTTATTCTTTATTAAAACCAGCGCTCAGTTACAACCTTTTTACGTGTATAGAATTGAACGCCATCTGTACCATTTGTACCTAAATCACCAAAGAAGGAAGCTTTATTTCCTGCAAATGCGAAGAATGCCATTGGCGCTGGAACGTTTACGTTTACACCGATCATACCAGCATCAATGTTATCACGGAACGTTTGTGCATGTTTACCATTTGACGTATAAATAACCGCACCATTTGCGAATTTAGATTGATTTGTCAGTTTGATACCTTCTTCTAAATCTTTAACTCGTACAATGCTTAATACAGGAGCAAAAATCTCATCTTGCCAAATTTTCATTTCTTGATTTACATCATCAAAGATTGTTGCACCAACAAAGTAACCTTCTCCAACTTCTTCATTAATTTTGCGACCATCTACTAATAAAGTTGCCCCATCAGCTACACCGCTATTAATATAGCCTAACACACGTTCTTTATGAGATTCACGGATTAATGGACCAACATAATTATCTTTGTGGAAACCATCGCCTACTTTTAGCTTCTTCGTCTCTGCTACTAGTACGTCGATGAATTCATCAGCAATTTCATCTACTACCGCTACAACAGAGCATGCCATGCAGCGCTCTCCACTACTTGCAAATGCAGATCCAATTACACCTTGTACTGTTTTCTCAAGGTTGCAATCTGGCATTACAATTGCATGGTTTTTCGCACCAGCTAATGCTTGCACACGTTTTCCGTGCTTCGTACCTGTTTCATATACGTAACGAGCTACTGGCTCAGAGCCAACGAATGAAACAGCTTGAATATCTTTACTTTCTAAAATACTATTTACAACATCTTTTCCACCTTGTACTAAGTTTAATACTCCCTTTGGAAAACCAGCTTCATAGAATAACTCTACAAGTCGCTCTGCTAAAAGTGGCGTTCTTTCCGATGTTTTTAATACGAACGTATTACCACAAGCAATTGCAAGTGGGAACATCCATAATGGAATCATCATTGGGAAGTTGAACGGTGTAATACCAGCAACAACCCCAATTGGGTAGCGCCAAATCGATCCATCAATGCCGCTAGCAATATTCGGTAGAGCTTGTCCCATCATTAAATTTGGCGTAGATGTTGCCAGTTCTACTGCTTCAATACCACGCTGTACTTCACCAGTTGCATCCGTTAATGTTTTACCATTTTCTAGCGTAATGATTTTTGCAAGCTCTTCTTTGTTTTCTTGTAAAAGCTGTAAATATTTATACAATTGTCTTGAACGATTCGGAACTGGTACTTTAGACCATGTTTCGTAAGCTGCTTTTGCCGCTTCAACAGCTTTTTCAACATCTTCTTTCGGAGATAGTGGAACGTAAGCGATAATTTTTCCAGTTGCCGGATTTGGAACTGCTTCTACTTCTGTACCAGTAGATTCTACCCACTCACCATTAATATGATTTTTTACTCGTTTAATTTCAGTTGTAATCATTATATTCTCTCCTTTTTTATGATGTTTATAAGTCTATTATTTTTGATTAGAAATTAATTGTTCACTAACTTTCTTATATAAAGCAGCCATATCGTTTTCACCATATCCTGCTTCACTTGCTTCTTCATATACGTTTAATAGCATTTCACTTACTGGTAAGTGGAGTTCACTTTCTTTCGCTAAATCAACCGCAAAGCCTAAATCTTTTTTTAATAGATTTACAGTAAAACCTGGCTCGTAGTTTTCTGATGCAATGAAACTTTTATAATTACGCTCATAAATTCTACTTTGACCGTAACTTACATTTAAAATATCAAACATTTTATCTAAATCCATATTGTTCTTTTTCGCTAATGTTAAAGCTTCACTCACACCAGCTGTATAAAAACCAATTAATAGATTATTAATTAATTTAACCGTTGTACCACTATCAATTTGCTCGCTAACGTGGAAAATATTCGCTCCTAACACTTCCATGATAGATTCAGTTTTATCATATACCTCTTTTGATCCACCAACCATAAATGTTAAAGTACGATTTTCTGCCCCAATTACACCACCACTAACAGGTGCTGCTAAAAAGTCTACTTTCTTTTCCTTCGCCGACTCCTCCAACTGTTTGTTTAACTGTGGAGATACTGTACTTGTATCAATTAAAATGACATTCGAGTGGCTATTTTCAAATAATCCTTCTTCTCCAAAATATACCGCTTCAACAGCACGAGGTGAAGGTAAACTTGTAAAAATCACATCGCATGTCTCTGCTAATTTTGAGATTGATAAGCCGATAATTCCTCCTTCTTTTTCAAAGGAAGCTTCGGCCTCTTTATTTAAATCCACTCCATATACTGTGTAACTTGATTTAACTAAATTTTTAGACATTGGAAGACCCATGTTACCTAAGCCGATAAAACCAATCTTTTTCATATCGCTTTCCTCCTATTTACACAATATACTTTCCGCGATTTATAATAGCTTTCGCAACTTCTCTCTTTTTTGTAAATACGTTCGTGTATAAAGGTACTAATAATTGACGAATTTCAGCTAAAATTACGTGTCTATCTTGTTCTTCTGTAACAGCCGCTGAAAGTATAGAAATCGCCGCTTCTTCTACTTTACGATAGCCTTCTTCACAAATAACGTCAGTTATCATTTGTTTCGTACGTTCTTTCTCTTCACCATTTTTACTAATCGCTTTACTCGTACGTAAAAATGCTGATTCCATGACGTACACGTCCGTTAACATATTTGATACTACACGTGAATATTCTTGCTCTTGATCAATTTTTAACCCTGGAGTTTTAGAGAGCGTTTTCAAAGATTGTTTCAACAATTTTTTCGCTAATAAAATGTAACGATGGTTTCTTTCGACATTTGCTACATCAATCTCTACTTCAGTATCTTCAATTTGTTCCATTTGTTTCATTAACATTTTGGCAACTGTTAATCTGTTAATTTCATTCGTTCCTTCAAAAATACGACTAATTCGAGCATCACGATATAAACGTTCTACTTCGTATTCTTGCATATAACCGTATCCACCATGAATTTGTACAGCTTCATCTACGATGTGACCAAGTGTTTCAGAAGCATTTACTTTATTTAGTGCACATTCAATTGCAAATTGAGACATTTTCTTCATAAGATCCTCATCACTCTCATGAATTGCCTCATCAATTACACCTGCTGTACGATACGCTGCACTTTCTGCTCCATAGGTAGCAATGATCATATTTGCAATTTTCTCTTGAATCATCGTAAAGTCTACTAATTCCGTTTGGAACTGTTTGCGTTCTTTTCCGTATTGAACGGACAATCCAATTGCTTGCTTTGCTGTTCCAATATTTCCAAAAGCAAGTTTTAGTCTAGCAAAGTTAAGAATATTAAGAGCTACGTGATGCCCTTTCCCAACTTCCCCTAAAACATTTTCTGCAGGGATGACAACATCTTCTAAAATAAGAGTCGCTGTTGAAGAACCTTTAATGCCCATTTTCTTTTCTTCTAATCCAATGGATACACCTTCACATGTTCTTTCGACAATAAACGCTGTCATTCCTTTATTTGTCTTTGCAAAAACAACGTATACATCTGCCATATGAGCATTTGTAATCCACTGCTTCTCACCATTCAGCTTCCAAGCAGTACCATCTTCATTTAATACTGCACTCGTTTTTGCACTTAAAGCATCAGAACCAGCATTTGGCTCAGTTAAAGCATAAGCACCAATCCATTCTCCAGACGCAATTTTCGGCAAATATTTTTCTTTTTGTTCTTTCGTTCCGTAATATATGTAAGGCAATGTACCTACACCAGCGTGTATATTAAATGAAACGCTAAATGCACCAGCGTATCCCATTTTTTCTGCTACTAGTCCTGAAACTGCCTTTCCTAACTCAAACCCGCCGTATTCTTCTGGGACCTCGATACTTAATAATCCAAGTTCCCCAGCCTTTTCAAATAATTGACGAGAAACTTTATAGTTATGTTGTTCAATGTTCTCCATTTGTGGAACAATTTCTTGTTTAACAAATTGTTCCGTTGTTTTTGCGATTAATTCCTCATCACCTGAAAAATCTTCTGGTGTATAGTACGTATGATTTACATCTTTTTTGAGTGAAAAAAATTCATCCCATGGTAACTTCGTTTTCTCCATATGTATCCCCCTATCATTCGGCTTTCATAGCTTTTTGCTTATGCTCGTCTACGATGAGTGGAATATCTTTTTTGAAAATAGAAGACGATGATTTTTCACATCAAGCATTTTATTTTGCCAAAGATGTATTTTCATCGCCTTCGCTGTTTTATCTATTGATCTTCTGATAATACTGTTTTTGCAATACCAGTATCTAACTCTTCAAAGTCATGATATGAAATTGTTTCATATAACTCACTTCTCGTTTGCATATTGGAAAGTGCATCTTTTTGAGAACCTGTTTCCTTAATTAAAGTAAACACATTTTCATACGCTTTCGCTGCAACGCGAAGTGAAGTTACAGGATAAATAACCATTTGGAAGCCCATATTCGCAAATTCTTCTGCACTATAATACGGTGTTTTTCCGAATTCAGTCATATTCGCTAATAAAGGTGCATTTACCTTGCTATTAAATAGACGGAATTCCTCTTCTGATTGTAGCGCTTCTGGGAAAATTGCGTCTGCACCTGCTTTTACATATGCATTCGCTCTTTCAATTGCTTCATCTAATCCTTCTACACCACGAGCATCTGTGCGCGCTACAATATATAAGCTCGGTGCAACTTCTTTAATCGCTTTAATTTTTTGAACTAATTCTTCTGTCGTAACGAGTTTCTTACCATTTAAATGGCCACATTTCTTTGGTAATTGCTGATCTTCAATTTGGACAGCTGCTACTTTCGCTTCCACCATTTCTACAGCGGTTCTCGCTACATTTAATACACCACCAAACCCTGTATCAATGTCAACAAGAACAGGTAAATCTGTAGCTCTTACTAAATCTCTTGCTCTCTCTGCTACTTCAGTAGACGTCACGATTCCTAAATCTGGTAGCCCTTTGCTTGCAGTATAAGCAGCTCCGGATAAATAAAGAGCTGAAAAACCTGTATTTTTCGCAACAAGAGCTGCCATTGCATCATGAGCACCTGGAATTTGTAAAATTTCATTTGCTTCTACTAAAGCTCGGAAGCGATTCGCAAGCTCTTCTTGTGTTGACTGTTTATCCACAACCCAAGCCATTCTAGATTCCCCCTATTATTAAATTAAGAATAAATCTACAAATTCGTTTACATTCATATTTTCTAGTTTTTCTTCATTTAAACAAACTTCATGAATTTGTTCTTGTTGTTTATTAGAATAATGACCTGCCATATTCGCAGTGAATTTTTGAACAACTTTTGGAATCGCTTCGTCTCTACGGAAACGGTGACCAAGTGGATATTCACATTCCACGCTCTCTGTTACAGTGCCATCCTTGAAATGAACTTGAACAGCGTTGGCGATTGAGCGCTTGTTCGGGTCAAGGTAATCTAAACTGTACTGTTTGTTTTCAACAACAACCATCTTATTACGTAATTCATCTACACGTGGATCATTTGCTACTGCATCCTCGTAATCGTCCGCAACGATATCTCCTTTTAATAAACCAATTGCCGTAATGTATTGTAAGCAATGATCACGATCAGCTGGGTTATTTAATGGACCTTCTTTATCAATAATACGAATTGCTGATTCATGAGTTGTAATTGTAATACGGTCAATTTCATCTAATCTTCCTTTAATTTCCGGATGTAATTTCACAGCACATTCTGCAGCTGTTTGTGCATGGAATTCTGCTGGATATGAAACTTTGAATAATACATTTTCCATTACATAAGACTCTAATGGTCTAGCTAATTTTAATTCTTGTTTATTGAATAATACATCTTGGAATCCCCATCCTGGTGCAGATAATGCTGTAGGGTAACCCATTTCACCTTTTAGAGCAGTCATTGCAAGATGAACACCGCGGCTCGTTGCGTCACCTGCTGCCCATGATTTACGTGATCCTGTATTTGGAGCATGACGATATGTACGAAGACTAGAATTATCAATCCACGCATGTGATAATGCATTAAAGATTTCTTCACGTGTTCCACCAAGCATTTTCGCAACTACAGCAGTTGTTGCTACTTTTACATATAATACGTGGTCAAGACCAACACGGTTTAAGCTGTTTTCTAAAGCAAGTACACCTTGAATTTCATGAGCTTTAATCATCATTTCTAATACTTCACGTACTTTTAACGGTTCTTTTCCTTCTGAAATACGAACACGGCTAATATAATCTGCAACTGCTAAAATTCCGCCTAAGTTATCAGATGGATGTCCCCATTCTGCTGCAAGCCAAGTATCGTTATAGTCTAACCAACGGATCATACATCCAATATTGAATGCACCTTTCACTGGATCTAGTACGTAAGACGTTCCTGGTACACGTGTACCGTTTGGCACGATTGTTCCTGGTACAACTGGTCCTAATAATTTCGTACACTCTGGATATTGAAGTGCTAAAATTCCGCATCCAAGTGTATCTAATAATACATAGCGAGCAGTACTAAATGCTTCTGCACTAGTAACCTCTTTATTTAATACATAATCCGTAATTTCTTCTAATAATGCATCTTTTTGTTTAATTTCATTTGTTTTAATCATGCTAATCTTCCCTTTCTGTCGAAAATTCGTTATTATTAATGATGGGTGTCGGTCAAACACCCATCTGGCGGGCGGCGCTAACAACTCCCCAGTTGTTCTTATTTACTAAGCACATGTCGCTCGCCAATATAATTTACACGTGGACGGAACAATCGATTATTTGCATGTTGCTCAATCACGTGCGCACATAGTCCTACTGTTCTAGAGCTAAAGAAGATTGGTGTGTAAAGTTGAATTGGAATACCAAGCATCCAATATACTGGAGCTGCATAATAATCAAGGTTCGGATAAATTCCTTTCTCCTTCTCCATAATCTTTTCTCCAGCTTCACACATTTCATATAGTGTATAATCACCTTTTACATCACATAACTGCTTTAAAGCTTCCTTCATCATAAGTGCTCTTGGATCCATTTTCTTCATATAAACACGGTGTCCAAAGCCCATAATTTTTTCTTTGTTATATAATTTCTTCTGTAACAACTCTTCAAACTTCTCAACATTACCAGCTTCTAAAAGCATGTACATAACCGCTTCATTTGCACCGCCATGTAAGCTTCCTTTTAGTGATGCAACTGCACCTGTTAGAGCACCATATAAGTCGGATTGCGTAGATGCAATAACGCGCGCTGTAAATGTAGAGTTTGGCATTTCATGTTCACTATATAAAACAAGGGAACGATCAAAGATCTTCTCCTCAAGTTCAGTTGGTTTTTTACCTGTTAACATATAGAAGAAATTCGCGCTATATGATAATTCCTTAAGAGGTTCAATTGGATCCTCATTATTTAAAATATGATAGCTATTTGCTACAATGTTCGGTACTTTACTTAATAGCTTGTACCCTCGGCTTTTATTCACTTCTAAAGAGCGGTTTTCGATATCATTATCGTAACCAGCTAATGCGGACACACCTGTACGTAACCCATCCATAGGGTGTGTTTCTTTAGGTAATGCCTTTAGGACGTTGAATACACCTTCTGGTACCTCGTATTCTTCTTTTAATTTCTTTTCAAGTGTTGCTTTTTCATCTTCATTTGGTAGATGTTCTTCCAATAAAAGGTGCACAATGTCTAAATACTCTTTTGTTTTTGAGAGTTCAATTAAATCATACCCTTGAATTACAATTTCACCTTTTACTGTGTCGAGAAACGAAATCTTCGTCTCCGCTGCTACTATACCATCTAATCCCGGGGAAAATTTTTCTTCAGCTTTCATCATTATTTCCTCCAATCCTAATAGATCTTCGTGCACATAACTGTAAGCCTTTACAAAACTGTGAAACTACATTTCTATTTCAATGTATCAGAGTTTTTAGAAGATTTCAATTTATTTTATAATGATAAGTTTCCTATACTTTTACCGATGTAACAATAGCACTTTTTAAAAATAGTTTTCATATTTTTGAAAGAAAGGACAGACTTCTTTATATTTATTTTCAAAACAAAATATAAAGATGATTCATGTAATCCCGCCAAATATATCATTCTCCCAAAATTATTTGTGAAATAGAAAAAACGAGCTGTACACATATACAGCTCGTTTTTATATAATATTTATTTCACTATCCCATAAATATAATTCTTATATAAAACTTATTCATTTTTAGTAAAGTTATTATTTTACATAATTAAATTAATTTTCTTTCGTTTCTTTACGATAGCTAACAACGAAATTATAGTTTTGGAAGTACCAAAGTTCATCAACATCCAAAAAACAATATACCATCTTTCTCAATCGACACTATTTCGCTAATTGTATCCTCCGTATCTTACAGTAAATCAAATAGATTCATCATGCTTTTTAAGCAATTCTTCCTTAAACCATTGTAGAGTATCATGATCAAGTGAAATTTTCATCTCTGCTCCTACTGATTAGGCAAAATCCCTTTTTCCTAATCGCTGCTTCACAAAAATCACAAATATAACCAAAGCTATTAATCCTGAAATTGCACTACCCGTGAATAAAATACGGTAACCAAATATTTGTGAAACAAATCCAAGTAAAATTGCACCTAATCCAATACCTAAATCAAATGCAGTAAAGAATGAAGCATTAGCAACTCCTCTTTTACTCGGAGAAACAATTGTAAGCATCGCTGCTTGCAAAGCAGGCTGTGCTGAACCGAATCCAACACCGTATAATGCCGCCGCGATAATTACACCCATTAAACTATTTGAAATAGTTAATACAACTATAGCTAAAATGGTAATACATAGCGCTGGGAGTATGATAAATACTTCTCCATATTTATCTAATAATTTACCTAAAATTGGTCTTACAATGGTTAAAGCAATTGCATATACAAGAAAGAACGTTCCAGGATTCACCTCAATGGATGATGCAAATAGCGGTAAAAACGTTGTAATACCCCCATATGCAAACGATAAAAAGAAAACAACAATTGTAATTGATAAAACGGATTTTTCAAACAGCTGAATTTTACCTTTTTCTTTTTGTCGCGTGAATGGCATTTTCGTCATTAACGATAATACGACTGCCATAAATGATAAAATAGTTGCTAACAAGAATAGGCCGTGAAATGAATAATTTTGTACAACCGATAATCCAATCATTGGGCCGATTGCCATTGCAATTGTCATCGCCATCCCGTACCAGCCCATACCTTCTCCGCGTCGTGAGTCTGGAATAATATCAGTTATTGCTGTTCCTACAGCTGTTGTAGAAACAGCCCATGTCATCCCGTGAATTACACGTAAAAAAGCTAAAAGAATAATAGACGATGCTAAATTATAAGAATACATCGTTATTCCAAAAAAGATCAGTCCGAAAATAATAAATGATCTCCTACCATATAGATCTAACATACCTCCAATAATTGGACGTATTACGACTGCCGCTATTGTAAATATTCCCATCATGAGTCCAACTTGTGATTCATTTCCACCAATCTCTTTAATAAAAAGAGGCAGCGTTGGAACAAGTAAATAAAACCCTGTAAATAAAAATAACATCGCGAAAGTCATTTGAATAAATGATCTCGTCCATAATCGTTCCATAAAAACACCTCCATAAATACGTAAAACATTGCGATTAACATCTTTATTTTATATTTTCTCCATCTCTTTTCCCTCAGCAAATAGACGTATCTTTTCTTAATAAATGGTCTACTACCAATCTAGATTGGTCTTACGACTTTGTACTTATGTTTTAAACGAAAGTCCTGTATATGTACCTTTATACATTCAAAAAGAATATACTATTTTATTATTGAACTTAGGAGTGATCGTTTCATGAAACTACCATTAAGAATAACTGCTGCGGTTCCGTCTGTTCCGTCTGTTCCTTCTGTCCCCTCCATACACGTTCCCGCCATCCATACAGGAAGTTCCGATGTTGGCATTGAACTTCCCGCAACTTGGCAACAATACCAATTACCGGGGCAAGTCACCCCCTCATTTTGGCATCATGGTACGCATCCAAGTAGTACTACCTTTTATCACCCTAGTTATGCTCCACTCCCCCCAGCTCAAGTCTTTTATCATTTTCCATCCATTTATTTTCAAAATTTCTATGGTACGTTTAACATTTAAAAATAATGTAACTCGTTATAATACAAAAAGCACCAAAGAAACCGTTTTTCCCGGTATCTTTGGTGCTTTTAAATGCATTATTTATTGTCCATTATTGACAGGAACCTCTCCTGCATTCCCACCACTATTCGGTGGGGTTGTCGCTGGTGGAGTTGGGTTTGTATTCCCTTGGCCTCCTCCGCTATTTGGCGGCGTTGTATTCCCTTGATTTCCTCCGCTATTCGGCGGCGTTGTATTCCCTTGATTTCCTCCGTTATTCGGCGGTGTTGTATTTCCTTGATTTCCTCCGTTATTCGGCGGTGTTGTATTTCCTTGATTTCCTTCGTTATTCGGCGGTGTTGTATTTCCTTGATTTTGTTCATTTTGTTTCTTTTGTTCTTCTTGTTTCTTTAATTCTTCCTGTTTCTTTTGTTCTTCTTGCTTACTTTGCTCTTCTTGTTTCTTTTGTTCTTCCTGTTTCTTTAATTCTTCTTGCTTTTTCTCTTCTTCAGTTTTTTGCTGTTGATCTTGCTTTGGTTGTTCCGTTGTATCCGGTACGCTCGTATTTGGAGAGGAATCACGTTTCTCACCTTTTATACGCAATTCACTACCTTCTTGAATAACACTACTTGGCATTTTAAAGCGTGATTTATCTGTAGCCATCTCGCTCATCATTTCTTTAAAGATCAACTGAGCAATTTTCGTATTTTTACTACTAATATACTCTTCTTTACCATCTTTCATATATCCAGTCCATACTGCCATCGTATATTGCGGCGTATAACCTGCAAACCAACTATCACGAGTTGCACTTTCTGGAATGTTATATTTCGCTAATTGTCTTGGATCATAGTTCGTTGTACCTGTTTTACCAGCTACATCTAAAGAACTTATATTTGCTGCTGTACCAGTACCTGACGTAACTACAGAACGAAGCATATCGGTAATCATATACGCTGTATAATCTGACATAACTTGTTTTGGTTTTTGTCCAAAGCTTTGTGACTTACCATCTGGATAAACTACTTTCTTAACGAAATGTGGCTTCGTATACTTACCATCATTACCAAACGCCGCATAAGCACCTGCTATTTCAGTTGGCGATACTTCATTCGTACCAATAGCTGTAGATTCATCCGGTGTTTTCTTTAATGGGATACCTAATTTCTCGGAGAAGTCTTTTGATTTACTGCTTCCGACTTCTTTTGCAGTTTTAATTGCCGGAACATTTCGCGACATTTTTAATGCTTCACGCATTGTAATTGGGCCTAAATGACTTCTGTCTGCATTCCTAACTTCTTGTCCAGTTGAGTATTTAAATGGAGAATCATCAATTTGATGATATGTAGCCCATTTTAAATATTCAATAGCAGGGCCATAATCATAGATTGGCTTCATTGTCGAACCAGCTGCACGATCTAATTCAATCGCCATATTATGCCCTTTAAATACTGCTTTATTTTCACCGCGTCCACTACCTATAGCACGAACTTCTCCTGTTTTCGTATCCATAAATGTGAAAGCCCCTTGGAATTTCTCATTTGGATAATTAATAATATTTGTATTCAAAATATTATCAGCTAATTGCTGTGCTTTCGGGTCTAATGTTGTATAAATTTCTAAACCATCAGATCCAATATTTACATCTGGTATTTCCTTTTCTACTTCTTTCACTACTGCATCCATAAATGCAGTATGTGGCATTGCTTGTAGTTCAGTTGCTGGCTTAAGTCCATCTGTTACTGGAACTTTTGATGCTTTTTCCATTTCTTCTTTTGTAATAAAACCATGTCGATTCATTAAGCCTAGAACTACATTTCTTCTTTCTGTTGCCCTTTGAACATTTTCTGGTTTCGTTGGATCGTAATTGTTTGGTGCTTTCGGTAAACCTGCAAGCATCGCAACCTCTGGCAATGTTAACTCTTTTAATTCTTTATCATAGTAGTTTTGCGCTGCCGTTGCGATTCCATATGAACGATTTCCTAGATTTATTTTATTTAAGTACATTTCTAATATTTCATGTTTTGAATACTGCTGTTCTAGCTTATACGCTAAGTATACTTCTTGTGCCTTACGCTTTGGTGTTTTATCCATAGATAAGAAGTAATTCTTAATAACCTGCTGCGTTATCGTACTTCCACCTTGAGAACCATAATCTCCTTTAAGACTAACTAACACCGCACGTGCAGTACCTTTATAGTCCACGCCACTATGCTCATAAAAACGAGCATCTTCTGTCGCTAAAAAGGCGTTTTCTACCAATTTAGGAATTTGATCATACGTTACATTCGTCCTTTTTTCTTTCCCATATTCATATACCAAATCGCCATTTTTATCATAAATTTTTGAGGATAACGGATTAACAAGTTTTGCTTTCTCAAGTTTTGGTGCGTCCTTAATCATTACGAAAAAGGTAGCAACCCCCGCCACTAAACCAATAATACCAAGCAATAAACAACTAATTAAAAACTTACGAAAAAATGATGTTTTACCTTTTGGTTTTTGATTTTTAGAAGCTGGCTGTTTTTTCTTTTTAACTTGTCGTCGCTCCTCTCGAGAACGATAATTTTCTGACATGTTACTTTCTCCTGCCTTTCAATTCTCCCGTTGATTTACTTGAAAATATTGAGGTTACTTTCTAAAAAATTTAATTCAGAAAGCACATTGACCTGGAGCATTCAATATTTTCCCAATTCACAGATTATAACTTTTAGAATACTTCTTATACAAGCTATTTTCACTTCTATTTTTCCTAATAATGCTGCCCCTTCAAGCATAGAATGTAAAAAGTGAATTTTTAATACCTCGTATAAATAATAAACCTTTTTTTCAAATGGTCAATATTTTCTTATTTATAAATCAAAGGTGAAATAAAAATAGCACAACGATATGTACTTCGTGTGAACTTCCTTATAATTACGTATAACGAACATTTAATATATTGCATATAAGTATAATACCTCTTTAATTATTACAATTTCAATACCACAATCCCAATATTTACAAGAGATCAACAAAAATGAAAAGTAAGGAGTTGCGTAATGATGAAGTTATCTCCCATTATCTCAAAAAGTATAGTTGCTGTTGGCTATAATCCTTTATCTATGATTTTAAGAATTCAACTTAAGAATGGTATGTATGATTTCTTTAACGTACCAGAAAATATTTACAACGGTTTATTAAACGCACATTCCAAAAGTTATTATCATAATACTTATATTAAAAATTCTTACCGCTACACAAAAATTTAAACTTAAACACCATATAAAAAAGAAAGGAGGAGAATTCCCCCTTTCTTTTAAAAAGATTTTCACGAACTGGTTACCTTCTATTTCTCCTATTAATCTCATCATATGCTTGAATTTGTTTTTTCAAACGCCGATCGGCTTTTTTTTCATGTACAACAAAAATTGCATGTATAACTCCTGGTACCCAAAATATTAATGTTAATATGAAATTTATTATTGCTTGAAATGGCTTTCCGCAAAATAATACCGCTACAGGTGGAAGAAAAATTGCTAGCAAATACATCATCACTTGAAAACTCCTTGTTTTATATTTTTTATTTCTCTTCTTTTCATGCACTAACCAACCCGATTATTTGGGTATTTCATACATATCAAAAAAATTAAAAACTTCTTTACTGGTATATATTCTATTCATATGAAAGAAAAACCTACTACATCAATTTTATCCCGTCGTAAAACTGAAATTTTACATACTTTCTTTAAATGGATATTTTAACACCTTGATTGTTTTCCACACTCTCTTCTCCCTCTATTATAGTTAATCCAATTGCAGAAATAACAGTTCCGATTGCTTGTATCCAAATACCAATGAGTGCTATTATCCTCTCATTCTTCTTATCCATAATACTGTCTTCATTTTCAACTTCATCCTTTGATAAATTAATAATGCCCTGATACGCTTGAAGCCCAGCCCCCAAACTTTGCATAGAATTGCCTAGAATAATGATTCTTTGTATAGCTTTTCTCTCCATCAATGCTGCTTCTACTCCTAAAAAAGCACCAATTGATTGTAAACTGTTCCCGACTATTATAAGATAATCATTCTCTTTCAGTTGTTCGTTTATATTAAAATACGTTCCGATTACATTCGATATATTTCCTAATGCTAATAATTCAATTCCCATTTTATCAAGTATTTTACTTCTATTTTCCAAACCTATATTTTGATTTTCTTTTTCCCCTTCATCTTCACTACAATTAATTTCCACCATTTGCAATATATATCCAAGGGCTTGTAATGAGCTTCCTACAATAACAAGATCCGATTCAATTTTTTCTTCTCCATTAAATCCTCTTGTTGTTCCGATAGCCGCTGTAAGATTTCCACCTACTTGAAACCATGCCCCTGTCACTTTTAAACTGCGCAGATTCATTTTTATCACCCGTACCAAAATTTTCTACTGCTTTCGAAGTAAACAAATGTCGCCCTTAATCTCTTATTTTATTTTGCACATGTAATTTTGTGCATTCTATAGTGTGTTAATTATACAAAAAAAGCACCTTTACGGTACTTTTTTATCAACACATTTCTCAATGAAAATATAAGCAGTTAAAAACATTTATATCATTCAATATATACTTATTTTTGATGCTATCCTGGGCACGTCAATGAATCCCCATTGTTGTCTAATGTTATATTTAATATATATTGAATTGCTTTATGTGACCACATTTCAGGTGTAGGTGATTCATTTACATATTGTGGTGCACATGAATACAGCATCGGGGTCTTAATGCTTCCTCCTGGATCTAAAGCGACAACAGCCATTCCACGAGGCAATTCCAGTGCCATAGATTTCGTAATACCTTCAATTGCAAACTTTGAGGCACAGTACGGTGCAAGCTCAGCCTCACCTTCTCTGCCCCAACTAGAACTCATATTAATAATAATCCCTTCTTTCCTAGCTACCATCGCTGGGACAAATGCTCTTATTACATTTACTACACCATTAACGTTTATATTCATTACATTATCAAATTCACTAGCTGTAACTTTCCAAATTGGTGCATTTTGATTAACAATTGATGCATTATTTATTAACAAATCGGGGGTCCTATATTTATGAAGTACATAACTTGCCCAACTACTAACTTGCTGAGAATCTGAAACATCAATGATTTGAAAATCATGTGTATTACCGTAATATTTTTTTAGTTCTTCAATTTTATCTTTTGAACGTCCACATCCACATATATTCCATCCCAATTCGTGAAATCTTTCAACCATTACGCGTCCTAACCCTTGCGTCACTCCTGTAATTATTACAAGTTTCCTAATTTCGTTTTGCTTCAATTCCCCCGCCTCCCTTTCCATATTTTACTCTCTTCACTTTCATTCAGCCATTTACTAAAGTATCAACTCACTTCATACTTTAGTAGCATCTTTGAGATTGTAAAAAAAAAGAATAACCATAGTGGTTACTCCTGTTTATATATCCATAAATTCAATATTACTTTTAATTCCCCCACATTTCTCACACTGAAAAATGCGAGCTACACCTAATATATCAGTTTAAAAACCTCGTTATCTTGCATCTTAATAAAACTATATTTATGTTTATAGTACGATTCACCCCAAAAATCCCCAACACAAAACAGTCCACTGTCATACAAGAATCTTCATCTAACCTATTTACATACTTTTATGTAAATACTCAATTTCATTTTGTAACTTTTTGAATTGCTCAAAATGCATGGTAATAGATTGATTACTACTATAATCAACATTTTGCTTCACTAATAAAACACCAGTATCATGAAAAATCACTTCGAGATCTTTCCTAATAGATACTTTCGTAATATGTGCTGTTTTAATTGCCGATAAAATCGCTATTTCATTAAACTTTAATTTTATTTCATTTGGACAAAATGCTTCTTCAACCAATATAACTTCATTGCTATAAATAAGCGCAACAAGAGGACTTGATTTTGCATCTGTTAAATCCACTTTTTTTATAACATTATTCATAACATTTTGCCTCCTTTTGTTTTCGTATATATTAATTATACAAATTTAATCTTTGAATTACTTAACCTTACATTAATTTTAACACACTTTTATAAAAGGATTAAACGGTAATTCAAATGTTTTACTATTCCACAATTTTTGTTAAATGAACCATTTGGACTATAGCTCCATATATTATTGTTAACAATCAATTGTAAAGCAGGTGAAAATTATGCCATCAGTTGTAGGGAATTTAGTTGTACAAAATAGTAACGGTTCATTTAACTTAGGTGATTTCTATAACGTTTCTCCGAAAGAAAATACGAAAGCTTATAATGGATCTGGCGCATCGAATGTTGGTTTTGTCGTTAATACTTTTAGCGGTGTTAGTGCGACTAATACGTTTGATTCTGACCTTGCAGATCAAAACCAAGTAGGCACCGCCTAACGCTATATTTTCATCATTTTGTTTAGGATTTTTAAATTTGTCTATACTATAATCAGGCTGTTATACAGCTATTGTTGATTTTTGGAGTACCCTATCTTTTCTCCCTTTCCCTGGGGCTCAGCAGCTAGTATGAAGCTAGCTGCTTTTTCGTATAATTTTTTCTTTTTTCCTTATTCATCAACAAAAAATTAAATATTACATTTCAACTTCTTGCACGTTAATAATATCCGTACCATTAAATACATACGTTTTATAAAAAGCGTCTGTACATATTACAATCTGCTTGACCGGATTTATATGTACGACTGTCATATAGCTTGTTAATATGTAACCATCTTCAAAATATGTAACCAACATCTCTTTCTCAGACAATAATGAAGTTAACAATTCATCAGAAATTTTTTCTTTCGCTTCGTTTGTTAAAACCGGCTTTTTTACTTTTAGTTTCTCGCCAATAATCTTTCGCACACTTAACAATTGTTCCGACATGACTGTAAATGGAACCCACTCTCTTTTTTCTTTCTGCACCTTTACTTCATTCATTTCTTTATCTCCTTGATCATTTATCTATTCTATTTCAAATATATTGTTCCTCAATCATTTTTTCGTAATTACTAAGATTGTATGTATTTCTAAATTATAAAACGTCCTTACGCAAGGAACGTTTGTTCTAATTATACACGAACATATATTCTTTTGAGAAGAGGCATGCTTATATTTTTTTATTAAATATAATTTTTATCATGGAATTATACTTATACCCTTCGTTTCATTTTCCTTTTTCAAACAAAATTTTTCCACTCCCCAAATTAAGTACATGTAATAACGACAAAAGCGACTTCACTCAGTGTGAAATCGCTTTTTCTAATACTTGATGTTATCAACATTTATTTTTCTATCCTAACTAGTGTTCTTTCTGGAATACAAATTTCATCTATACTAAAATGATTTATTTTCAATTTCAAATCTCCTACTCGTTCCTGATCTTCATCACCAACCCAACAACTAAATAATTCAAAATATTCCCCCTCATTTGAATATCCTTCCATAATCGAGCGTAAAGTTAAAAGCTTTTCTTTAGCTTCTTGCTTCTCCTTTAATGTTTGCCACTCAACTATTTCAATTCCCCAACCAGATGAAACTTCATACGTATAATTTGTTTGGAACTGAAATTCTTGCACAACTTCAAGTGCACTATCATCTGAAAAACATGGTCCAAAAACAATTAGATTATTAGAATCTGGATCAGTTAACGGAATTTTAACGTTACAGCCTATATAACTTGCTAAACTCATTTTTTGCCCCTCCAATATTCCTTAAAAAACTATTTTCTAATATATTTATTTACTTAAATATAAAGTCCCTGCCTATACTACAAAGTTTTGATCTTTTTGTATTAACCATCCTTACACAAACACATATATTATAATGAACGAACTCACAAAACTTAAGAA
This sequence comes from Bacillus sp. SH5-2, assembly GCF_008368905.1. NCBI lineage: Bacteria > Bacillati > Bacillota > Bacilli > Caryophanales > Bacillaceae > Bacillus > Bacillus sp. SH5-2. Next base: position 58,692 of record NZ_QOSD01000004.1, read on the forward strand.
ACTTATAACGTAACAAAATCGATTCTTTATAAGTTTCTATGAAAAGAGAGCAATAGCAACACTCTCTTTTCGTACATACTCGATTAAATATGTTTAGGCTGTATTATTATATGTAACTCTCTCTCTGTTTCTGCTTTTTTCGGATGACGAAAATACTCCAGTTTATATTTTACCACTTCATATTCAACCATCCCGATTTTTATCCCTTTCGTTTCTTTTAATATCACCATTAAATCACTTATATTTTCATCATAAGATTCAAAAACTTTCCCTCCGCCTTCTCTTTGAAAAATGACTTTCATAATATCTCTCCTAGCTTAATTTATTTAATAACTAGTTGAATTAAAAATAAGCATTCTTTTTCATAGAATGCTCAGCTTGTCATTTCCTATAACGGCAATATTTTTTCAATACAATTATATGTATTATTCTTCAAATAATGTTTATCCACTTCAAGAAAATTAATATATTTGATTTATATTTAATAAAATTAATTAACTAAAACATTATAATACCAACAATCTATAAAACAATTATTTTCTCCCCTTTATTTATATCCATAATTTTACATTGTAATTCTTAATATTAAAATGTAATATTGTATTGTCTTACTATCTATTTATAACTCACACACTAATTAGAAAAGGGAACTCTATATGAGTTCCCTTTTCTAATTTATTTCTTTTCTAGAAATTCAAATGTATCTTTAAATTCCTTATCATTTACCTTAATATCAGCAGCTTTCAATAAATCAGTGACTACTTGTTGTTTCCATTTACCTGTCGTATCTTGTAATCTTTGTTCTTCTAAATCTTTACGGATTTCACCCTTTACTTCATCAAACGGCTTCAATTCTTTTTTATCAGTCGCTTTAATAATATGGTAACCGTAAGTAGTTTTAATTGGCTCACTTACTTGTCCTGCATCTAATTTATACGCAGCTTCCTCAAATTCTTTCACTGTTTGTCCAGGAGCAAAACCAGGTATTTCCCCGCCCTGTTCTTTTGAACCGGTATCTTCTGAATATTGCTTCGCTAAAGCAGCAAAATCTTCACCATTATTTACCTTTTCTTTCACTTCTTTAGCAGTCTTTTCATCTTTTACTAGTATGTGACTTACCTTCATTTCTGGTTTATAGTTCTCTTTTACATCTTTTTCTGTAACAGTCTCTTTAATCGCTTTCTCAAATGCAATTTCTGGCTTCATTTTCTCTTTTAATTCATCTTCATTTTTCAATCCTAATTGCTCTAAAGTCGATTTAAAGTTGTCGCCCATTTTCTCTTTCGCTTCTTCTACTTTCTTTTGTGCTTCTTCATCTGAAACTTTATATTTATCTAGCAGTGCCTTACTTAACATCATTTGATATAAAGTACTTTCACCATATTTTTCATGCAACTCTTTACTTAACTCTTTCTCTGAAATGTTTCCTACTTTTGATGTTACTACGTTGTCAGAGGAACCACATGCAGATAATGCCAACACTACGCATGAAATAATCGTTCCCAAAAATAGCTTTTTCTTTTTCAATTCAAATACCTCACTTTTATCAATATGTAAAAGTAACTATACACTGCTATTGTGAAAACAGTGTGTTTTCTACATGTAATTCATTTCATTTGAATCGAATATGCTCTTTTACCTTCTAATGTTAATAGTCTTCCTATTTTATTACTAAGAAGACTATTTACGTATACATTAAAACACATTTAATTACTGACTGAAAAAATGTGTTTCTAGTATCCAATGCTTTTGCCTTATATTCACCTTCTTTTTCTTCTTTCACACACACGGAATGATTTTGATCCAGCTACTCCCCTTATTATTCATACATTCAGGCTCTTCCTAGTAATTCGCTCTGTTCCCAACATAATATTGCTTGACTACTGCATGTCCACTATGCTAGTTTGATTTACTTAATTCGAATCTATAAACCAAGAAAGTGACTTGTTTCCTATTAATTGATTTACATCACATTTTCCAATACCAGAAACATTTCCAGAATCCGTATATTGCCAAATATCACATGGGTATGCTGGCTTATTTCCTCCATAACGAGGAATCCAAACGAAATCAGCCTCAATATTTCGTGCTCCAAATGATACATACGTGTGATGCCCTACATATAACCCTACTTTTTCCGCACCTAAACGACGTAATTCATCTATAAATGCTTGAGTTCCCCCTTGCATATCTACCATCGTTTGAACTTCTACATCCGCCACCCAAAACTTAGCAGATTTATCACCACGATTCCAAAAATCTTGCGCTTCTTTCTTTGCGTCAGCAATAGATATAAAACGGCAAAATGCATAATTACCAAATGGAATACTGCGCTTTTTCATTTCATTCACATAGCTTGGATACATAAAATCCACCGTGTTTGAGCCATCTTGAACTCTAGCAATAACTAAATCTAGCTGAGGTGCTGCAATATCCCAATTAATAGTTCCGTTCCATTTTGAAACATCTACAATAAAACCCATTCAATTCAACTCCTTTTTATTATCATATTCAAAGCTTTTTTTATTGTAAGTCCCATATGCCTAAAGCTAGCAGTCTATTATGTAAATAAGGAGAATCATTATTATTTTTTTCAAAAATATATCCTTTTCACATTATTACAATCAACTTTACTAAAATTACATATTATATTAATACACCTATTCACCTGAATCATATATCACACTCAATATTAGGAGCTGATTTCATGGAAAAAAAACCTATCGTATTCAAAGTTCCACCGAATTCAAAACTAAAAGTTACATTTTTCGGTCCTTGTAATGAAGTAATTACAAATGTTTCTATAATTAATCAACTTCGCATCCCTAAATGCCAAACTATCACTCAATACCCAGACTATAAGAAAGATGAAATCGAAGTACAATCCCTATCCCGTTGTTAATCCACATAATTCACAGTTTTACAGCTTAGATACTTCGATAATTTTGAAGGATACAATTCATTACTAGGCTTTAATTACTCATTTCTTGATATTCCATTGATAATTTATTGATTCCTTACACGTTTTCATTAAATGCACATATATTATCGTATGGAGATTATCCACTCATAAAACCTATCTTTCTTTAGAGCGTACTTTTTATGTATGCTCTCTTTTTGTTTAACCATCATCCATATTCCTCTGTACATATAAACTTATTCACCATTTATTTTTTCATGAATGTTACAATTGACTATTGCTAATGCGCAACCTAAACGGTATGCTAATGCGCAACCTAAACGGTATGAATACGAATAAAACCCTTTATTCGTATTCATACCGTTTTTTTAATTAGAAGCGCATTTTACATTTGTTAGCTAATTTTCTACAAAAATGCTTTTTTCAACTTTGTATTTTCATGATCCTGAAAGCACGGAATTATGCTCAAATAACAATATATTTAATTAATTCACTTATATATATTAGAAAAACAATAAAAACCCCTCACCATTTGATGAGGGTCTTAAAACATTCTACAAAACATCTAATCTTCAGCTTCATTTAGTTGGAGAAGGAAATCTCGCTGCCTCAAAGTGAACCGTATTAAAACCATTAACATTTTGTACAATTACACCAGCAATGCTACTCTCTGCAAATACTTCAACGAAATCCCCTGCTTCTAATTGAAGAATAGAAGTTACTGAGACATCATTATTAAAAAATACCCCTGTCCCAAAAAAGTCATTGTCTATCGCTATTGCTGGATTTCCATTCACACGAATTTCAACTCTAGCTCTGTAATTCACAGTAATATCATTTGGAGAAAATGTTATATTCCCCAATACACTATAGACCCCTCTAGTTTTCGGAATAAAAGTAGACGCAGCTGGATTATATTCATTTGCTAAATCAAATTGCTCATTTTGAAATAATACTTTAACAGAAGTATTTGCCGAAACAGGTTGATTCATTGTATTAACAGCTCTAAATGCAGACGCCCTTACAAGCTCGTCCTTCTTATCATCGCAACAATTCACTTTTACATACTTCCTATCACATTGACTATTTTTCCTAAAACAGTCATGACTTTGCTTTTTGTATTCTTTACAATACTTACAGTAATAATAAGACGTAGTAAGTCCCCCTTTAAACTTATTATTATATAATATGTAAAATAGATTAGAATTGTTTGGACAAACTATTACTATTTTTAATAAAAGGTAAAACTCATGATGAGGCTTTACCTTTTATCTTCTGTATACTCATTATTTAATTGGAGAAGGAAATCTTGCAGCTTCAAAATGTGCACCATCTTCTAAAGGACTTAAAACCCCATCTATACTACTTTGCGCATAGACCTCTACTTGATCTCCTTCATTCAATTGAATTATCGTCGAAACACTTACTACATTTCCAAAACTTATCGGACCAAAAAAGTCATTATCTATAGCTATTGCAGCGTTTCCATTCACACGAATTTCTACACGCGCTCTATAATTTAAGTTGAGATTGTTTGGAAAGAAACCAATTGTTCCAATAATAGAATAAACCCCTCTAGTCTTCGGAATAAAAATAGACGTTGCCGGATTATACTCATTTGCTAAATCAAATTGTTCATTTTGGAACAATACCTTTACAAAAGTATTAGCAGGTACCGTTTGATCCACCGTATTTCTAGCTCTAAATGCAGATGCCCTTACAAGCTTGTCTTTGTTGTCATTGCACTTACTTGTGTTCTTACAACAGTCATGCTGTTTCTTTTTGTACTCCTTACAATATTTACAATAGTAATAACAAGACATACTAGTTCCCCTTTCATGTTTATTACTGCATATTATGTAAGAGTGATTAGTAATGTTTGGACGAGCTAATATTTTTTCTAGTAAGGGTGCCCTATACTTGCACCCTTATATTTTTATATACAACTAGATTCCTTACAGTTTATAAATTGTATACAGTTCCGTATGGAATAGTAAGAAAAGAACTTCCGTACGGTGTTATATGATGCACCGGGTAATAATACTCCACGGATGAATAATACGGTTGTACACCTTGCTGCATTTGTAGTGCTTGTTGAACAGCTTGAATTGTACTTTGTGCCCCGCTATACGTTATTGACGTACCATATGCTGGTCGCATGCCAGTTTGAGAAAACAAATATGAATTAAACATTATTTCAACCCACTTCCATATTAAATATTACTAAGTATGATATGCTTCTTTATTTCAGTGAGTGCTACAAGCTAGTCCGCCAGCTTATATTCAATTATTATATTAATAATGAATCAAAACTAAGAAGTTTCATTTATACATCAACAAAAAAATATTCACACATATCATTTCCGCGTACTTCCCCTTCACCTAAAATTGAACTAACTGAATTACACCCGTCTAAAGTTGAAATTAACTCCGCTTCACTTCTAAATATAACAATTCCAACATTTAAATACCGGGATAAAATACGATAAATTTGATCAATTCCCCCTCTAATTACATATTTCAATTACAAGTTTCATAATGAATTTATGTGTAAACAATTTTCGGACACTTTTTTGACTACATTATCTTCAAATAACAAAATAAAAAAGCAGCTGTTAGGCTACTTGTAATTCTTATTATCCCCAAATGAAATGATATGTATATTCTCCCGTTACAAGTTCATTAATTCCAGCTACCCTAACGAATCTCATTACGTCCGCCCCTTGAAGAAAATACACCGAAATCGTAACCGGTACTTGTGACCACATGGATTGATAAAGCTCATTCACTCTCTGATTTGTTGAAACGATTAAATCATTTACAGGTCCATGATTCCATGCAGAGGTTTGAACTGAAGTGAACGGAAGGTCTTTCCCATTAACCACTATTCTTACCACACTTTGAGTTATGTCCACAATAATCCCCTCCACCATTACAAAAATTGGACCTATTTCTTTATTCATATTGTTATAAATATTCTTGACTGCAATTAATGTTTAAGGCAAATCCCTATTTTCCATTTAAAAAACTTGAGTTCTACACCATCCCTTTTTCACATATCTTCTTTCATACAATTTTTCGTTTAAAATTACCTTAAATCTTGCTCAAACAACCTAATCACAAGAAAAACCCCTTTATAATACAATTAAGTAATTTATAGGGTTGTTATTCATGACAGATACATTAAGATTCATTATCTTTATTATTGTTGCAATTGGTGCAATTATTAACTTATACCTAGAGTTTAAAAGACCGAAAAAGTATATTATCAATTATTTTTCTATCGATACTCCTCATTGGGGCTTCAGGATTAATCAAAGATATTTTATCCCGACTTTTATAAAACTCAATATTCCATGAGTGGAGCAGTTAGCTTTTGCTAGCTGCTCTTTTAGGAAGGATTTCCTTCCTATTATCGAATTGGTAAAATTCAGAAAGGGAGTGTACTATGGCAGAAATTAAAATGAGCCTTACACAATTTTTAGACTTCACACTGAAAAGTAGTGCTGCTAAAACAACCTTTGTAAAAAATCTAAAATCTCAACCTGAATACCAACCAATTTTTGATTACTGGAAACAATTACGAGAAACTGTTATTAAATTTCATCAAAATGAACTATCTTTTGAATGTTTCGAAACATTAGTACAAACAGTTGATCAGAAGAAAAAGCAAAACTACATTGATGTCATAAAACAGTACAAAAAATTTATTAAAAACAAAGACATCTCTTGGTTCGATCCAGGTAAATCACATTGGATATCAGATGATTTAATCGTCCGCTCATCACCTGAACTCGGTTTGTTTATTAATGATGAGCCGCATCTTATCAAACTATTTTTCAAAGGAAAAAGAGAGCGAATTGATAAATACAACATTAACTCAACGCTAACATTATTAAATGAATCAACATTTTCAAATGAACATAACGATGTGAATTATACAGTCCTTAACATCCAAAAAAACAGAATGTTTACGAATAACTCTATTAAAAATGAGCATTTAATAGCACTTGAATCAGAAGCTAACCAGCTTTGTTATATATGGAATAAAATAGACTAGATACGATTCATCTCTTTCAATACCTTGTTCATGTATAATTTGAGAACAAATTCAATCCGTTTCGTTTCATTGAAGCTTACCTTGTATTGTGTCTCAAACAAGGTGGGCTTCAAAATAGTTTCTTTCCCCATTTCAACAACCTAACTTACCTCCTCCAAAAAAGAGATGTAATGAGCTATTTCCACTTCATCAGCGTTTATATCCTGATTTTTTAACCGCTAAATAATCCCAAGAATATTGTACGATTTCACGTTTCTCACTTTCCACATCGTGCTTTTTTTCGAGTTTATTAATCTTTAACTGCAATTCTTTCATTCGCATTAACATTTAATGTGTAATCATCCAATTTATAGTTATTCTTCTAAATAGACCAACAATATATTAAAATCTTCTATATACAAAAGGAGGTTTATCATGCTCAACTTTCACACAAAACTACCCATATTCGGATTCTTTTTGTTTTTATATGGTTTCATCGGTATCATCGTTTTGTTACTATTCCTTAACGTGTAGTAACAAAGGGAATTAATATATGTTTAGTGTGTAATTTCTATATAACAAAAAAGCATCCATGTGGGTGCTTTTTTTAAGTAAATACTTTTTAATTTTATTTATATATTAATGATTTTTTCGCAATATTCAAATTCCGTTTTAATAATTTCATTGCCCCAAAAAATTGCAGTGCCAATTTCTAATTTCTCCATACTTTTTTGTACTTGTCATTAATAACGGTACTAGAATGTTATGACGATCGGTACAATAGTTATGATTTAATTTGCCCATCCTATAACGGTAACCCCTAAATTCAGAAGTTTGACACAGCTCATGAAAAAGCTTATAAAGAAAAGTGAGGTTCCTAATATTCGTTTCTAGAATTTAAGGTGTATATCTGAAAATTACAAGTGAATGATTAAGACATACAAAAGTAGGTATCACACTGGATACCTACTCACATGTTGTACAAGGACTTCAAGAGACTACGGTGGATCAATTTACAAACGAAAACACCACCTGAATTATTCCAAAACTTATAAGTGAAAAAGGAGCAACAAAACATGAAAGAAATCAAATCTGAACAAGAATTCAAAGACATCATCGCAAGTGAGGAGCCGGTAGTTGTTAAGTTCTTTACGACTTGGTGCCCAGATTGCGTTCGGGTAAAGTAGTACGTTTTATGCATCGTTATGCAAAGTTAATAATCATTAATATATAAGGGTTTAGAGGATATATCAGCTACCATTTCCCTCTTACCTTTACTAAGAAGTAATCGTTTAGTTTGCATTTTCGTTTGCAAACTTGTTAGCAATTTTTTATTTTTCTTCTACTAAAAACCTTCATTGTATTTCTTCTTTTACACATCACTCGTACTGCCATTATGACGAAAATCATCAATTAAAGAAACAACTTATAATAGTCGCTTCCTTATCAGTAATAAACAAAAAGCTAACTTCTTATCTAAAAAAAGATAAGAAGTTAGCTTTTTCGTTTTGAGGTGGGTTATTTTTTAGATTGATAGTAATGAAGTCCTACCCCTTATGGGAATTTCACTTAATCATAGACAAGGTGAAGTTGTAGTCGTTTCTCCAAAGAAAAGAAATCCATTTACCGTACCAGACGCTATAAGAGTTATATTTCCAGGCCCGGTAGCAGTAACATTCGTACTAAAAAATCCGCCTTCTTCTGTAAACACCGTAGTTGGTGAAACAGTTGCTGCACCTGGTTCTGTTGCAAGGTTTCTTAACAGATAAAAAGTTGAGTCAAATATAGTTAAATTTTATGCAATGGTTAGTAATTGTTGTAATTCATTGTATGTCGAAAAACAGGAGTCTGGCTTCAGACTTCTGTTTTGTCTGTATAAGGCATGAGCGGTTTCGACGCCTTTCAAGGTACGTGAAGCATGGCGAAGATTTTGAAACCCAGACGATTTCACAAACCGACGTTTCACATGCCGATGGCCTTGTTCAATAAGATTATTAAGATGTTTGATAGTACAATGCTTTGTATGGTTATAGAATCCATTTTCCTTTAACTTTTTGAACACACAAAGTAGCGCTGGTGCTTTATCTGTTGTGAGAACCGTTGGTTCTCCACAAGTTGTTACTAATCGCTTCATAAAGGCATAAGCTGCCTTGTTGTCTCGTTTTTTACGAAGTTGAATATCTAATGTGTACCCATCTTTATCAATTGCACGATAAAGATATCGCCATTCTCTCTTCACTTTGATGTAGGTTTCATCCAAATGCCAAGATAACCGTGCAGATTTGTTTTTCTTTTTCCAGATTTGATAGATGAGGTTGCCATATTCATGCACCCATCGCATAATCGTTGTGGGATGAATTGATACACCACGTTCCTTCAGGATTTCAGATACATCTCGATAACTTAAAGAAAAACGACAATAGTAGCCGACGACTACCAAAATAATATCTTTCTTGAACTGTTTTCCTTTAAAATATCCCATTTATGATTCTCCTCACTCTGTTTTGCAAAAGTTTAGCTAAGTTTTAAAAACTTTGCAACAGAACCTGTAGAGCAATAAAATAAGCTATATAGTAACAAATCAAAAAATATAAGAACATTGGAAACACAGAAGTAAAAACACTGTGTTTCTTTTTTGTTAATACATGTATTCGAAATTAATTTCCTCCTTATATTACAAGTTTTTGTACGTAAGCAATTTGTAAGGAATAGGTAAGAAAAAAGAGAATTTCACTGTGTATGATCGAGATATAACGTAGCGTGAAAGGGGGGAACAGAGCTAACTTATATATTACAAATGTGAAGAGGATTTCAAGAAAATGAATTCACTTCATAGGAGAACATGTATATGAAAAATGGTGAATTTCAAAGAGTGCTAAGTCCAGTAGTGTTGCTAAAATACTAACTATGAATGAAATTACAAATTAAACAATGAAGTTTTACTTTTGATGAAGCCAATTGCTGTATGGTTCAACCATGTATACTATTATTGGTAGAGGAGAGAAAATATTTATGAAAACACGTAATCAAATTAAGTTAGCCAGTTTAGCAGTTTTATTAGCGGGTACTACTCTATTCACACCTGGTTTTACTGTGAAAGCAGAGTCAGCTCAAAATATATCTAGTTCGTCACAAGTACATGATCAAAAGAATCGGAATGGCTGGAAACAAGTAATGCAGGAAACAGTACAGCTTGGCGCTCCAGGGATATTAGCTAAGGCGTATAACAATGGAAAAACTAGTAGTTATACTGCTGGCGTGGCGGATTTAAGTACAAAGAAACCGATGAAATCGGATTATCGCTTTCGGATTGGTAGTGTGACGAAGACTTTTACTGCCACGACTGTTCTTCAATTAGTAGGAGAAAATCGCGTACAACTTGACGATCCAATTGAAAAGTGGCTACCGGGTCTCATTCAAGGAAATGGGTATGATGGCCATCAAATTACGATACGTCAACTTTTGAATCATACGAGTGGTATAGCTGAATACTTAAAGTCAAAAGACGCTGACATAATGAATTTGAAAAAAACGTATACAGCAGAAGAAATAGTGAAAATAGGACTTGCTCTGCCTCCAGATTTTTCGCCAGGTAAAGGCTGGTCGTATTCAAACACAGGATACGTAATATTGGGAATGCTTATTGAAAAAATAACTGGTAATAGTTATGCGGAAGAAATTGAAAAGCGAATTATTGAACCTTTGGACCTGTCAAATACGTTTTTACCAGGAAATTCACCAGTTATCCCAGGAAAGAATCATGCCCGGGGTTATATGAAAATTGACGAAAATAGTGAGTTGAAAGACATGACCGATTATAATCCGAGTTTAGCTAATTCAGCTGGAGATATGATTTCTAATGCGGACGATTTAAATAAGTTCTTTTCATCTTTACTCGGTGGTAAGTTACTGAAGGGAAATCAACTAAAAGAAATGCTTACTACAGTTCCTGTTGAAGGAAAAGAGGTTGGTGATGGATATGGTCTTGGAATCTATGAGACTAAACTTCCAAATGGTGTTTCAGTTTGGGGTCACGGAGGAGGAATTCCTGGATTTACAACTTTTGCTGGCGGAGTAATTGGAGGCAAACATACATTGGCTATCAGTATTAACTCTTTAGGTGGGATCGATATTGCTGCGCAGTTTAATAAAATGATGAAAATTGAATTTAATAAATAGATGAAAAGAAAGCGAATAGGATTCTGCTATAGTTGTATATAAAAGAGATACTTTATAAATTTCGTATATACGGATTTTGATGTGATTTAATCGTTATTGGGGCATCGCCACATCGCTATCACGCTAAGGTTTTACACTACTCATAAAGCAAAAAAGGCGTTATCCTTTCTGTAGAATTATAAGAAAGGATGGCGTTTCTTTATGAATCTTTCGATTCTTGATGAACTTCAACCGATTGCTGAAGAATTACAACGATATATGTCCCCACAAAAGGACTGTTAATTTTTCATTTCGCTCTTATATACTTGCTATCACATAGACCTTCACATATACATCATACTTGCCAGCTAACTCCTCCAGTTTCTTTTCCCTGTATTTCGTAGCCGTAAAAAAATGAATGACTGGCATTTTCCCATTATGCTTCTGTCTATAAACTTGTGTGAACTCTTCATATTTTTTTATCTTCTCTTCATTTATTTTCATCTTCTGCGTACGATCTACCTCGACTGCATGGAGTATACCTTCCTCATCTCGAAACTTCACATCAGGAATAGTCTTTTTCTTCTATTTATTTTTTATATGGCGGTACTCTCATTAAAACAGCATAAAAAATACTCCTCTTGAATCGAGGAGTATTTTTCTTTGTTATTGATCAGTGCCCTGATTCTTATCAAAAGCTTGTGATTTTTTCGCTGCTGACTGAGCATTTTGTTGTTTTACTTGATTTACATTTGTTTCAGTTGCAAACTCTGTACCATAACTAGCATTTGCACTTTGAGCAGCAGAAGCTTGTGCTTTCTGTGCCTCTGATTGTGCGTTTGCTTGTTTTACTGCTTGTACATTCGTTTCAGTTGCAAATTCTGTACCGTAGCTAGCATTTGTACTTTGAGCAGCAGAAATTGTTTTATTATGACCTTGTTGGTTTTTATCCATTATTTGTCACCTCCACAACAGGTAATATAACCAACCTATCAAGAAGATATCCATACAGATTTTTTTAAATTGACACATATATCTCTCGCAGTAATAATCCCTTATTTAAATGCACAAGGAAAGACCATTTACAAAAAATCACAAAAAGGATATTCCCATGAGTAATTATCGCATCCATTCTCAATAGATTTATATTTTCCTCACTGTATTTCGGTTAAGTACACTATGGTTGGACAAGTAACTTAATCTTATAAATTCACTTCTTTTCTGCTTGTTCCCTTTACTATTATGCACCTTATACCAAAACTACCGTTTGAAATAGTGTCAGTAATTTAATTTATTCTAATAAAATGCAGTTTACTACTCCTTAATATAAAAATCCTTTGTTTTCACAAATAATACTCAAACATTTTTGCAACCTTTTCTTTCATTTTTTCTTTTATAGATAATTGATTGACGTCAGAGGATGTTACTCGTTTTGAATTTTGTAAGTCTGCAGTAATCACTGGTTTTATTTTCGAAATATAGACCGGGTCGTGAATATAACAGTTCATTTCTTCATTTAAATGAAACGAGAGCGAATCAAAATTCACGGTCCCAACCATCAATACTTTTTCATCAATCAAAAATACTTTACCGTGTAACACTCCACTTTTATAACCATATACTTCCATCTCTTGTTTTAATGCTTTTCGAATATATGGATACGCTGCTTCTTTAACTAACAGTGCATCCGAATGAGGTGAGAACAGAATTTTGACACGAACTCCCCTCTTTCTTGCATCCACTAATGCGTTCCAAATAGTTCTATCTTTGGGTATAAAATAAGGTGTTAGTATAATGATGGATTCTTTTGCTTGTTGAAACAGCATTGCATAATCTTGCCCAAGTTTTTCTCCACTATAATATGCAGTAAATCGATGCGAAGTTGCTCCCTTTTCCTTTATCGCACTGTGTATCGGAATCGGTTCCTCTGAGTTTTTCTTCCAGTCTAACACAAATTGGTGTTCTAGATCTTGAACGCCTTCTCCTCGTATTTGAAGGTGATAATCTCTCCAGTAACCAAGTTTTTCCTTTTCCCCTAAATATTTCTTTCCAATGTTAAATCCACCAATGTACCCAATTTTCCCATCAATAACTGAAATACGACGATGATTCCGATGATCCAAAGAAGAAAAAAGATAAGGGAAAGCTGGCTTATTATAATACGTAAAATGCACTCCTCTTTTAACTAATAATTCTCTTTCCTTCTTCTTTAGTAAAACTCCACCTAGCCTGTCCACTGCATAGTATACTTCTACACCTTCCTGACTTTTTTGCCTCAATAACTCTAGAAACTGGTGACTTACTTTATCATCAGCAATAGAGAAAAAGTTAATATGTACGTAATGTTTTGCTTTCTTTATATCTGAGAATAATTGATTGTTTAACTGTTTCCCGTCTGTATACATAGTAATATCACTCTGACGAATAGGGTATTGGCTAGGCTGCTGGTCAAATCTCCCACTTTTTTCAGCTATTGTTCTGTCGATTTTACCCCAAACAAGTAAAACAAAACATCCGCCAATAAATACAAAGAGGAGTGCTCGGAGAATTCCCCCTATCTTTTTCAGCATATTTAATCTCCTTTATATATTATCGTTCTTTTTCTGTTAGTTTTTGTTATCGGGACAAAACTATTCCATATCCATCCATGAATCCAATCTTTTCCATAGAATATGTAAGTCAATTACGTTCTTACATGGTAGATTTTTCTTATGAATTTTCTATTCGAGTTAATATAACACCGCTTAACGATATTCCATGTATCTATTGGCTAAAAAATCCTCCTTCAAATAATTAACTGTAAAATTTCTTATTCATATACCTCTAATTTAGGGTTATCATTTCTAATAACCCTAAAATTGGAAATCGTACTATGATAACAAAATAGGCATTCTATATTTTGAAATGCATTTACAAGGAGGAAATATTATATGACAGTAAGCACTAAACTTAAACAAACTATCGCTGGATTAAAGAGTGCTCAAGCATGCCTAGAAGGATTTGTTCTTGATACTGATAACCAGCAAGCAAAACAATTATATAAAGGTGCAGCACAACAAACTCAAGAAATTATTGAATCTTTAAATCCTCGTCTTGAGCAGATTGAACAAGAAGAGCCTGAGTATAAGTAATAACATAATACCTTTCACATAGAATATCGACCAAATGGAAGCGTGCTCAGCTTAGATAACGATTATCAAAATGCAATTATTACACGTAATATGTAAAAATCTCTAGATTAAAGAAATAAACAGCCTTATTTGGAATGTAAAAATAACAATCCTATGTAAAGGCTGTTATTTTTTTGTTAGACTCTTATATACTCGGAATCACATATATCTTCACATATATATCATATTTTGCTGCTAACTCTTCCAATTTCTTTTCTCTGTATTTCGTTACCGTAAAGAAATGAATCACCGGCATTTTCCCATTATGCTTCTGTTTATAAATCCGCGTAAGCTCTTCATACTTTTTTAACTTCTCTTCATTCGCTTTCATTTTCTGTGAACGATCTACCTCGACTGCATGAAGTATCCTTTCTTCATCACGAAATTTTACATCAGGAACTATTTTCTTTTTCTCTCTGTTCTTTATATAACGTATATCTGTTTCGATTTGCCAATCATCTGGGCAAAATAAATACAACCATGCTTCATTCCGTAATAATGCATGGTTGTATTTATTTTGAAACAACCTTTCCGTCATCAACAAACATGGCATGCCCTTCTTTATTCAAATAATATACGTATTCTTTTCCTTGCATGGTTTTGCTCAAATACGGCTTCAAATCACTCATAATTTGGTTTGCATTTCGTATTCCACCCCTATCATGCACACTCATTAAATGTCTTCTCGTTGCAAACTGTAGTTTTCTAATCGTCGCAAGTATCGTCATCTGACGGTTGATTTTCATAGGGCTCTGGATGTTCATGTTTTTCCACCTCGTATTCTTTTAGATGTTCCCACATGACCTCATCATCGATGTATGGTACCTGGACCTCGGTTAGATCTTCCTTCATATATATCGCACGTCCTTGAATCGAGGGTAAGGTTTCTAATCCGGACTGATCGATAACAACCTCAGATGCCACTCGTGTCGGTAATCGAAAACCTAATTTTGCATTGGCCATTTGTTTGATTACTCGAGGCAATGTGTCAGCTGTAGGATACTGTGTACAAAAGATAATGCGAAATCCTAATGCGCCCCCAACACGTGCAATATGACTTAGCATGTATTGACTCCTCCAACATTTTATTGTGCGCCCTCGGTAATCCTTTTGACGGAGCTAATACAGCACCCTCATCTATAACAATAAAGTATCGATCCCTTTCTTTTGTATGAACAATATTTTTAAAACGTCTTTCTTTCATATACTTGCCGCGCTCATTCATTTTCTCCATTACTTTAAACAACATTTCATATGTTTGATCCGGCGTCTTTGCAATATATTCCACTTGTTTCAAGTCATCGTATTCCCCAAATTCAAGGCCTTCTTCTTTTAAATCCATTAAATAAAAATGAGCGTGATCAGGATTTGCTATAGATAATGACGCAAATAATTTTTTTAAAAACACCGTCTTCCCCATGCGTATTAGTCCACCTACAGCCAAATGAGGTGTTTCATCAAAGTCATGAGAAATTAACTTCTCTAGGCTTTGACCTATAGGAACTAACCACTTACCTGGTGTTATCAATTCTGTAGACCATTTCCATTTTTCCGGTATAAGTTTACTGAATACACGAATCATTAATTTATAATTATCGTATTTGGTTCCCCTCCGCTCGATCTGATTAATTATAAATGGATTATTTTGTATTAATCCCATTTACTTTTTGCTAAAATTCAGTAAAAAACATCATGTTAATAAAGGAGCAATCATGAAATATACTATAAACTTATGGTCTTTTATTTTTTCATTTATTTGTGGTGGCTTACTTATCCTATACTTTGAAAATGAATCTATTAATACAGCGATGAATTGGAGTTCTACCGACCCAATAATTTTTTTACTGATATTAACAGCTTGGACCTTTATTGGTGGCCTTATAGGAATGAATACGCCAACTACTGCGAAAACAACGATTAGAAGTATAATTACAATCACACTTACATTGTTCTTACTTTTGTACTTAATATTAATAGTGTGTTTTAAGTATCTTTAATCGAATCGTAATCATTAAATTCATTTTTTGATTTAAATAGGGTAAAACTTAATATTCCGGCAATACTATAGATACATGGTTATCTTTCTCTGTTTTCCTTGTATGAGCAGTTAGCTTTTGCTAGCTGCTCTTTTGTATTTCTCTTATCCACCCTTTAATGGGCATTATCTGTTCCTGTTTATCCAATTTCATCACCCTTTATGATAAAAGGAGTATTTTGTAAAAATATTAACTAGCAAAATAATTAATATTACTAAGCTATTACTCCAGTCGTTCTATTTAATTTATACATATATTAATAGTAAATTGAGAAAAGGAGGTGTTATTATATGGCTGAGCATACAAAATGTGTTTGCGAACAATTAGAAAGATTACAGTTAGGTACAGAAGTAGATGTTTTCCTTACGGGAACAACACTAGAGGATCTTATTTTTACTAATTTTAATCCAGATAATTTTTGTGTAACATTTGTCGATAACACAACAGAACCTGGCTCTATAATTGTTTTGGACTGTCGTGATATTCAAGCGCTTAGAATTGAAGCTGAGTAGAGTAAAGATAGGGCTTTGAAAAAAGCCCTATTTCATACAGTATATTTCAATATAAATTATAAAATAGAGGAGCCAGAAAAATGTCAGTTTTCATCAACTATGCTATTACTCCCAAAATATTCAATCCTAATCTAACATCTCTTCCAAATAACCAACTTTCTTTTATCCCAACCCCAAAAGAGGGTTCTAAAGATATTTGCTATCTTTTAGAAACATTTTACTTAGGAAAAAAAATAAAACAGCTATTAGTTGACGGCACAATATTAAAAGCTTCTATATTTGTAGGATTCCATAATAGATCACGCCTCGCTACATTTATAGGTGAAAACGGAGATATCACTGTAGTTAATTGTGAGCGTATTGATGCGATTGTGCTCTAATTGTGAATTTACATTTGAATAAATAATCATTATTTTCAAGATAAACGTGTAGTTCTTACACATAACGCCAGTAACTGTTACTATAAGAGACTACTAATATACAGTTCTTTTTAGGCTCAACCGAATAAAACTCAACATTCCGTCAGTACTATAGATACCTTATTGCCCAATCCCCTTGGAGAGTCGAGCAGTTAGCTTTTGCTAGCTGCTTTTTTCATAAATAAGAATTAGACCGATTCCTTAAATATTTTGACTTATGCTTGCATAAAATGTATTGGGTTGTTAATTGTTTCATATATTCTTCCTCATAAAGAGCACTTATATAAAGTGCTCTTTTCGTATGCAACTCTCACATTTAAGTTCGTTGCACATATATTATTAGGCGAGACTCATTAAAGATCATTACCATTACTCCTCTTTCAAAGAGTACTTGTTTAAAGTGCTCTTTTTTGTATATTTTAATAATATATAATACTTACATACCAACTAAAAAGACATTCTCCCCCTAACCCATCGACAGGTGAATTTTCTCTTCCTTTTTTATTCCTCTACACTTTTGGTTTTATTTCCTACTCCTTAAACATACCTTAGTACTGAAAGGTTTTTAGCTCAACGGGTTACCTCCTTATCAAAGGGCACTTGTTTACAGTGCTCTTTTTTTGCATGTTGGTTTCATTTTTAAATGAGGTTTATATTTAGTTCACTTTATCCACTGAATAAACTTTTAAGTTTTCACCTATTATACTCATGAGCTATTACAGATGTAGCTCAATCTTTCCAAATTACAGCTGTTCATTCATTTGGCAGGCAGCTCACTTACTAACTGTCTGCCATATTATTTTCATTGGTGCTTTATTATAAAATCCTAGAATAAAGCACCAAAAACTTTACATACTAATAGGTAGGCTAACAGCCATATTAGTTTTCCCATGAAATTGTGCCAAATCACATATCCTTTAGAGACAGTACTGAGAACATCGCAGTTAGCTTAATTAGCTAACTGCTTTGCTGTATTAAATTTCAACATAAGTACATACTATTTATGAAATGCTTGATTGATTGTCATTTGAGATGCACTTTAAATTCAGTATTCCGGCTCCTTAGGAGAACAGCCTATGTATCTCTGTTCTCCTATTTTACGTTTAATTTTTACCTTAAAATAAGAAAATCATCTATTCTATTGAATCGATCTCTTGTTATTATTGAAGCCCGTCTTTCAAGAGCACTTACAAATAGCGCTCTTTTTTGTTATAAAATAAATTCTTTAGCTTCTTTTACATATCTTTAGTTAAACTGCACACGATACTTATAAGTCATTCGAACTAGTGGCTTCACTCTTCTTATAAAATAATGGTAAGTTAAATTTTAACAATTAGCTAAATCATTTAACCCACAAGCAGGCAAAGAAACTTTGCCTGCTATTTTTGTATACCTTTCTTAATTTGAATCATACTATTCAGGAACCTGTTTACCAATACGAGTCATTTTGGTGTTTTGAAGCATCCCCCTCCTTCTAGGACAAGCAATTTTACTTGTCCTATTTTCGATTAAAGTACTATTTATATATCTCGCTTCCTTAGTCTCTAAACTTTATTTTTTAGTATCAAAAATAAGAATTTGTACATTATAAAAATGTTCCACACTATTATGTGGGTACATAAGGAGGAGTTAAAAATGGACAAACGTACTGAGAAAAAAGTTGAAGCTGTGGCACGTAAAGCTGCTGATTTAGAAGTTTCACAAGAATTAACTAGTCTTAAAAATCAAATTCAACAGTTACATCAATCTTTATCACAAGCATCTCAAGGTCAACAACAAGGATTACAACAAAATCAACAAATGGGTGGCCAACAAGGATTACAACAAGCTAACCAATTAATGCAACAACTTCAACAATTTAGTCAACAATCTCAACAACAAATGCAACAAACTGATCAACAATTACAGCAAACAATTCAACAAGCCATCCAAACATTAAACCAAGGATTACAGTATCTACAATCTAATCAAACATTAAGTCAAATAAATCAAGCTATTTCTCAGGCTCAATCACAAGTTGATCAAGTGAGCCAACAAATGGGTGGCCAACAAGGTCAACAGATGAGTAACCAACAAGGTCAGCAAATGGGTAACCAACAAGGTCAGCAAATGGGTAACCAACAAGGTCAGCAAATGGGTAACCAACAAGGTCAGCAAATGGGTAACCAACAAGGTCAGCAACAATTTCACTAAGAATATTCACAGTAATTCCAGCCGTAATAAATTTTCCGCAACTTATATCACAGTAAGCAAACTCCAATTTCTTTTTGTTAGTTATTATTAAAATTAAGTAAATAACAATATTTTTTTAAAGGAGCACTTTTTATAGTGCTCCTTTAAAACGGATAATTTTAGTATCAAATAACGTTTTGGTTAAAAACTTTTCACCCTTAAAATGGAAAAGCATATGCTATTGTATGGAAACTCTCCACTCATAGAAATCCGCTTTTCTTATTGAAGAGCATACTTATATATGCGCTCTTTTTGCATTCAAATAATAACTTTTAAAAATTCAATAAATTCTCTTGAATAGAGCAATCAATTTCTAAAAGAAGTAATTATGAACTTTTTTAAATATATAGCTCTTTTAATTGGATGGATTGCATTGACATTGATATCAATGTTGTATGCTATATTCTTTCTTTAACTATGTTTGTACAACCAGAATAAAACTCAATATTCCGCTAATATTAATCACAGCACACTTTGCTTCTTACCCAGGTTGTATCACAAAGAGCCATTAATACAGCTAGCTACTCTTTGTTAATTTTCATTACATAACCTTAAGATTTCTGTCCATACTATACTTAACGATGCAATTTATACTCCTTAAATTCATGAATGTAAATTTCTCATTGCAGTTAGCTTTTGCTAGCTGCTTTGTTGTGCAAAGTGTAGTTTTTATTAGGTATTTGCACCTCAATGAATAACTCACATATATTATCATGTGTGCCACACTACTCTCTGAGGGCCCAACTTACTGAGAGCACTACTTGAAGGTGCTCTTTTTAGTTGGGCCCGAATAAATCCCGAAATTTTGTACATTCTTTGAATACGCCAATCTGTAACAATTGATTCCTCCTTCAAAACGGGGCAGATAGCTTTTGCTAGCTGCTCTTTGTTTGTATAAAACGAACTCAATTGACTGTACGCACATATAATATTCTGTGTTCCTTTCTTTATAAATTGAAATAGTCATTACAAAATGAATCTCGTCACGAGAGCACTTTATTAAGTGCTCTTTTTTGATTTTTGAATACTTATCAATTGAAATTTTTGTTTAATTTATAAAATACAACCGCTTGTCCACCTCAACCTATTCACTATTGTATATCATCCAACCACTATGATCGTACAATTCTTCTTACATTTTCCTTTCACTTTCAATACGTTCTTTAATTGCCCTTAATAATCCTTACGCTTTTATATGATTGCTTTCCGACTTCATAATTTGCTTTTTGCTAACTTCACCTCCTATGACGAGCAATCACAGGAAGTGAAGTTATGAATGAAGAAAATATTTTTTCCGTGGAACTGCTGTTGAATCAAATTTAATCGCTTCAACACTCCTACCTATTTTTCGTCATTCACTTTACCAACAGAACCAACAGGAGCTACAG
This sequence comes from Bacillus sp. SH5-2, assembly GCF_008368905.1. Classification (NCBI taxonomy): domain Bacteria; kingdom Bacillati; phylum Bacillota; class Bacilli; order Caryophanales; family Bacillaceae; genus Bacillus; species Bacillus sp. SH5-2. The sequence continues at coordinate 79,566 of NZ_QOSD01000004.1, forward strand.
GTTCAACTATATTGTTTCAGGAAGCGGAGCTTCTTATATATTAAACGCTTTTTAGAGTGAACCCATGTTCCTTATATATTATGGAATGGGTTTATATTTGTGACATAAGGGCTTATTTTTTTATTTATTTTAATTTTCAAGGGCTTTTTTCTTATACTTGAGTGTTAACTAATTCATAAGTTGTAGAGTGTAAGTGGGTGAATGATAAGGATGGTGTAAAAATGAGTGAATTTAAAAAGAAATTTCATATTCCATGTGAGTGTTTTCTCCCCCCTGTACCCCCACCTCAAATTGGACCGACTGGACCAACAGGACCAACAGGACCAACAGGACCAACAGGACCAACTGCAGTAGCGTGTTGCCCATGTACAAATCTTCTTGACAATCCTGGATTTGACTTCCCAGGTGTGACAGGTGATACTGTACCAGGGTGGGTTCAAACAGGGGATGTTGAAGAAGTAGGTGAACCAAATGTTCACAGTGGTCGTTTTCTTCCGGATGATACGTTTAGTCTTTTAGCTGCGGCGATTGGACCAGGCGGAAGCTTGAGTCAACGCATTGATGTTGAGGAAGGATGTTGTTTTACGCTTTCTTTTGCTGCCGATGTAAGAGACGGGGCATTTCTTGTCGCTGCTGTATCATTTCCAGAGCTTGGACAGGGCTGTCCTCCTACTTTTACAACACTTGGATCATTAAATATTCCACATATTGTACCAGTTAATAAACAACCACAATCTAATTTCCAAAGTTATACTCTTGTTGTTTGTATCCCTGCTGGTGTAACAGAGGCATGTATTTCTTTCCAAAATATTGAGCCACCTCCAGGGCAAGGTGCAACAGCTTTTGTTGATAATGTTGTATTCCAACCTACTGGTGGACCTTGTACTTCATGTTCACAAAATTTTTAATGCATTTTGAAACTTTTTGTTTTGCTGGCGAACCCAATAACTATTGAAGAGAGCCTTTTGGCCCTCTTTTTTATTTTAAGAGTCACCAGACACTCCCATACGCTTTCCTGTACAGTCTCGATACATATCTTTGTAAACAGTATACTCCTTTAGGTATACTATTCCGCCCCCGCTATTAAAATAGCGTTTTTGTTTAAATATCCACCACTTTCATTTGTAATAGTAGACAATTTCCATATTCCTCTTAAATACTCAATGCATATATTAATAAGACATTTAATAAATAAGAGGTGCAATTCATGAGCCATTAAAAAAAAGACCCACATATACCATTTCCATGTGCTTTTCCTTTACCGGAAATAGCCTATAAGGCATCCTAACCAAAACATAATTTAATTCCCCCTATGCTTTAATTTCATAAATGCTCAACTTGCTATTCCTTCTTTCTGAAAAAACGGTTATAAATATCTAAAGCCAATATCGACGCCCAAAAAAGAATGAATAGCGCAATAATAGCAGCTGTTGGAGCTGGTACCTTTTCGATTACTTGATCCAGTCCCTTATTTCTACACCAATAGCTGTAAAAAGAACCGAGCATTAAATAAATTCCTAATGCTGTTAAAATCATCTCGCTCCCCCCTGACTCTTCCCGAAAGCAATAGCTCGTTCGTTGATTCGTTTTAAGATGCGGCTAATATGTGGTTGGCTCACTCCGGCGTGATTGCTGATTTCTTGTTGTGGCTTGTTTTGTGAGTACATATCCCATACAATCATTTCTCGATCCGGTAAAGTCCGAACAAAAGAATTAACCAACATTTCATTCTCAATCTCTTCTGTTTTACTCATTAACCGTTCATCAACCAGCATTTGTTCTATTGTTAAATCATCGTCGCCATTCCCAGCTGAATGAGCTACCTCATGTAATGATTTTGTTATTTGTTGATACTGCAAGGCTTTTTCAATCTCTTGTAGGGGTACATCTAACTGCTTACTAATTTCTTCTGGTTTCTCTCCCAAAAGTCCCTGATTCATGATTTTCCCTTTTAAGTAATAAACATCACGTGGTACCTTTACCTTTTGAGCGTCTCTAATGTTCACTGCAATTATGCCGAATATCTTTGGAATGGCGTAGGTAGAAAATTTGCATCCATATGCAGGATCAAAACCCTCTCTCGCTTTCAGTAAACCGATCATGCCGTATTGAATTAAATCATCTACTTCTAATCCCGTATTACTTTTTATCACTTCAGCAGTCGAACTGTATTTTTTCCAAACGAAATTATAAACTAGATTTTTGTATTTTTTCATAAACCCATCATCCGACATGGCTTTCACATCAACCGTTTCAGTCATTCTCCCCACTCCTTTTGATTTCCCACATTAAAGTTGGTCCTTTCCAAACACCAGCTTGTTTCCATTGTTGTTTCATTTTCCCGACATAAGAAGGACTACGATCATACATAATGCTGATATCTTTATCTGGGATGCCTTTCTGATTCAATTCGCGTACACGCTCTGGAGTAAGTCCAATAGGTATATCCTTTCGTTTTCCACCGCGATTTTTCTGCTGCGTATCAAGATACCTACTCAACTGGCGTAATTCTTCGCCAGTCGGGCAATTATTACAAACACTGATACTAAAACATTCTTTTTCTGAACGATTGTAATAACAACGTCTACATTTCTGCTCGATGATATCTCCAATTTCGTATGTGATTTGGATGCGTTTTACTTTCGTTTCACTTATTAACCGAATTATTTCACATACACTATTCACTATCGATGCCATTCTTCTCTTCACCCCTTGAATAATTTTTCCAAATCAATACATACTACTTCCAAGCTGCTCAATCCACGGCTGGTACTTCTTTCTTTTTTTACAGTAGTAAGCAGGTAGGTTCTTCACTTATCTGCTTTCTCTTTATATTTTTTAAAATTTCGAAAATACTATCTACAAGCTGTTTGACTAGCAGCTTCACTCTTCTTGTAATGGGAAAGCAATTTATCACAATTAGCTAACTCATTCAACTCACTGGCAGACAACCAAAATTGTTGTCTGCTTTTTGTATGGGATTTTTTATTTTGCATATACTACTTTTGAGCCTGTTTACCAATGCAAGCCATTTTGGTGTTTTGAATTCCTTCTAAGGTCATTTGTTGCATAGATTATTACATCTTTGACAACACTGGTTAAAAGCGTTTTTTCTGGTTATTCGTAGTTCTAATCCAGAATAATTTTTCTCCTATAAAGGACAGCAGGTACAACTGCTTGTCCTTTTTTACTTATACTGCGTACTTTCCTTTTGGATAGCCTCGAACAACATTGCTCACGCTGCACCCCTTTTCCCATTCTGCAAACCTTTGTAACCAAGCTCCCCAATGTTCTTTTTGTGTAGCTTCTTGCTGCTTTGCCATCTCACAAGTACAACCCTCAATCGTTATCATCCCAGGATAAATTTCTTTATGAATCACACCAGTGTTACTGTATATCATGCACATTTTCTTCACTCCTTTTCACGATAATCATCGCCTTCTACAGCGATTAAGTAATGTTTACTCATTCCAAATAATCGACTCTTTGCTGCATAACCAATCTTTTCAGGTAATGTTTCATCATCTTCATTTGAGCTATATAAAATCGGCAAATTATGACGATACCTATAATCAATGATTTGATAGTAGAGGTTCTCTTTCGCTTCTGACCATTTTGACTTCCCTAAGTCATCCCAGATGAGAACCTCTACTTGTTTTGCGTGGTTTAACAACCGGTTAAATTCTTTCTTATCATCGTTCATCATCTTGGCTGCAATGAGATCATCCATGAAAGTTCCGTCTGATATAAGCAGTAAACTATGCCCTCGCTTCATGAGATACTTTGCTGCAGCTACTTGAAGATGTGTTTTACCAAGCCCAAAGCTATTGTGTTCTCTCTTCGCTTGCGCGCGCTTTGTTGGCTCTAGTTGTTTAATCCGAAGCTCTCCAAATGTCGCGATGAAACCCAGGCTATTTTGTTTTGTTTCCTTGATCTCTTTGAAGTTTTGCAAGTATTTTCCCATCGTGCTCTACAGAAGCTTTTGTTCGTCTGTTTCTCGTTTGTAAGAATCAAACCGAGCATCTGTAAATTCTTCTGGAATCATCGCGTTTTTTAATCTGCGTTCTAGTACTCGCTGCGCTTTACATTCACAATCCTTTTGCATAGCCACTCGCATACTGAATTGATTAACTTCCTCGTAAAAAACCACTTCTGAATCATGACACTTTACGCATCTATACTCGTTTAATGAAGCTTGGCATGTTGCGTTCTCTGCTTGCATTTTCTTCCTCATAGCTTCTGCTCGTACCATAACCTCTGCCAGTGCGTCCCCGACGTGTTGCATTGCCTACACCACCTCTTTGGTTTTTATAATCCTCATCTAGCTTGATTACATCTGCCATTGTTTTCACGTTACTTTTTTGCCAGTTGAATAAAATACTGCTAATGTATTTCCATCGTTTTGCGTTCTGATCAACCGCTCTATCGACAGCTTCCATAATGATTTGGCTACCAAATACATCATTAAATTCTCCAAGGTCCTGCATAGCTGTTTCACTTAACGGGATGTTGTTCTGTAAAAGGTAGTTATAACTTTTTTGAAATTCTCCATCTATCAGAGGATGCTTATCTACATCATCATTAGTTAGATTAGTACTTAGTAAATTATTAGTACTTAGTAGTGTTTGATTTTCCATATGTGGCTCGACCATTTGTGGAATTTCTACATGTGGGTTTTCCACTTGTGGTTTTTCTGTTTGTGGAACTTCGTATATAACGGTGTCCCACTTAGTGATTTTTCCTTTCTCATCTTTTATAGGAAACCTTTTGACATATCCATGTTCTTTAAGTTCCTTCATACCTGAATACAAGCTACTTATTTTATCTTTCGAGTGTGTAGCTATCTCTTCCATGTAAAAAAACCAATCATCAGGAAGTGATAATATATAGGCTAAAATGCCTTTCGCTTTCCAACTTAAACGATCATCACGAAAACCTGTATTATTGATGGTTGTATAATTTTTATCCTTGCTAACTCTAAAAGTTGCCATCCCACCTACCCCCTTATGCTGCGAATCGCGATGTAAGACTCATTTTCCTTAATGACTTTCTCTATCCGATAACCTGGATAACCAGTTTGTATATAACGTGCAATCGACTGTTTCAACTCATCTTTTAATTGTGCTCTCTCCCACAATTTGCGAGAGAGAAGCACCTTTGATTTGTTACTCACCTTCAATCACGAAATCTTTTTGTTCATTCCCTTCAACTGACTGTTCCACTTCAATTAGATCAGCTTCGATAAATTCCGGTTCTTCTGTGATATCTTTGCGAACAACTTCGTCATGCTGCGCTTGTGACTGAACTTCGATACTGATTGGTAAGTATTTAAACATGTAACGAACCACTGTTTTCTTCGCCATCTCATCATAGTCACTTGCCCATGGACTATAACTTGAATTAGCTGCTGCTGAACGTTGACGACGCTTTTCAATTTCACTTTTCGGCATAAATTCCATTTGATGCCCACCATCTTTGAAATGCGCGACTGCATAAGCACCAATAAATTCACCACGTTCACCGAATGATGGCTTATGTTTTAGTTGTGGATGCAAACCGAGCTCATATTCGAACTCATCATTTTCATAAACAGCATGCGCGTAAATGCTTTGGATATGACCAGAACGTCTTGCTAAATCAATCATGCCTTTATATCCGATAATGAAAGTCGCTTCACTCTTGTATGGTAAGATATAGCAATGTCCTAGTAATCCAGGCTCAAGCCCTAATTGTACGGCTTGCATAACAGCTCCCATAAGCGATGGTACTTTGCATTCAAGCAACTTTTGATTTGTACGAATCGTTGTTAGTGCAATTCGGCTCATACGATCCATGCTCATATGCTTTGGTAATACTTCCGCAAAACGCGGGGCCATTTTCTTCATATACGCTTCCACTGTTTGTTCAGGTGTTACTGGTGCACTTGACTTACGAGCCGCTAATTGATTTTTAACATCTTTGTTAGTTGCCATTATTTATTTCCTCCCTTATTTAACCGTGAATTTTCTCGATATAGATTCTTTAGCATACTGCTCATACAAATCAGGATGATCTGCTTTAAATCGCTTGCTGTCAAAACGATTTGTTGTGTATGACTTCCAATACACTTTGTAATTCTCAGTTCCACCAGCTTCATTGGTACCGAGTTTTGCTTTGATTTTGTTTTCGTACTCTGCTTTTTGTACTTGCAGGACTTTAATTTCTCGATCCACTTGATCACGAGCTTCAATGAGAATTTCTTCTTGCTTACCTAAACTTACAAAGTTATCCGCAATGGATTCTGGATATAAGTGTTTCAGAAGCTCTGTTGATGCATCTGAACCGTCAAACATTGGTGGCTCATTTTTCTCAACGTTATTAAGCCAAAAGTCTTTTTCAATATCGATAAGGTACTGAATCAATTCCTCATCGCGTTCGATTTTTTTATGAACAAACTTATTTCCACCGATGAGTACCGCAATCCACCATGCTTCATAGCCAGTAATGGCCATGTAATGTTGACACTGTAAGAGGTAATCAGATGGAACTTCTTCACCTTTCCACTCTTTTTTTAAATATTCCGATGCTATTTTGCATTCAAGACCAATCTTCTCACCTACAATCAATCGGTCTACATTCGCGAGCATCCACGGATATTCAGGATGCTGTAAAATTGCGTTTCTGCGTTGCACCTTTAAATCCGTACGTTTTGCAAACTAATTCGCAACTACCTCTTCCAAAACGTTACCGAAATATGCCGCTTCACTTTGTATATCTTCTTTTTCAATCGCTTGTGTTTTTTCAAAAAATACTTGAACCGCTGATTTCCATTTATTTAAACCTGCGATAGCAGAAACATCTGAACCACCAATACCTTGTGTACGTGCTTGTAGCCACTGAGCGCGGTCCATGTTGAGTGTATTAACCAATACTTTTGCTTGCATGTTCTATTCACTCGCTTCCTGTGATATACTAGCTCTGACTTATTTTTCAAAGGGAACCCATTGCCGTGGGTTCTTTTTTATTCCCCTGCAACAAACCTCGTTGCGTGCCGCTCTAAAAACTTTTCAGCACAATCTTCACAAATTAAATTTCCTTCGAATTCGTAATACGTCATTCCAAAGTACATTTCACCTCCACAATCGCTGCAATAATGTTCGAAATCTTGTTGGCATGAATCATGATGATTCCCTATTACGATTGGAGTTTCCATAATTCAACTCACCTCCTCACAAATGGTTATATAATGGGCACGTTCAACAAGTGATGCATTAACCCCCTGGCTTTTCAACCGCTGAATAATTCCTAAGATGTTTTTACGATCCCTTTCACGTTCCACATCGTGCTTTTCTTTCGCTCGATACAGTGCCGCAAGTTCTCTCCTTGCTAGTCGCGCTTCCTTAATCCATGTACAAAGTGCAATTGCATCATGTTTTCTTAACGCTTCAATTTGCTTTTGATTGCAATATTGTAAGAATGCATCTAACGTTTGTTTCTTTTGTATGTCTTTTGGTAGAACTGGTGCTGTAATACTCATGCTCTTTTCTCCTTCCTTAATTGTTCATTTTCTTTCTCTAGCTGATCATGCTCGTCGATAAGTTTTTCAATAAATGTACCTACTAGCGCTACGCCACCCACGAATGACACAATAACCACCGCTACCATACAAAGACTGAATGTACTTTCAATCAAGGTAATGGTCCTTCTTTTACGCTTCTAACCATGCTTCCAAGTCTTTTTGTAAGAAGAGTAGCTTGCGCCCTTCTCGAATAACTGGAAACTGCGGATGATTCGCTAATTCATACATTCTGCAAACTGCGATGTTGAGATAAGCAGCTGCTTCTTTTACTCGCATTACCTTGTTTGGTTGTGATTGTTGTTGAAACTCAGCTAACGCCGCCCTAACCTCTTCTCTCACAACTTCACGAATAAGTTCTTTTAACGATTCTTCTAAATTCATACATACACCCCCCTACATCATTTTTGTATTTCCAGCTTGTTGTTCAATCCACTCATAAAATTTATGAGGAATGATCATCCAACGCTTCCCTTCTCTAAATGCCGGAAAATCATCAGTTTTAACGATTTCGTACATTCTGTTCTTACCGACTCCCAAAATCTCCATCGCTTCTTCCAATGTAAGTAACGGCTTTTGGTTTACAACTTGTAACTGTTGGTTTTGAAGAAGCTCTACTAATGGTTGAATTGCTTTTGTTACTGCTTGTTGGATTTGCTCTTCGATGGTCATTCATTCACCCCATTTCTTGAATATACGGCTTTTCACAATCTAAATTTTGTATTACTTCCAGCAACTCTTGGACTGCGTCTTCTTTTGTAAAATTCGGATCATTATCTAGCGCGTAGGTAATATCCTATTAATTTCATTTGAAGGTGTATTATGTGATACCATTCTTGGAGTTGATGCATAGAATTAGCCCCCCCCCGCTTCATTTTTGATACATTTTGTATCAAAAATACTTAAAAAAATATCAGGAAACAACTCACGATCCCTAATCCCATATAATTTTTCAAACTTAAGTAATGTCTTTCTACCTGGTTCAGAATCACCTTTTTCAAGTTTCCTTATATATACTTATGATAAATTTAGTGCACATGCTAGTTCTCTTTGAGTAAGTCCCCTTATTTTCCTTTCATGTATTAACCGGATACGTTTCAATATACCACCCCCTTGATACTTTTTTTATCATTTTATTCAAAGTGATACTTTTTGTATCTATAATAGAGATAGAATTTATATATCGTTATTGCTCATAATAACTATTCGAGAGGAGGAATCTTATGATTGAGGAAAGATTAAAAAAAGCAAGAGGCAAACGAACACAGGAAGAGGTAGCTAAATACCTTGGAATATCCAGAGCGAGATACTCTCATTACGAAAACGGAAGAAGTGAACCAGATAACGAAACTTTAAAAAAATTAGCGGATTTCTTTGATCTATCTGTTGATTATCTTTTAGGAAGAACCAACACCTCTGTACCATCTGAAAACGATTATGACTCTCTCTCGGAGATAACCAATCACGTCACACATCTTGGTATAAACGACATGGGATTCTTTGATATAGAAAAATGGAAAAAACTCTCTCCAGAGGATGTGGAAATGATTAAACGTCATTTTGATATGGTTGTAGAATTAGCGGAAAAACGTAGAAAATAAGAAATATAAATGGAAGTTTTAATGAATTTTATACTAATCAATAAAAGCCCCCTTCACGGGCTTTTATTTTTACAGTAAAACAAGAACAAACGTTCCTGCTTTTAACAATGAGGTGAAATACTTGAATTTTTCATACCAAACAACTCTACTAGAAGACTGGATTACGTCGTTTTATCAAAACCTCGGTATTCGAACACCCAGTGATTTATGTATTGAAAAAATCGCACACAAATGCAACATTATACTTTTGAAAGAAAATATCAATTCGTATTACATAGCAAATGACCTTATAAAGATGATTGTTCTCGACTCCCGTCTTCCTTTAATAAAACAACGAGAAGTCTTTTTCCATGAATTATGCCATATCATGCGGCATGTTGGTATACAAGGAATAATACCTACTACTTTTCGTGAGTTGCAAGAAGGGGATGCGGTTCGTTTTACCATTTATGCTGCTATTCCTTTTCATATGTTAATATATATAAATCCTTTAAATGATACTATTATCCCTGATATGTCTGAAGTGTTTCAGGTAAGTCCTGAATTATGTAAAAAACGCCTTACTCAAATTCACAATAGAATTCACTTGCAGGAACGGTTAGCATAAGTGAGTTCACTTAAAAAGAACTTAAAATATACTAAGAGAGCACTCAGCTCTCTTTTTATTTTAATGTTTATTTTTTCGTTATCAACAAAATATGACACAAGAATTGTAACTAGATTTGTTATGATTTCTATAAATTTTACAAATTGAATGTACGGAGGAAAGATACATGAAAAAAAATTACTTATAGCATTAACATGTAGCTCCTTACTTATGGGAATGGCCGCTTGTAGCTCAAATGAGAAGACTACGACTGAATCGAAACCAAAACAACAAGCTAAGAAGTCTGAGCCGGTTGCTACAACTTCACTTATTAGTGAGTTCAAGAAAGCTGGATTAGAGGCTGAGAACGCTACAGATTTAGAACAAAAAGGGTTTGGAAACATACGTAAAGATGGGAAACGTATCCTTACACCGAAATTAGTTGAGGATAAAGGTGGCCGTGTGTTTGAATTTAGTAAGAAAGAAGATTTAGAGAAAGCTAAGAAGTACTATGAAGAGCTAGGAAACTCAGCTCCACTGCTTTTCTCACATACATATGCTAAGGGTAATTTCCTTTTACAGATGAATGGCGATATGAAAGATGAAGAATTTAATAAATATAAAGAAGTCATGGATAAGGTAGTGAAGTAACATGTCCGAAACACATATGCAATCCCTTACAAAAGATGAAGCATATAAAGTCATCAACTTATTAATTCCATTTCTTAATATCCCAGAAAACGAACGCGAAATTGATGAATCCCAAAAGCAATATTTCATAACTACTCAAGAACCAGAACTTTGGCGTAAACATCCAAGTTTACCTTTAGAAATATCATCATGGGGGCGAGTCTACCGTCCGGCATTTATTGACGCAGCGAATTGTATTCGTGAAGGCAAAATGCTTAAACTGTCAGACAATAAAAAGGGTAGCATTGACATAAACTTCAAGCGTGATGGGAACCCTACCAAACGTTTGAACGTCCGTAAGCTCATTGAAGAGACTTTTTAATCTGGTAAAATATTATTTGGATGAGAGTCCAATGCATATTATTAAAATTAAGATGGTTCAAGTCGGAGGAAGGCACCTTAGGGTGTCTTTTCTTTATAAAAAGCACAGTGTGTTGCTTTGAAATAAAGTTTGATCAAAAATACCTCATAAACCAGCATTTTAAGATAAATAAAAAGAACCCACTTTGAAAAAAGTTTGATCAAAATGGGGTTTTACTCAGCAAATCTGTCTTTGGTTTTTATAAAAAAGTTTGATCATTTTCAAGGTGCCTAAAGTTTATTTTCGACTTGGCTCATAACATCATCAAAAGACTTTTCCTTGTCTATTCTCATTGAAAGTTTAATTAGATAACCATCTATTCATCGGGGGGATTTTTCTCTTTTTTCTCTAAATAGTAGATTCTTAGCTATACCTATTTATCTTTATCCTCTAAGTTATTTATTATATTAGTTGTATCAATTAATCGAACCATATTGTAGATATGTCGGTTTCCCACTTGATTCGTAAAAGGTTCTGACCCCTTGTCTTGAATTAATAAATCTTTATCATTTCTATAAACTTGCATAGATGTTGATCCGGAACCATCTAACATAATACTGTTTTTTTCATCAAATCCTAATTCCTCCAACATTCCTTCCATATTTCCAACTGTTAAGTTATACTTGGAAATGATTAAATAGGCATAAATCTTATCACCCCCTTCTTTAAATCCAAGCGCCGTTCTTCTTGCGGGTGCAACAAAATAGTAAAATGACTTTGACAAAATATTTCCGGTTCCCCAAGGCTCTAATTTATATCCTTTTCCACCAATTGCATTGATGATTTCCTGATGGCTCTTAAAGTGTTTTTTAACTTCTTCCATATTTCTAACATCCAGAATCTTCGCTCTTGTTTGTTGTAATTTTTTATCATAATAGGTAATGAAGGTGGACCATGATCTTTGATCACTTTTTAAATAATTATAATCGTATCCTTCTTCATCCCCTATAAAATAAGAAATATTACGGGCATCAATTTTTGTAGGATTGTCATAGTCATTTTGCCAGTTAAAGCCGCCATTTATCCCAGTATAATTGGTATCACTTAATCGTTCCTTAATGACTTCCGTTTTAATATTTTCGATAGGAGTCTTAAGGATATAGAGCTTTTGATGCCGCCCTAGATTTTCTTGATATAACTCAGACTCTATAATTTCTTCTGCTCTGTCCCCTTCTGGTTTCTCCTCATTTATCTTTGCTTCTTCTACTCCCTTTTCTCCCAACACTTTAAAATCGATATCCCCCATTTGTTTACTCATAGCTTTAATTACATTTCGGCCCTCTTTAGGTACAGATGAAAAATAATCATCATAGTTGTCGTAAAAATTCATAGCAAGGTTTTCAGTCACTAGATAGGTTTTACCATTCCCAATACCAAGAACACCATTATCTCCTAGCTCTTCCTGTTCTTCGCTAGAATATTCCTTATTCGCTACATAAATGTTAAACAAATAAATATCATCATATACTTTGCCGTTGAACTTAAATTTAAAGATTACACCACCCTGATCATTTTCTTCAACAGCGTAATGATTTCCCCATATTTTTGGAACTGTTAGTTCGAACCCTAAGTCTTGATTTATATATTTAATCCCATTGGCCGTTTCTTGATTCGTTTCTTCTTCTGCTGTTCTTCCATTTTCCCCTTGCTCTTTTGGTTTCGCTTCACCTGCTGTAGCTCCTTTTGCTCCAGTTTCATTTGTCTCTATTATTTTAAAAGTATTAAAAATATCAAATACTTGAGTTACCATGGTTGATACAGTATCTTGCTCTTCTCCGGGTGAAGTACCATCTCGATAAAGATGTAGAGCATCATAGTAACTATAATAACCCATGTTACCTTTAGTACCGAGTTCACCCGTCCATCTAATACCCTCGTTCCATCCTTCTTCTTTTTTATCTTCAAGACTAATTGTAAACAATGGAGGAATAGCATCATTTATTTTACCTTCATACGTAAATAGAAATCTAACATGACCATCTTCCTCTTTAAGTGTATAATTTCCTTCCCAAGTTTTCGGGATTATTAGCGAAAATCCCAACCTTTTATTCACATACTCTATTCCATTTTTTTGTTCTTGATTCGATGCTGCATGAACTTTAGATGGTTGTATATAAAGGGGAACAACACATGAAGTAATCATCACGAAGGCTAATAACAAAGAAAAGATATTTTTTATCATTATATACTCTCCTCCATAAACATAGTCTTAGTGAAAAAAAATATGAATACAGCAAAGGGTTTACTTCTCATTTAGTTTAATATACAAATGATGATAGAAATAAAAAATGTAATTTACCTTTAACCTAAAGAAACCGCATTCTTTTAATAAAAATGCGGTTTCTTCAAAAATACTAAACACTCAGACCTGACCTTTTAACTTCAACATTAAAATGTTGTCTTTACTACTTCTTCGCTTGTCATATAGTCATCACCCAAAACTAGTTGATCTGTTTCATTTTCAATAAGCCAATTTTTTTGTTTCTCATCATACTTTAATGTAATTAATTTCTTTGAATATTTTTCTGTATAAAGAGAGAGAACACTTTCATTTGATTTTTCATGATATTCAACTGGAATTTCTAGAAGATAGCTCCCTTCATCGATTCGACATGTTACGTGTGAAAAATCGATTCTAGTGCCTAAGGCTTCACCTTTAAAATAGCGTATATCACCATCATAACGTTCAATGGTTTTTGTGTACTCCAATTTCAAATGATTTGATACATTTGTTAACTGATTAGGGTCTTTTTGTACTTTGGCTGCGATTGAATTCTTGTAAAAATCATTTATCACTGTTGTAATCTGTTTTTTTATGGTCTCATCTACTATTGGATTGGGTGCTAAATTATATTGCTTTTTCGATTTGATTTCAATTTTCTGTAGTTCACTTTTCCCGTTACCCCACGGAAATTCCGTTACTCCTTGTAACGTAATGCCATCTTTTACAGGGCCAAATTGGGCATCATTTTTAATTTCTTTTGTTTTCTTACCATTTACCAATAAAGTGGTTGGAATATCCACGCTAACCGGTACTGTTTCACCGGAAAAGTTCAAACTTGCTGTTTCCTCAAAATCGTCTATATCAAAAAGTGTGACCTTTTTTTGATCTTTAACAGTTACATAATCAAAATTTTTTTGCCCTTTAATAACGTATACACCCGGTCCAAATGTACCTAACATGATTGATCCCTTATCCATGTCAATATTTTTGTCATTTAGGGTAACTATTGCTCCCTTTTCTCCATTCACTTTTAGCTTATATCCTCGTGCTTTAAGAACGTATTTATCGCCAAATAGGCCATTTTCTTTAGTTATGTAAAATGGACCGATACTTGAAATACTATTACCAGGATATAATTGAGAAATTTTATTACTCGATATTCCGTCAGTTTCATAGTAACTTGCCTGTGCATTTAATAACATGATTTGATCTTTGAAATCCCGTTCTTCTTCATTCAAGTAATTAATAATACTTTTAGCGCTATTTTCATCCCATTGTACCCCTTTGTCGACCATAACCAAATCCATTAACCCCTCGACATCTTCACTTCTGACCTTTTCTTCAAAGTCAGCTGAAAGATCTGATGGGGAAGGTGATTTGCCTATTACTAAAAGAATAATAATTAATACAGCTACAATTGGTATTCCAAAGATTAATAATTTCTTTTTCATAAAATTCCTCCTCGAACCCTTTTCTTGCATAAACAATTCATATTCTTATAGACTAGCCTCAGCATTTATACCTGAATAGGCATAATATATCTATATCTCTCTAAGTACCAAGTAATCCAATCTATTCTAAGGATGAGCTTTCTGTTGCTTCCCAATTACTGATCTATTTGATTAAAAGTACAAACTTCGTCATCATTTAGTAACCCAAGTTTCAAATTGTCATCTTCCTGTTCTATTTTAAATGTCTTAGATATACTTCCATAGGTAAAAACATATTCATTATCAGATACTTCCTCATAACTCATTGCGTATTGGTCTTCACCGTCCATGACTGTAGCCTTGTTATTTTTATGAAATGTCACCAAATCTCCTAAGCCACAATCTGAATCAGTTTTATTCTCCCAACTAGTACCAACTAAACCTCCACCACCACAAGCAGTCAAAAATAAAAAAGGCATTAAGAATAACACTTTTTTCATAAATATCTCCCTTCTCCCTTAAAATAAGTTTTTAATACAAACTAGTCGGTATTAATCAATTTATTATATGATGAAGAATTTGTTGCAATTAATACAATATTCATTTTTTAAAAAAAGGAGGTTTATATGTTAAATCATCATCAAAAACAATCAGAAGACACCATCAACAAATTAATGCGATCAGGAATTGAATTGTTTTCTAAGCAAAGCTATTCTAGTACAAGCGTTGATCAGATTGTAAAACACGCTGGTTACTCTAAAGGTGCTTTCTATGCTCATTTTCCTACCAAAGAGGAGTTCTTACTGAGGTTGATAAAAAATGGTATCGATTTCTATTTTGAGGATTTAAAAGAAGCTCTTACTCAAAAGGATTGTAATTTGCTAAATACATTTAAAGAATACTCTATGCGTTTGGTAAATGAAGCTTATGAAAAGGGGGCTTCTCCCATGCTTCTCCAAGGATGTATGATTTCGAATGAATTACCTCAGATAAAAGAAAGGCTTATTTTCCAGATGGAGGAATGGAAATCATTCCTTACACATTTTTTTCAGAAAATGAAGGACGAAGGTATTGTCGGAAGTCCATTAGATGCCAGAACTTTAGCAACAGTAGGCATGGCACTTTTTAATGGATATAATTTGCAACACTTTGTTGACAATCGAATTCAAATACAAGAAATATTAAGTGTTTTTATTGAATTTCTTCAAGTTCGAGAACCTAATAAGGAAGGTTAATTAAGAGCTATTACTTATGAGTGATTTCCTAATGGATATTATATTCACTATTAGTTAACATAATCGCAATTTTTAAGAAATATGCCAAAGAGCCAAACCTATATATATCAAGGGTTTGGCTCTTTGGCGTTTTTTATCGTTTATGCAGGATTTTATACATCGTTGATAAATCAACATTTTCAGCTTCTGAAGAAGCCTGGCAGCTGCATAAAAAAGTGGGGTTTTATGCAAGCTCTTATTCAATATAATGGCCCTTTAATTGAACAATACAGCTAAAAGTTTAAAGGTCAAAATAAGGACCCTAATTAATATAGGGTTTTATCAAACTTTGTTTTAAATTATCAATCTTTTTTACAAATCATCAATCTTTATTTTAAATCAACACAGTGTATTATCACTGTGCTTTTCGTCTTTATATTCCCGTTCTGGGATCAGAGATTACTTTCCATCCTGTTCCTGGTTCCTGTGATTCTTTTGAGTAAAAATACATAATTACCATCCTCCTGGATCAGAATTTGTTTTCCAACCGCCACCGCCTGGATCAGCGTATCCTGCACCACCACCTGAACCAGCTTCATGACCTGGATCGGACATTCTATGACCACCAGGGTCCTTCGTGAATTCTCCCATGTTCTCCCCTCCCTTTATCCGAATCTACTAATATTCTACTATTATTTAACATCGACTGACAATCATATCCTATAACTGAATTTGTTCATATATGGTAAAATGCATCCATCGCTGATATGTCCAACTATGTAATTTTCATAGCAGCAAAATTACAACTAGACTTATACAACATGAATCAATGTAAGTTGAAGGAGTGTATACAGTGAAAGGGCATATTCGAAAAAGAAGAACAAAGTGGTCGATGATTATTGATGTTGGTCCAGATCCAGAGACAGGAAAACGAAGACAGAAATGGTTTTCTGGGTATAAAACAAAAAAAGAAGCACAAGCAGACTTGGCTAAAAAAATCGTAGAAATAGAAGAAGGCTCATATATTGAGCCTACAAAAATGAGAGTACGTGAATTTTCCCTTCAATATCTTGCTGCCAGAAAGATAAATCTTAGAGAAACTACGTACTATAATTACCGAAAACATATTAACAATCATATTATACCAAAACTCGGTAATATTCCAATGCAAAAGTTAAAAGGTATAGACCTCGAGAAGTTCTATAGTTCCTTGTCAGAAGAAATGAAACCTGTCACAGTTCGTAGTATTCATCAAATCGTACGAACTGCATTATCTTACGCTGTACGCCATGAAATTGTAAAAAAGAATGTTGCTGATGTCATTAGCCATCCTACTGCTGGTGCTGATGCAAGAACGGTTAATACATGGACTGAAGAAGAAGTTCTTCTTTTTTTAGAGAACGCAAAAGAAAGCCGTTATTATATTGCCTACCTTCTTGCAATTACATGCGGAATGCGTAAAGGTGAAATCTTAGGGCTTCAATGGAAGGATATTGATTTTGAGAGAAGAACTCTATCAGTTAACCGTTCCCTCTCTCATATCACTAAAGAATTTCATGAACCTAAAACATCTTCAGGAAAAAGATTAATTGTTCTGCCTGAAATCACTTTACTAGCTCTTCAAGAACATCTTCAGAAGATAAACGAAGAAAAAGAACGGTATGGCGATGGATATAATAATTTTGATTTAGTTTGCCCAACCTATAATGGTAACCCTTGCAATTTCAGAAGTTTGACACAGCTCTGGAAAAAGCTTATAAAGAAATGTGGGGTTCCTGATATTCGGTTCCACGATCTACGGCATACCCATGCAACATTAATGTTGAAACAAGGTATTCACCCGAAAATCGTAAGTGAACGATTAGGACATAAAAAAGTAGGTATCACATTGGACACCTACTCGCATGTCGTACCAGGCCTACAAGAAAAAGCAGTCGAAGATTTTGCAAACAATTTATTTCAAAAACACTAATGTTTGCAAAATGTTTGCAATTACGGATTTTGCATAAAAATACTAGCTTATCCGTGTGACATTGAGAGGAGCCAAAAACATGAGAGAAATCAAGTCTGACAAGGAATTCAAAGACATCATCGCAAGCGAGGAGCCAGTAGTTGTTAAGTTCTTTACGACTTGGTGCCCAGATTGCGTGCGTATGGACAACTTTATCGGAGATGTAATGGAAGAGTTCAATAAATTTGAATGGTATTCTATTAATAAAGATGAGTTCCCAAGTATCGCTGAAGAGTATCAAGTAATGGGTATTCCAAGTTTACTTGTATATCAAAATGGTGAGAAGCTAGGCCACTTACATAGCGCTAATGCAAAAACTGAAGAGCAAGTTACTGAGTTTTTAGAAGCATACTAAGATGAAAACCCTCTGAAAAATATTTTTCAGAGGGTTTTCATCTATTTTCACAACGATTCTTCGTAGTATCTTTTTTAATTCTTCATTTGTACAATATGCTGTTTCTTCATGGCAAATGAAAATGATGATACTTTTTGCCCCTCTCTCCATACTTAAATACTAATGCATAGTGTACCAACTATCGCTTTGCACTTTACAACATATTTTTCCTTCACGAAACTTTGTTATCCGCTTCTTAAAAAGCTATAAAACGTCAACAATGTTTGTATAGACCCACACGAGTTTCGTTTGATACTCTATGTATAGAAAGAAATTCCTTGTAGAAAGGCGAGTGATTAAAATGGATACTCTTTCTCATAAAGAAGCTGATAAAGGTGCTATTGTCAGCATTATGGCCTACATATTTTTATCCTCTATGAAAATCATCATCAGTTATATTACCCTCTCTAGCGCATTACGTGCTGACGGTTTAAATAACTTAACGGATATCGGTGCTTCTTTAGCGATATTAATTGGTCTAAAAATTTCTCGTAAACCTCGTGACCCAGATCATCCCTATGGGCATTCACGTGCAGAACAAATTGCATCACTTGTTGCTTCTTTTATTATGGCAACGGTCGGATTAGAAGTTGTTATTAGTGCCATTCAATCTTTTATAAATCCGAAACAAGCGGCGCCTAATGTACTCGCTGCGTGGGTAGCCTTATTTTCTGCTGTCGTTATGTACTTTGTATATTTGTATACGAAAAAGATTGCAGCGCGAACAAAAAGTAAATCATTAGAAGCCGCTGCAAAGGATAATTTATCAGATGCGCTCGTAAGTATTGGTACTGTAGTAGGTATTGTCGGTTCACAGTTCCAAATGCCTATTTTAGATCCTATTGCCGCTTTAATTGTTGGTCTTATTATTTGTAAAACTGCATGGGATATTTTCGTAGAAGCTTCTCATATGTTAACGGATGGAATTGACCCTGATAAAATGGAAGAATATGCTGATGCTATTGAAAGTATTGGTGGTGTGGCAAACATTGTAGATATTCGAGCACGTATGTATGGGAATCAAACGTACGTTGATATTACAATAGAGGTAGATGCTCGTATGGATGTAGGAGAAAGTCACTGTATTACTGACAACATCGAGGCTATGCTTCGGAAAAAGTTTGGCATTTACCACGCTCACATTCATGTTGAACCAATGGAAAAAGAACCTATTATGACATAGGTTCTTTTTTAATGAAGGCTTTATGAAATATAACACATAAAACGAGCCAGCTACCGCCAGCTGCCCATCCTGCTAATATGTCAGATGGATAGTGAACGCCAAGATATATTCGGCTAACTGAAATAGATAATACAACAAAGCTCGCTATAAAAATAATCAATAATTTTTTATGCAATGTAATACGCTCTTCTGTAATTGTGACGTATGCAACAAATCCTAAAAAAGCAGTAGCATTCATCGTATGACCGCTCGGAAAACTATATCCAGTTGCAGTAACAAGCTGCGTTACATCTGGTCTTGCTCGTTCGTACCATAGTTTAAGCATACTGTTCAAATAACGAGATCCGTAGTAATTAATTGTTAGAAGTAATGCACTAAGCAACTTTTTTCTAACGAGAAAATACATTACAAGAATTATGAGTAACGGGAAATATATTCTTTTGGAACCGATAAAAGACACCCAAGTAAAATAGGCTGTCAAGTAATCGTTTCGAAAGCTTTGAATAAAGTGTGCAACTACATCATCAAATTTTTCAATACAAGCGGTATGATACGAAAGTGATAGTACGACAAAACAAATAAGTAAAGTACAGCTTAACAAGTATAAATGTCGATATCGTTTCACATACATAACCTCACTATGCAAAAAAATGGAGCGGTTGTTTTAGTTTCCCACTCCATTTCTTTTTTATGCATAGATTATTAAAAAAGATAATTGTTAATTTTTTGCTTCATCGTTGGAATATCTTCATTCGTTACTGTGAAGCGAATAATTTTCTCATCAAGATCAAGCGCTTCTGCAAATAGCCCAGCTAATCCACGAGATTTTCTATCTACTTCCATAACGATTTCTAGACGGTCATAAGCACTCGGCAAGATTAATAATTCTAACTCATCTAACTTCCCATAATGCTCTCCAGAAACCGGAATAAACTCAAATTCTTGTGCGAATGGAACTTGCTTACGTAATCGATACGGTAATTCTTCACATTCTATATGACGTGCTTTAAAGCCTAATTGATTTACACTATCTAATACACTACTTAACAGTGCATTTGGCAACACTTGAATGTAATCACGGTCACTTGGATCAATACTACGTTTAATATCAAGACCCGTATGTACCCAAACTGTTTTCATTCCGAGTGTAAGTGGAGCTTCTACTGGCATTTCAAATGAAAAAGGAATTTCCACCTTTTCATTCGACTCTACCGAAAAAGGTTCTGTTAAACAAACTCTCTCTAAATCGTACGTTGCTGTTATTTTTTTATCATCGACTTCCCGTACATACGAGGTCGATAACGTTAAGTAAATGCTTTCAATTTGTTGGCTAACTGAACCACCAGTTATATGCACCTTACCTACTATCTCTTCTCCAACAATATACTCATCTTTTTCAAGAACAGTATCTACTTTTGCACTACCAATACCAACGCTTGCTAAAAACTTTTGAAACATGGGGCCCCCATCCTTTCTAAAGCAAAAGCTACCTCTTTTTTTAAATCTTGTACATTCTCATAGTACGGCATTTTTATTTGTAACATTCGCATAAGTATTTCTCGATTATAATTTTCCAAAGTTAACTCTTCATACCATGGTTTTTCATGTTTTTCAGTAGATTCGTATCCGGCATATAATAAAAATAACGAGAAATGACCAAGAGCATAAAAATCACTTCGAAAATGAACTTCTCGCATCAAAGCTTGTTCACCTTCATAAGTTGTAGCTCGCTCATCACCCTCACCTTTATATTTAGCCAATCCAAAATCAATAATACTAATCTGTTTTTCTTTCATTAATATATTCGGAATACGTAAATCTCTGTGAATAATACCTTTACTATGAAACACCGAAACAATTTCTAATATTTCGTATAAAATTTCAAAAACTTCACGTTCTGTATATATATGTCCATCTAAAAAAATATAATCTTCGAAATTTTTACCAGGCATATATTCCATTACAAAAAAGCACTTTTTCTCCCATACGAAATAATCATATAAACTAGGAATTGCATGATGATTTAATGTTTGTAAAATCATTTTCTCTTGTTCAAATGATCTTCTACCAGATTCATATCTTTGTTTACTTCGTCTTAATTGTTTTAAGACTTTATATCTATTTATTTGTAAATCATTAACGACATATGTAACCCCATAACTGCCCATTCCAATTACTGATTCAATTTTATAACGTTCTGCAACGATTGTATTTTTTCGCAGTGGTCTATCAAATAAAGCTAGTACACGACGCCATTTCATCAGCTACTTGAAAAGAAGCTACGGCTTTTACGTTTTCTTTTATAATGATGATGTCCATAACCAGATGAACGTCGTTTATAATCGCTACTTGAATAAGAGCGCCCTCTATGACGATAATCACTACTCGAATACGAACGATATTTTTTCTTTCCTAATAAAGAATCAATAATTTTTTTGAACATCCCTTCACCTCTTGAGTAAAATTTTCTTTTAATTATACCAACAATTGTCGAATATGTTTGTGACAAGTTTGTAAAGAGTAAAAAACGACGAGTTAAGCCCGTCGTTACTTTCACTCATCTTCTTCATCAAAAACTTCATCAATCATACATTTCTCTAATAAATACTCGAATGTAATATCTGCGAGATCTTCAATTTCTTCTCGTTTTGGGACGTATCCTCTTTCAATTAGTTGCTCATAAAAAAACTCCGCAATCTCTTCCGTATCAATTACGACTTCAATTTCCTTCATGAGCATCACTCCTTTATTTCTGTTTTATGAAAAAATCTCAAAATTATGTATATGAGATTAGAAAAATAGTTTTTATTTTTTTATAGGTCATATCATTCGGACAAGGTGCATACGATGGTAGTACAAGCTATCCAAAGGGGGAAATGAAAATGGAATATCAATATGAAGTAGAGCAAACAAAAGAAGAGTTCATGCATGAAGATCAATGGGCAGACTCTCTTATTAAATGGCTTTTTATTTTTTTAATAATTGTAGGCATACCTTATACTGCATATGTTGTTGTTCAATTTATTCTCTCTTTCTAGTTAACTATTTTTTCTCTGTCAATTTAACTAAATAATTATGAACAACATCCATTACAATTTTATATTCTTCATCTTTAAATGTATCAAATAACAATTGATAATCGTTATAAATATCAAGTAATCCATCAATGATTTCTTGACGATTCGTCTTAACACTCACTTTTTTCGAGTTGTTAATTGACTTTAATTTTCCTAAATCTAATTTATTCATACCAGCTTTATCTTGTTTCATTTTCTTCAAAATTGCATTTGCCGTTTGAGCATTGGCAAGTAACGTTAAATCTGATTCATCGGCTTCTAACCATTCACCATCTGTAATTCGTGACAATTCATATATTGTATCTTCCCATGCGTCATTTTTATATCTCCATACTTCTGTTCGAAAACCGACAATACGGAAAACATCTTTATCATATCCTGTTACTTGCACGAGATCACCAAATGTGAAATTATAATTTAATTCAATCCACTCTGTGTCGCCCTTTTTCATTTCTTGTTCTGAAACATGCTGCAATGTTTGTTCTACGTAAAATCCATCGTGATTATTTACTTCGTATACATAAACTCCATCTAAAACTTTCATATTTGTGATTTTACCAACGGTTCCATATAGCGTAATCACGACTATGTCCCCTACGTTGTATTTAGGTTGTTTTTTTCTTGCCATCTCTATCTCTCCTTTTTTTGACGTCGTGATTTTGATATCAGTATATGCAACCTACATAAAAACGCTTATCACAGAAGCTTATATTCATAAATTTTTTCGATAAAAAAATATCACTACATAAATTTTCATGTAAAACACAAAAAAGCTAGTAAATAGACTAGCTTCAAATCAAGATATTTCGTATAAAGCGAAACTTTAATCAGTTGGGATTGTGTTTATCCCGCACCAATCGGTCGTTTACGGGTAGCCTACCCTTTTTGCTCCAGCCGGATTTTGCGTTGGGAGTTTTGCCACTAACAAATAGCAGAATAAAAAATATACAGAATACCTCACTTTAAAAAAGTAATATATTCTGTATGTTTTTCATTTTGTTTTTATCTCTCTTGTATGTATAAATCCCATGCTTCATCAAATATAGACATACTTTCTAGCATTCCACTTAACTCTAAGTATGAACTAATTTCATCATAGTCTTCAGATTGCTTCGGAAAACTTAAATCATCATACATCGCCTCTGCTAAATCTGAAATTTCATTTCTAAATAAAGCTGCACGATGCTTCATCATATAATGGTAAAATGTCTTTTTCAAACGTATTCCCTACCTTTCTAACTTGGGTACATTATACAAGGCAAAAAAGAAAAAAACCAGCATAAAAGCTGGTTAAAAGTCAAAATAATTCCTTTTTAATAAACGTGGTCTTCCCATTAATTCTTCGTATGTTAGTTGTTTTGGCAAATCTTTCGTATAAATTAAAAATAACTGATCTTCAATTTCTTTTACTGTGTGGTCTGATTGATAGTCCATTCCACATGAGGAACAAGAAATACATGGTGTTTCTTGGATTTCAATGGCTTTCGTACCATCTGGTAGTTCCCAATATACAGTATTCAAGCTTTCTTTCGCTTCTGTACTGTCACACCACATACAATTCATACTGCATCACCCTCAGTTTTGTCGTTTTCTTCTAATTTAGCCATTTGCGCTTGATACTTTTTATCTTTTAATTGGTCGCGCTTATCACGTTTATCTTTTAAAGATGCATGCGTGTCATTATCTTCATAGTCTTTACGACGGCTCATACGCTGTAGGTCGTCTGGAACAAGGTTAAATTTCTTATCGCTCATAAGACCTGCGATACCTACATCTGAACGTTTTTCTTCGTAGTTTGGATAAATCTCTTTAAAGTATCCTTCCGCTCTTCCTGGGATGTAGCTCTCTGGCTCTGGATACGTCGTAATAACACCTTCGAAGTTACGGAGTACCACTTTATCTGCACTTTGTGAGATTAAATAGTTTGGCTGAAGCGCAATTTTACCGCCACCGCCTGGTGCATCGACAACAAACGTTGGAACCGCATAACCAGATGTATGTCCGCGTAAACCTTCAATAATTTCAAGACCTTTAGAAACAGGTGCACGGAAATGACCGATACCTTCAGATAAGTCACATTGATAAATGTAGTATGGACGTACACGAATTTTTACTAAATCATGCATAAGTTTCTTCATAATTGGAACGCTGTCGTTAATACCAGCTAAAATTACTGCTTGGTTCCCGATTGGAACACCAGCATTCGCTAGCATTTCACATGCTTTTTTCGATTCTTCTGTAATTTCAATAGATGTATTAAAGTGCGTATTTAACCATACTGGATGGTATTTTTTAATAATGTTACATAAATTCTCTGTAATACGCTGCGGGAATACTACCGGTGCTCTCGTTCCGATACGAATAATCTCGACATGCGGAATCTCTCGTAAACTTTTTAATACATATTCTAAAATTTTATCATTAATTAGAAGACCGTCACCACCGGAGATTAATACATCTCGTACTTGTGGTGTATCACGAATGTAACCAATTGCATCGTCTAATTGTTTCTTCGGTACACCCATTCCAATTTGTCCACTAAAACGACGGCGTGTACAGTAACGACAATACATAGAACATTGATTCGTTACTAAAAATAGTACGCGGTCCGGATAACGATGTGTTAGCCCTGGAACTGGTGAATCTTCATCTTCATGAAGAGGATCTTCTAAATCATATTTCGTTTTATATAACTCTTCCGAAATCGGTACTGATTGCATCCGAATCGGACAGCGTGGATCATCAGGATTCATTAGCCAAGCATAGTACGGTGTAATGTTTAACGGGATCGTTTTCGTTGAAATTTTAACGCCCTCTTCTTCTTCAGGTGTTAAGTTAATCACTTTCTTTAAATCATCTAACGTTTTGATCGTATTCGTTAATTGCCAAACCCAATCATTCCATTGCTCCTCAGTAACATCCTTCCATAATTCGATATCCTTCCAGTGACGATTTGGTTTGTATACATCATGTAACATTGCTATTCCCCCTTTTTATACGCTCATCCTTTATATAAGCAATAGTTATGCCAACTTTACTTTATTGATAAGTAAATGTACGGAGAACCTTATTACATAAGCGAAAAATATTTTTTAAGCACTGTATGAAATCCATACATACTATCATATTCATTACATTTTATATATGTAAACGCTCTTTTATTGGTGCAAACACACAAAAACCGCCGATTATTCGGCGGTTTTGTCGTACTTGCTCAGTTTATATTGAAGCGTTTGACGAGGGATGCCTAACATTTTTGCAGCTTGTAATATATTCCCTTCCGTTTCAATTAACGCTTGATCTATTAATTCCTTTTCCGTTTGATGAAGTGCTTCTCTAAGTGGTAAAACGCTCTTCTTCTTTGGAAGATTCTCTTTCCGAAATGTACGTGGTAAACAATTGGCTGTTAATGTATTCCCTTCTGCGATAATAACTGCATGTTCAATCGTATGTTTTAACTCACGAACATTTCCGGGCCATTGATAAGCCTGTAATCTTTCTTTCGCTTCCTTATCCATTTGAAGTACACCTTTTTTATAACTTTTATTATATTCTTTCAAAAAATAAGAAGCTAATAATACTACATCCTCCGTTCTTTCGCGTAACGGCGGGATATATAACGAAAAGACATTTAATCTATAATATAAATCAGTGCGAATTTTATTCTCTCTTAAACATACTTCTGGTGGCTGATTCATTGCGGTAATAACTCGAACATCTACTTTTCTTGTCTTATTATCACCAATACGACGAATAACCCCATCCTCTAATACACGTAGCATTTTTGCTTGTAAATCCAGTGGCATTGAATTCAATTCATCTAAAAATAATGTCCCTCCATCTACAAGTTCAAATAACCCTGCTCTTTCAATTGCCCCTGTATAACTTCCTTTTGTCGTTCCAAACAATAAACTTTCTAATAACGACTCTGGCAACGCTGCACAGTTTTGTGCAATGAATGGCTTATTTTTCCGTTTAGAAGCTTCATGAATCGCTTGCACAAATAGCTCTTTCCCTGTTCCTGTTTCCCCATATATTAAAACATTTGCATCAGTTGGCGCTACTTTTTGCGCTAATTCTTTCGTCTGTTTAAACCGAGCATCATTAGTCACTATCGTCTCAAACGCAACATGCTTTTTAATCACCTTATTGTTAGATGATCGCTTTATTTTTGACTGTAAATCGACAATTGTATCAGTAAGTTGTTGAATTGTAGAATAGTCTTTTGCAATTTCAACAGCACCAGCAATATTCCCATCAATAAATATAGGTAACGTCGTATTTACTGTACAAACGTCTTCTCCATTTAAATTTTGATAATGCTGTACTTGATGTACAATTGGCTTTTTCGTATCTAATACTTTCATCAATGTACTTGTTTCCCTAGATAGAGAAGGAAATGCTTCTAACAAATGCTTACCTAATACTTTTTCAATTTTGGATCCATCATGTTTTGCAGCAACTGTATTATAAAAGATCGTAATCCCATTTTCATCCACTGCGTGTATGGCTTCATCTATACTGCCCAAAATCGCCTCAATGACTTCTTGTGTCGAAACTGCTAGCAATGTCATCCCCCCTTTTGCCAAAAATTCAGCAAATTAAGCGCCGGATTTTTGGCATCCCTCTGTGCGATTATAAGCATGACGATTCCGTCCTATTATTTTTATGATGCTTATATATTTCTTTCACCTATTTATGATTAGATAAATCTTTCACCCATATATTCATATCTTCCAACTTATCGAAAATGTAACAATTGTTCGCGAGTCTTCCTGTATACGTATATCCTAACTGATGAAAGGCCGCATTCATTCCAAAAGAAAGCGAGCGAGCAATTGTATAAGAACAGAAAATCGATTTTTCTTGAAGTTCTTCCTCTAACTTAATGAGTAGACTTTTCATAAACCCGTGTTTACGATATTCAGGTAAAGTAGCACAATTCGTTAATTCTGCATTTCCTTCTTTTATGTTCATTTCTGCAGATGCTGTACTAATGATTTTCCCCTCGAATTCATACACGTAGTAAATTGTATCGTCTTCTTTCATCGTCTGTAATACATAACTCGCTTCATTTAAAGGTGTCGGGTACACTTCAAATACTTTTCCAAAGACAGCCGCTAACTCTTCCGCATCCGCTTCTGTCGCTTTTCTTAACAGAAATTCCTTCGGGACTATTTTTTCCGTAACCTCTTTTGCTTTTACACCACTTAAAATGGTATCTTCCTCAGCCCAATGAATACTATTTCGTCTTTCATCATTATTATATTTCACAAAGAAGTATGCATCGTGTCCTTGAAAATAATGTGGTATTGTTGCTTCTAATAAGAAACCGAAAGAGAGCCATGTTGAAACATGCTCTCCCTTTCCTTTTATAATACATTTAGTGAGAGAATGTTTCTCTGCTAGTTCATCAATAGTTTGTATAATGCTCTCAACATTTCCTGTATAGTGATCTACTCGGATACGTTTATTAAAAAAATCTAAAACGCCTTCTACTGTATAATAATTCGACTGTTCTTTAAAAGATTCATAGTATTTCATTTTTTCACCTCACACCAATCTAGTAATGTACATGCAATAATTTTTGCGGCAGCTATCATTTTATCAACTTCTATATATTCATTTGGATAATGCGCTACTTTCGTCTCTCCTGGTCCAAACACTATCGTTGGTACACCTGCGATTTGTGTAAATAAACCTCCATCAGTCCCCCACGGAGATGCTTCTATAATCGGATTTTCCCCCTCGATTTCAACAAAATTATGCTGAAGTGTTGTAATCAGTTCATGATTTTCTTCTAGCTCACCAGGAACCCACCTCGCTCCAAACCATTCCACTTCTACTGGATTTTCTACAAACCAGTTGTCCACATCATGTAATTCACCAATCCAACTCTCAAACTCTTCTTTTGCTGCCTCTATAGTCTCATTCGGCGCGATTCCGCATCTTCCTTCTAAAGTTAGCGAATCGGGAACAGAACTTGGCCAACTACCACCTTCAATTTTCCCTATGTTAATTGGGATTGGAATCGGAATCCCATTAAATAATGGATCTGTAATTCTACTATTTCTCTTTTCTTCTAATTTTCTCAAATGATCCACAACGAACATACTTTTTTCAATTGCACTTACACCTTCATAACGCGTTCCACCATGTGCTGCTTTTCCTTTCACATGTAGACGAAACCACATGGACCCTTGTTGTTTCGGGAAAAACTTCATATTTGTCGGTTCTGGAATAATAACACCATCTGCCTTATACCCTCGCAATATAGTCGCTAATGTTCCTGCTCCGCCACTTTCTTCTTCTATTACACTTTGAAAATAGATATCTCCTTTTAATTCAATACCCGATTCAATAATTGCTTCCATCGCAAGCATAAGTGCGACATTTCCGCCCTTCATATCCGTCGTTCCACGACCGTATATACGATTTCCTATTTTCTCACCACTATAAGGATGATGATCCCACTGATTCACATCTCCTTCTGGAACTACATCTATATGCCCATTTAATATCATAGATTTCCCGTCGCCGCTTCCTTTTAAAGTGGCCACAATGTTTGGGCTGTCTGAAAAGCTTGTACGAGGTGATACAAAATAAGGATGATCTTTCATTTTAGAAAAAGAAGGCTCCCAAATATCAAGATCTAAACCTAACTCACGTAGCTTTTCAATCACAATTGCCTGTGCACCACTTTCATCACCAGATACGCTTTTTTCTTGAATTAATCGCTTTAAAAATTTCACACTTTCCTCTTCATGACTCTCAATATAATCGCAAACCTGCTTTTTTAATTGCTCCATATATTACATCTCCCCTCATTCAATTACTAGTAAATTCGAGCCAATTTGAAAATTAGCTTCCGTATGTCGCTTTATATCCTCCACTGTGTATGGGCTCATTAATTCTTGTAAAATAAGTCCATCCTGCGTCACTTCCATTACAGCCATATCCGTAATAATTAAATCTACACATTTCTTTGAAGTTAATGGCAATGTACACTCTGAAACAATTTTTGCATTTCCATACTTATCAACATGATTCATCACAACAACGACACGCTTCGCTTTTTGTGCTAAATCCATCGCTCCCCCAATGCCTGGAACACGTTTCCCTGGTACAATCCAGTTTGCTAAATCACCATTCTCACTCACTTGTAATGAGCCAAGAATTGTTATGTCTAGTAAACCTTTTCGAATCATTCCAAACGCTGTGCAGCTATCGAAATAACTTGCTCCTGCAATAAGAGAAGTTGGTAAACCTGCTGCGTTACATAAATTTTCATCTTCATTTCCTTTACTTGGCGTAGGCCCCATACCAACGATTCCATTTTCCGCATGAAACATGACGTTTATATCTTCAGGCAAATGATTCGGTACTAGCGATGGAATTCCAATACCTAAATTTACAATCATTCCATTTTGTATTTCTTTCGCAGCACGTCTAGCAATCTTATCTCTCACTTCTACGCCCATACCCATTTCCAATTCACTCCTTCCGATGGCACGATATAATTCACGAATACACCTGGAACCACGATTTCCTCTGGATCTAAACTTCCAAGGGGTACGATTTCTTCTGCTTCTACAATCGTTATATCCCCGGCCATAGCAACGTGAGGATTCATGTTACGAGCGCTCTTATCAAACACAAGATTACCAAATGGATCCGCCTTTTTCGCATAAACAATCGCAACTTCAGCCGTTAATGCTGTTTCAACTAAATATGTCTTACCATTCATTTCAACTGTGCGTTTTCCTTCTTCTACAATCGTATCAACACCTACATCAACTAATACGCCACCAAGTCCTACACCACCAGCGCGAATTCGCTCTGCTAATGTTCCTTGGGGAGAAAACTCGATTTGTAATCTTCCTTCGTTTAGTTGTCTTCCTGCATTTGGATTTGAACCAATATGAGAAGTAATTAATGATTTTACTCTTTCATTCGTAACAAGACGACCAATTCCTACATCAGGAAATCCCGTGTCATTTCCTATTAAATTTAAATTTGTAATTCCTTTTTCTAAAATAGCCTGTATTAAAGATGGAGGGGATCCAATCCCCCCAAATCCCCCAAACATTAATGTCATATCATCGTGGAATAATGAAATTACTTCATCTATCTCTTTTAATTTATTGAACGTATTTGTAATAGTTGTCATGCGATACTATGCCCTCCTTTTTGCATCATTTCTTCTACACTTTTTGCAAAAATTGAAAGTAATTCATCTAACTCGGAATATGTAGTTGTCATTGGCGGTGCTACAAGCAGTGCACTATCTTCTTTTCCTGCTTGCCCTGAAACAGCTTGGTATAAAAGAAGTCCATTTTTAGCTGCAACCGAAATAAGTTCAGACGCTTTTGTAAACGGTTGCAATTCTATTCCAATCAGCAATCCTTTTCCGCGCACATCAGCAATGATTGTCGATTGTTGCTGAATTTTCTGTAATCCTTTTATTAAATACTCTCCCTTTTCTGCTGTTTTTTCAGGTAGATTATGCTTCTCCATATATTCAATAACAGCTAGTGCCGTTGCTGCAGATAATGGATTCGCACTTAACGTATGCCCACTCATAACAGAACGTGACCCTCGTAAAATCGGCTCCATTACACGGTCACTTACAACCGTCGCTGCCATTGGTGTGTATCCAGCTCCTAAACCTTTACCAAGTGTCATAATGTCCGGTTCAACACCCCAATGCTCCATCGCAAACCATGCACCAGTACGACCAAGCCCAGTCATTACTTCATCAGCGATAAATAAAATATCGTAATGACTACAAATATCTTTAATTACTTTATAATATTCTTTCGGAGGAACAACCGCTCCTCCAGCTGCTCCGATAATCGGTTCAGCGATAAAAGCTGCAATATGTTCTGCACCAATTCTTTCAATTGATCTTTCTAGTTCAGTCGCACAAGCGAGCTGACAGGTTGGATATACCTTTTGAACGGGACATCTGAAACAATATGGAGCTGGGATAGTTGGATAATCTTCCAAAATAGATACGAAACGTTGTCTGCGCAAAGGATGTCCAGACATTGATAAAGCTCCCATCGTAATACCGTGATAGCTCATCCATCGTGACATAATTTTATGTTTACCTTGAATACCACGTTCCTGAAAATGCTGAATTGCGATTTTCATAGCTGTTTCATTCGCTTCTGTACCACTATTCACAAAAAAGCTCCAGTTCAAATCTCCTACACTTAAATCACTTAACTTCTTCGCTAATTTTTCAGCCGGCTCACTCGTAAACTGTGATCTATAAACGAAAGCAATCTCCTCTGCTTGCTTTTTAATAACGTCTGCAATCTCCTGTACACCATGCCCAATACCTGCCGTAATTGCTCCTGACGAACCATCAAAATATTTATTACCGTTCTGATCATACAAATAAACACCTTTTCCATGTGAAATCATTGGATACGGCTGACCAACAAGTGGTTTAATTAAGTAATCGCGCATAGCGCTCCCCCATTTCTCCAATTTGTATATATATATGAAGAAAATTGACGTTTCTTTCATAAAAAAGAATCCTCTGCAAAAGCAGTGAATTTATCAAAAAACTATTATAAAATATACAAATGAGTGCTAAATATTAATTTTAAAAACAGAAAATTCAGAACTTAAATCGAAGACCAACCCTTATTTATACGCTCAAATAACCCTCCCTTATATAAAGTTAACACTCTACTAAATATTTTTCTAACATAATGCCAGCTTCCCTCAAATGCCGGCATTGTGTAAACTTCGACGAAACTCCCTTTAAACTCCTTCCTATTCCCCTACTTTATATTGCATATTTTCAAACAAATCTCGACAATTAATCCTACTAAATGCATAGCAATTATTTTTAAAGAAACCAATATTTCACGTATATTCCCCTTCGTTTTATTCAAAAAAAAGAACCGATTAACCACATTAATCAGTTCGGCACGACGCTCTTTTTTCAGTTAATACCGTCACTTGCTAAAATAAATAGAAACACCAATACTTCAAATTTAAAATGCATCCTACAGCCTTTCGCACAAAGTTCTCCATAACTCCGTTCACAATTACGATTGGGATATCCTCACCCCAATGTCCCACTCCTTTCCTCATAGTCAAACTTTCTTTCCTTTATAATTTATGAAGGACAATTATCACTTTGTATGTGTATTTGCCTATAATTTAAAAAATCCCTAGTCTGACATGCTTTCAATTTACCGATTAATACTTAAAAAACAAGTTTTTCGCATAACCTCTTTCTCCCTTCGCATATAGTTTTAATGATGATAAAGGAGGAATGTTCATGTCTCAATCTGAAATCGAAAAATATGGACAAGAAGCTGCACGGTACGAACAGCTCGCTCGTTACTATCAATTTCATAATCCGAAAAAATATGTAGAACTATATATGAAATATTATGATGCAGTTACGAAACTTGTACAGGCATATGAAAAAAGAGATTCACAAGAAGCTGCTTTACCGTCACACATAAGATTTTTTCACTCTGCTCCAAATACACCTGCAGTTGACATTTTAGTAAACGGGCAAAAGGTTATTAAAAATATTTCATTTAAACAATTTAGTCCCTATTTAACATTAGTGCAAGGTAAATACCGTATAGATATTGTTCCTGTCGGAAATGAAACTCCCATCTTTTCAGCTTTAGTACCAATAATGGGAAATCACTCTTATACTTTTGCCGCAATAAATAGCGATAATCATATACAATTACAACCTATGCTTGATAATACACATTTACCAGCAGGTCAAGCAAAAATACGATTTGCGCATTTTTCTCCAGATACTCCTGTTGTAAATGTAGATTTAAAAGGTGGAGATCATTTATTTGAAAATGTACTCTTTAAACAAATAACAGATTTTTTAGAAGTTAGCCCTGGTACAGCAGACATTGAAATTTCACTTGCAGATAATAAAGAGGTTTTGTTAACTATACCGAAATTCAGCGTTGAACCTAATATTACTTATACAATTTCCATAGTGGGTTACTCCTCTAAAGATCCAAAATTAGAAACCGTTATTCTTACAAATTAAAACAGTCTACACCATTTATTTGGTGTAGACTGTTTATTTTTGAAATGCAATTTGAAATTCTGTCCAATCGTTATCTGAACGACACATAATGGACCCATTATGTTTTTCTACAATTTGTTTACATACAAACAATCCAATGCCAGTTCCTAACTTTTTAGTAGTTACAAATGGTTCAAAAATCGTTTCAACGTTTTCTGCCGGAATCATTGGTCCATTATTTTTTATTACAATTCGTATAGCTTGATCTTCCTCAAATACATCAATGATAATTTTCCGTTCTTCTTTCATTGATTCCAGAGCGTCAATTGAGTTCATTAAAATATTTAAAAATACTTGTCTCACTTCACTCCGATAGCCAACAAGTGGAATTGGATATGGCAAATTCTTTTCAATTGAAACATTTGCATTGACCAAACTCGGGTATAAGAATTGTATAATATCTTGAAACAAGTCATTCAGCCAAAACCGTTCCGACTCATTCCACATTTCTTTTTTCGACACGAGTAAAAATTGCGAAATTCGAAAATTTAATTGATCTAATTCATGTGAAATGATATCTAAATACGATAAACTAGGATGATCTGTTTTTAATAATTTGACAAACCCCATTATTGAAGTAAGCGGATTACGAAATTCATGTACAAAACTAGCCGACATTTGTCCTAAAATCGTCAGCCTTTCTTTATGTGTTTCATTAATATATTGCTGTTTTTCTTCTAAATTTCTCGTAATAATTTCCGAGTATTTTAAAACAGTATAATAAATTAATTTGTCAAAACAAGTATGTACTTGAGCCATTATTGGTTTTAGTTCACGAGCGCTTACATCTAATTCACACATCGCTTCAAAAAGTTCATTTCTTCCCACGTTTGCATTATAGACAAAATCCCCAATATTCGCATCTGCTCCCGCACGCTCAATAGCAATTTTCTCACACAATGGTTGAAGATATTCAATACCTTTATCTTCCATAGTCAGTTCAATAATTAACTCAAATAACTCTTCTCCATTTTGAACTACTTCTTGTTTAAATGGATCTTTTTCGGAAATTATCATTTTGTTTTTCCAGTTCTCTACGAATTGGTGCCTATTGTTTTTCAAGTACGTACAAAATACTTCTTTAATATCCTTATCGATTGGAAAAACCCCCCATTCCCTCCATTTCCATACGACGAATACCCTTTATATTTTGAATGTTAACACAAAAAAAGCATTTCGTTAATAGATTATTGTCACATTTTGTTAATATCTGTTGATAAAATTTTTTCACTTCTTAATAATTTGTTATATTAATAAATCCTGTTTTTCTTCTCCATGTTCAAACTTCATTACATATCATACGACTTTTTTGCATCCTGCCTCATTCTTGCGTACAATAGAAAATGAAAGGTGTGAAAAATATGGTAAATAAAAATGTGGAAGATTATCTCCAAGAAGGCATTTATGGCCAAAAGCAAAACAAACCAGAAGAACGTAATATGTATTTAACTACATTACGTGAGCGTATTGAAATCGCTTTAACAATCGGTCAAGTAATGCAAAGTAATGTATATACAGAAGTAGCGAGTAGCATGCGTCCTTCCCAATCATTACAAATATTCCTAAATGGTAGCATTGCTTACCCACATTTATCAAAATACATTAAATTAGCAAATGAAAAAAATGTTCCCTTTACAATTGTTCAAAATAAAGGAACAGAAACATCAATCGGTTTAGTATTAGCTCACAGCACTGCTGTTGACAAAGAACAGATTTATGTAGAGGATGCTATTTTCAAACAAGAAATGAAGTAAAAGGTACACTTTATTAAATGAAATCGTTCTGAAAAACGTAAAACACACTGTAAAAAAACGAGTATGGAATCGTAAACATTCCCTACTCGTTTTTTATTGTGATGCTTAAGTTCTATATACTTTATTTTTTAATACATACAAATTTCATTTCTGTCATTTCTTCTATTGCATATTTAATTCCTTCACGCCCTGTGCCACTTTCTTTCACACCACCGTAAGGCATATGATCTACTCTGAACGTTGGAATATCATTTATCATGACACCACCAACTTCTAACTCATCAATTGCACGCATTGCTTTAAACAAATTATTTGTAAATACACCTGCTTGTAGACCGTAACGTGAATTATTTACTTGCTCAATAGCCTCATCAAATTCTGTAAATGTATTTACTGTCATAAGGGGACCGAATACTTCTTGACACTGTACAGATACATGCTCTGGAACATTTGTTAATACAGTTGGTTCAAAAACCCTTTCATCACGTTTGTTACCACCATATAAAACGTTCGCTCCTTCTTTAACTGCTTCTTGCACCCAGTTATCGATACGCTCGACATCTTTTTTCGAAATTAAAGCTGATACATCCGTTTCCTCAATCAGCGGATCACCAACAACAACTGTTTCCATCGCTTTCTGTAACTTCGATAGAAATTCATCTATTCTTTTTTCATGTACAAAAACACGTTGCACTGAAATACAAACCTGTCCATTATTAACAAATGCTCCCCATTTTACACGTTCAATTATTTCATCTGTTAATTCTACATCTTCATCAATAATAACTGCAGCATTTGATCCTAGTTCTAACGTAACCCGCTTTAATCCCGCCTTTTCCTTAATTCCAATTCCAACTTTCGGACTTCCAGTAAAAGTAATGAACGCAACATCATCATTTGTAACTATTGCCTCACCAACAGTTGGACCGGGACCAGAAATAATATTTAAAGCTCCTTTTGGCAATCCTGCTTCTTCAAATAATTCTACTAATGCGTAAGACGATAGAGGCGTTTGATCAGCTGGTTTTAACACAACTGTATTTCCAGCAGCAATTGCAGGACCAACTTTATGCGCCACTAAATTCAATGGGAAATTAAATGGTGTAATAGCTCCTATAACCCCTATTGATTTTCGTATTGTATATGCAATACGCCCATCTGCACCAGGTGCTGCATCTAACGGCAATGTCTCACCATATATACGCTTCGCTTCTTCAGCTGCAAATTTGTATGTCTGAACGGTACGATCTACTTCTCCCCTTGCAGCACGTATTGGTTTTGCTGCCTCTTTCGCAATAATTTCTGCAAATTCTTCTCTTCGTTCATCCATTTTTTGAGCAACCTTCTCTAATATAGTCGCACGGTCGTATGCAGATAATTTATTCATTTTTTTCATTGCATTTTTTGCAGAACTTACAGCCTCTTGAACATCTTCTTCCGTTCCTTGTGCAATTTCCGCTAGCGTTTCTTCAGAATATGGTGCATATAATGGTTTATATGTGTTTACTGACTTCCAATCTCCATTTATGTATAAATGCTTTTTCATATTTCTTCTCCTTCCGAATATGTGCATACAATAATACTTCACCTAGTGAAAGGCTCGACTTGTGTCATTGTATCATAGCCCTTACCTCTCCAAAAACATTATGCTCAAAAAAAACTCTGCTATATAGCAGAGTCTACGAACTAATTTGTTCTTGTAACGGAATTTGTTTTTCATCTTCTAAAATAACAATCGATTCTACTTTTTTTGTAACTTCTAATCTTTTAATATAATGTCCATCTAATTCTTTCACACAAAACTTATAATTTTCAATTTCAATGGAATCCTCTTCAGCAATCTCTATGTTCTTCGTTAAAATCCAACCACCGATTGTATCAACATCATTATCATCAATCGTTAAGCCTAATAACGTATTCACTTCACTAACAAGTACTTTACCCTCTAGTATCGTTTTCGTTTCACTAACTTGTTGAATTTCTGGCTGTTCATCCGTATCAAACTCATCTTGAATATCTCCAACTATTTCTTCTAAAATATCTTCAACAGTAACAAGTCCAGACGTACCACCATATTCATCTATCAATATAGCAATATGCGTTCTTTCTTTTTGCATTTTTAAAAATAAATCATGAATTGGGATCGAGTCGATAACTAAAATAATTGGTCTAATATATTGTTCTACTTTCTTTTTACTAACAGCTTTATGCTGCACAAAATCTGTAAAAATATCTTTAAAGTTTACAAAACCTATTACGTGGTCTTTGTCACCATCAACAACTGGATATCTCGTATATTTTTCCTGAGACATTTTTTGCAAAGCTTCTTCAGCAGGCATTTCTTTACTTATAATATGCATCTCAGTTCGAGGTACCATTATTTCTTTTGCAATACGATCATCAAACTCAAAAATTTTATTTACATATTTATATTCAGACTGATTAATCTCGCCATTTTTATAACTTTCTGAAACTAACAACCGTAACTCTTCTTCTGAATGAACCTCATCATGTCCTTTTGGTGGTTTCAGCCCTAGCAACTTCGTAATGACTCGAGCTGATCCATTTAGGATCCAAATAAATGGGAATGCAGTACGATAAAAGAAAATTAACGGCTTAGCAACAAACAAACTTACTTGTTCAGCTTTTTGAATTGCAAATGTTTTTGGTGCCAATTCCCCAATTACAACGTGTAAAAAAGTAATAAGCAAAAATACTAAAATTACCGCAAAAATGTCTGCAAGCTGAGTAGAAATATTCCAATTTGAAAAAAGCGCGTCAAACATTTGCTTTAACGCAGGTTTACCAAACCACCCAATTCCTAAAGCTGTAACTGTTATTCCTAGCTGACAAGCAGATAAATATTCGTCTAAGTTTGTAATGACTGTTTTGACAGATGTTGCGCGATTATTTCCCTCTGCAATTAAATAGTCAATTCGTGAACTTCGTACTTTAACAATTGCAAATTCTGCTGCAACGAAAAATGCCGTTAAGGCAATTAAAACAATCACTATACTTATACTATATATGTCCAAATACTTTTCCTTACTTACAGTGTAAGCAAGGAAGCCACCTCCTACTTAATTTTATTCAAGTGAAGTAAGCATTCTAATACTCTAACAAAATTCTACATTAGCAACCACCTTTTTATATATTATATGCATACATAAAAAAGATATTTATCATTATGATAATCTAATTCATTTACCCTCGTCAAATCAAATTATTTTAACTCTTAAGACAAAATAATTTTATATAAACAATATATTTTTCACAATTAAATTTCGTGAAAAAACACTTTCTTTGCCGATTCCCCACTTCTTTTGTCACACTAGAAGGGAACTTACTTCATAGATCGAAATCATTCAACAGGATATATATAGGAGGGATTATTTTGGAATATAAAACACCATTTATCGCAAAAAAATTAGGTGTTAGCCCAAAGGCTGTTGTCCGGATTGCACAACAATTAAATCTTACGATAGAAAAAAATAAATATGGTCACTTTATTTTTACACAAAATGATTTAGAACAAATGTTAGAATACCATCGTTCTCAAATGGAACAGACTGAAACCACTCCACCTACTCAAAAAACATCATCCAGTGATATTGAAGAATTAAAAACTCAAGTAAACACAATTGTTCAAAACTCATCGTCAAATGATTTTGAACAACTAGCTTCTCAATTAAACACAATTTCTAGAAGGCTAGATCGTATGGAAGAGCAAATGCAAGATAAGGCAAATGATGTCGTTACGTACCAACTCTTACAACACCGCCGTGAAATGGAGGAAATGTTAGAACGAATTCAAAAGCTAGAAACCGCCCTCAAGAAAGAAGAACCAATCTATATTACTCCTGATTCAAAACCAACATATGAAAGAGAAAAGAAGCCAAAGCGTCGTAAAATGATTTTTAGTATATTTGGATTGTAAATTTTAGACCCTTATTTAAACAATAAGGGTCTTTTTTTTTATAAAGAATGATATCCTATTAATATCATTCTCTATACTTATACATATTCACTTCTCTTTATTTTGTTAACATAATATTTTTACTGTATTCTGCAATTAATGCTTGCGCATGAGCATTCCCTTGAATCACATCGCGAAATTCTTTTAAAGAATACAAATGTGTAACCCCTTTTCGAGCATGAATTCGTACTGGTACACCTTGTAAAGTATCATGAAACTGAAATGGATTATCAATCGGTTCAATTGGAAAACCGAGTGTAAGTAAATACATATACATTCTTTTTGTCACTGCTGCAATATACCATTCCGCTTTCGTTTCTAACGCATGCACAAATAAAATAGCTGTTAACCTTTTGAAATGCCCTCTCCCACGAGACGTTTTCGCAATACTTAACTTACCTATTTCATACACATTCTTCAAATCTTTCACTAATTCATTTTTAGAAAACGGATAGAAAAACTCAGAATTTGATTGTTCAGGTACCGTATACTTAATACATTCCACTGTACCAATGTGATGTTCATCTTCTATTAATAAAAATCGTGATGGATTTAAATTACGTTCTACAAACATTAAGTTTCTTTCTTCACAAAAATCTCCCCATAGTTGCTCGAACCAAAAATGTTCTTCCTTTGTTTGAACACGCTGGAACATATTTAACCGCCTTTCCCATCGCCGCTCTGTTTTGATAACGCTTTCACTATCTATCATATAAGAACAAACCTTCGTATGCAACTAAAAATATTTATGACTTATTATATTCTGCAAAATGAATTAAATTCCAACATAATCATCTTTTATCCCACATGCGCAGTTCTTTTCTCAACATTTGTGTCTTATTTTACAAATTCAAAACACATCGTACATCTGTCTATACAGCATATAATTCTTCTTAATCTAAAAAAATCCTTTATGAAAAAGGATTTCTTTTACTACTTTATACTTTTTAACCATTTATCAAAAATTTGAACCATTCCATGTTTTCCAGCTAATTTCTCTTCCCCTTGTTTCGTTTTATATGGATATAATTGCAAGAAAACACCGCATCCAGATTCAATTTTTTTACTATGCATATGACTTCCTGGATATACACAGATAACTTCATAAATTGCCCTTCGATGAAATACTCGCTTTCCATTCTGTTCTTCTACATACTTTATAGACCAGTACTTATACATTTGCTCAGTTGCTTTCGTATTTCCAACATGCTGAAAAATATTGTACATTGGACTATACTTTACTTCAATAATTATAGAGGATTTATATACGTATTTCCCCTCCACCCTTACATAACCGTCTAAGCGAATATCTGGCTTTTTTGTATCTTCACCATTATAAAAATTACTCCCCTTACTTAATGCAATAAGAGGATGTGTTTCAATTAAGTCATTAAATGCGACATGTACCATTATATCATCTTGATGTAAGACTACTGTCGTTCCATCTTGTAATCCATCTACATAAAAATGCTCTTGTATTTGTTCACGAATGGAATGCTTAGCTTCAAAACCAATTTGCTGCAGCATTGAAATAACGATAAAAAAAGCGTAATATTCATACACTAAAAACGTTGGTTTATATACAAATAGTAAAGACGGTGATTGTTCTGTATGTTGTGGAAGTAAATCTAAATGCTGCAGTAATTGCTGATGTGGTATAGGTAAATCATTCGCATTCATCTTACCCGTTTCCGAAACTTCTCTCCAAAATGGAGAATACATTAAAGTTTTAAAGTATTGTACACTTCCATGCACAATATGTGCTAATATTTTATACTCTTGTATTTTCACAGAGTTTTTCCGTACATCCGCTTCTTTTAGTAAATGTATATTTTTATATTTTTGCTTCTCTCTATCCGTCACAGATCCATTTCGCTCAATTGTTTGCATAATCGTTTTAACAGCTTGAAATTCTTCTGATTTTTTCTTTTTCGCTCTTTCTAAAATTTCAATTGTTTGACGTAAAAAACTTTCGGCTTCAAGTAGATACTGATAAAATTGCATCGCTTTAAATTTAATAAATGCATTTTCCTTACTATTTTTTTGTTCTATAAACTTGCGGTTATAATATTTTGCATAAGGTTTTCTTTCAGCCATTATGGTTCCTTTTCGCGTTGCCTTCCGTTCCTTCGTTTCCCATTTATATTCATGTATAAATTTAAAATTCGATTCTATCTTCTTAAAAATTTGCTTTATCTTTTTCATTTTTTGCGGCAATTTTCTTAGTAACACTAAATAAGAAGAATCCTCAATATCGCTTAGTGCAGAGAATGTCTTTTTATAATAGCCTCTATCTAAAATTAACTCATTTAAAATGGACTTTACATAGTTTTGAATCATTTCAAATTGATCATCAAAAAAATTTTTTGGTACGACTTGAAAAGCACCATAATACGTTTTATCTTCTATGCGCACTTCAAAATGATATAAACCACATCTCCATGGATAAAAGAACTCCGTTTTTCCGTGTTCATATATTAATACCTTTTGTTTTTTTTCATTTATTTCGTATTGTGACTCTTTTATATTTTTTTGCCCCTCATACACTTTATTCCATATAAAAGTTATATTGACTGGATTCTCATAATAGTAATGCAATCTAATCGGTTTTAATTCTTGTATTTTATAAATACATTGAACTAATGCTGTAGTAGATGTACAAAGACGATTTAATAAAATATGATCCCCTTTTCCTTCTGTCCCAATAATTAACTTCAATACAAAAGGGAGTGTTTCTTTCGTATCAACAATTTCTGTTTTATACTGCTCTTCATTTCGCATATCCATACAACTCCAGTTCTCTACGTTTTTCTCTTATATATGCTAAAGAGTGTTCAAATGTAGAGACTCTGTTTGCAAGTGGAGATTGCAAAAGAGGTACTAAAGTCGCTCCTCTTTTTACTTCTTCAGAAAGTAATGAGCCAACCGTCATTTCAGTCCCTCTTAATTTCGTCAGTACACGTTGCTTTATTTGTAAATCAAAACCCTCTTCCCTACTGATCATATAAGAATGATTATTTTGGAACGGTATATTTTGCAAGTAAGTAGCAATTGCATTTGCACATCGAAAAGATATTCCCTTTGACGCATCATGTGATGACAATACAACATGCAACTTATCTAATAGCTCTAACTCCTCCTCAGAAAACACCTCAATCATTGCTTTATTTCTAATCCAATTTATCCGAAATTCTCCCGCTGTTACTTTCAAAGGTGGTTGTAATACAACTTTCTCTTGTGCTATGCACATCTCACAAAACGGAATTTTTTGTAAAGTAATTAAATTTGTTCGATCTAATAATCGGTCGGAGAGCTCTTTCGTTGTTTCATCAAAATTTACAGTACCTACAAATATAATATTTTCTCCGATTTCAATTGTTGATGGAATTTGTTGTTCTTGTTCCTGCGCACCCTCATACAAATTCAACAT
This sequence comes from Bacillus sp. SH5-2, assembly GCF_008368905.1. Taxonomy (NCBI): domain Bacteria; kingdom Bacillati; phylum Bacillota; class Bacilli; order Caryophanales; family Bacillaceae; genus Bacillus; species Bacillus sp. SH5-2. The sequence continues at coordinate 122,144 of NZ_QOSD01000004.1, forward strand.
ACGATTTTTCTTTTCCAGTTGAAGAACAGATAAAAATGGAGTAAACCAATGCTCAATATGTGACATGTTCATTTCATCAAAAACGATTATATATAATTGATTTTGATTTTCCTTCGCTTTCATTAACGCTCTAACTAACTTCGTTTCACTTTCTATAAAAGTACCATTTGGATGAAGATATCCAAGTAAATCATGTGGTTCTTGGTACGAAGGAGAAATCGGAATCCAAATCAACTCTTCCCCATACTGTAATCCAAGTGCTTCTGCATAAGCTTGCACGAAACGTGATTTTCCAACACCTGGTATTCCACTAAGAATCGTTAACATATTTGTTTTCACACTGATATGAAAGTTATAAATATCCGTTTCATCCAAATATAGCCCCTTATTGCGCACCATACTTTGTACATACTGTAAAAAGGATAATTCACGCTCATCCCATTCCCATTCATCTTTTTGTACTTTTATATCCTCTATTTCTACTAACTTGCCTTCTTCAGTTACTCGTTTTTTCAATTGCTCATACACTTGATTACTTACAAAATACAATTGATCTTCTACCGCTATTTCTACATGCCTCATCCAATCATTAAAGTCTATATATTTGCATTCCCGGTTCTGTTCAAAATACGCGATGGAACTAATCGATGACTTTAATGATATATTTCCATATAACCTTCCATCGTGCCACAATAATTCGGGAGGCTCAAAGTCTTTCGGGAATTTTGGCATAAGAAATGATAAATAACCTTTACTAAGTTTTCGTTCTAAAGACTCTCCTTTTTTATAATCGGAAATTTTAGGCGCTGGAATCATTTTATAGCCAGTAGCTATTTCTCTCGGTTCTTCTGTACATATTAACTCCGCGTATACATTTCCTCTTTCATAGTAGAGACGAAACATGACCAATTGCTTTTCTAACTTTCTTTTCTTTAATTCCAAAAAGATTTTTTCATTTTTTTTATTGCTACATAAACCTTCAAATACATAATGTTCATTTTTAAATTGTTCTTGTAAAGTGAATGGTACCGGTGATAGACATTTTACAAAGAAATTTTCTCCATTCTTCTCTCTCTCCGCTTTTACAAATGTTCCGATAAACCTCATATAGTACATTCGTTTAATAAAGCTTGGCTGAAGAGCTTTATGTAATTTCACCTTAGTCACCTTCTTTTTTCATACTATTCTTAGTGTATGAAAGAAAAGAAAAACTAGAAATAAAAAACCTGACGTTATCCGCCAGGTTCATAATTAAAACGTATATTAATGAGAAGGAAATGCTTTTTTCTCCTGTAAAATAGCGTTGTGAGCAATTTTCATTTTAGCAAGTACGTATCGCAATCGATCTTCTGCATTTTCATCTTTATTTTGCTGTAATCCCGCTAAATTCTCTACAGCACTCGCTAAATTTTCAATCACTCCTCGTAGTTCAGGATGATGATTAAAAAAGGATTCTTGTACTAATACTTTCCTTAACTCGCTGGCCAAATCAATTATTCGAGACAACTGTTCTTTTTCTTCCATTTTCATCCCTCCTGAATATCTTATGTATTAAATATTCTCCAAACAAAGAAAAAAGCCCTTTAAATGAAAAGGACTTTTACATTTTTATATTTCCAGTCAATAACATATAAAGAGATGTGACAGCTGCAACTACAATTGCCCACATTACATATCTCTCTATACCAGTAAAACAACGATTCCCTTTTTCTTTTCTTGCATACATATAAACAATGATCCCGATTCCATATACGATTGAAACGAGCAATAAATTCTTCAAACCAGCTGCATAAATAAGCCATACAGAGTAAATAGAAGCAATTAAAGCTAGCGAACCGTTTTTTACTTTTGCATCTTTTAGTTCATTTGTAATTACCAATTTAAATTGGAATAACGCTGATAATAAATATGGTACTAAAATTGATGTTGATGCTATGAAATACATAATTTGATATGTTGATTCTGAAAACAGAACAATTATAAAGATAATTTGTGCAACACCATTTGAGATCCATAATGCCATATGCGGTGTTTGTTTTTTATTTGTTTTCGTAAAGACTTTCGGAAACACGCCATCTTTTCCTGCTACGTGGGAAATTTCAGAAACAAGTAAAAACCAACCTATTAATGTACCTACAAGTGAAGCAACTAATCCGATATTAATCGCAACTGCCCCCCATGATCCAACAACATGTTCTAATACATGTCCCATTGACGGGGTTTCTAAAACGGAAAGTTCTCCTCTTGTCATCGCTCCCATTGATAAAACTGAAATTAAAATATATATAGACATTACTAAAATTAATCCAAGTACTGTCGCTTTTCCAACATCGCGGCTATTTTTTGCTCTTCCAGATAGCACAACTGCTCCTTCAACCCCGATGAAAACCCAAAGAGTTACAAGCATTGTATTTTTCACTTGACCAAGTATAGAGGAAATTGAAATAGTTCCTTCTCCCCAAAAATCATGTGTAAATGTATCCCAGCGAAATGCTGTTACCATTACAACAATAAATAATACAATCGGAACTAATTTCCCAATTGTTGCGATCACATTCATAATTGATGCTTCACGAATTCCAAATAAAATTAGAAAATGAAGTGTCCATAATAAAAGTGATGCTCCGACGATAGACGCAACATTATTTCCGCCTTTAAAAATCGGGAAGAAGTAACCCAATGTACTAAACAACAACATAATGGTTGCGACATTTCCTAATATTCCTGCTAGCCAATATCCCCAGGCACTATTAAATCCAATATATTCACCGAAACCAGCTCGTGCATAACTATAAATTCCACCCTCAAGCTCCGGTTTTTGTCTTGCTAGCGTTTGATATACGAGCGCAAGTGGGATCATTCCCATCGCTGTAATACACCAACCAATTATTGTTGCACCACTATTTGCTCCTACTGCTAAATCATGCGGTAAGCTAAAAACACCGCCACCAACCATTGTTCCAACTACTAATGCGATTAATGGAAAAAATCCTAACTTCTTTTCTATTTGTACCACCCCATCTGTCATTCTAGGTGTTATGTTCGTTCAACTATTAAAGTCACCTTTTTCTCTAATAGACGTTTCTCTTATATTTTTTCAGGAAAACATTACTTATTCTAAAAGAAAATGAAGAAAAATGGAATACTTTTTTGAAAAAATGTATAAGTATGCACAAAAAAACCGTTCATTTTGTAATGAACGGTCATTTTAGACAGATAAATTTGTATATTTATTGTAAAATTAACGAAGTAACTTCTCTTTTTGTAAAAATTGTTTTGCGACACCTTCGCTACTTTTACCATTTACATTTACTTCATAATTCATTTTTCTCATTTCTTCATCTGTAATCTTTCCAGCCAATTTATTTAATACTTGTTCAAGTTCAGGATATTTCTCTAATGTCTCTTCTCTTAATAATGGTGCCCCTTGATAAGGCGGGAATAGCCCTTTATCATCTTTTAGCACTTTAAGTCCATATTGCTCCAACTCACTATCTGTTGAATATGCATCGATTACGTTAACATCCCCAGATTGAATTGCGCTATAACGCAGCTTCGGTTCCATCGTTTTAACATTTGAAAACTTATAGTTATATAATTTTTGCATACCTTTATAACCATCTTCACGATCAGCAAATTCTAATGTAAATCCTACTTTAGCATTTTGTGCAACATTTCCTAAATCAGAAATTGTATTTATATTATTTTGATCTGCTATTTTTTTCGGCATAGCTAATGCGTATGTATTGTTATACTCCATTGGCTTTAACATTTTCATATCATATTTCTTTTCCATTCCAATGCGAGCCTGTTCATATACTTCATCACGATTTGTGCTCTTTGGTTCTTCTTTCACAAAAGTAGATAGAGCTGTTCCAGAAAATTCAGGGTATATATCTATTTCTCCGGATTTTAACGCTTCAAATACAAATGCTGTTTTTCCAAGTCCTGGTTTTAATTCTACGTGTAAATCTGTATCCTGTTCAATAAGCTGCTTATACATATGAATTAAAATTTCTGGTTCTGATCCAAGTTTCCCAGCAATAACGATGTCTTTCTTTTGTGTGTTCCAAAGAAATGGCGCAGCGATCATTACAACAACTATACATATCGTTAATATAACACGCTTATACGAGCGTTTTGGACTCTCCAGCACACGAAGTACTATATCGAAGAATAAAGCGAGTAATGCGGCTGGTACAGCCCCTAAAATGATAAGCGCATGATCGTTTCGATCGATACCAAGTAATATGAGTTTACCGAGCCCACCAGCTCCTATTAGTGCTGCTAATGTAGCGGTTCCTACAATTAATACCATCGCCGTACGAATACCTGCCATAATAATTGGTAATGCAAGAGGAAGCTCTACCTTCCACAACCTTCTCCAGCTATTCATCCCCATCGCTCTTGCTGCTTCTATTAGAGATTCATCTAATTCCCGTATCCCTGTATATGTATTGCGTAAAATAGGTAATAGCGCATACACAACTAATGCGATAATGGCCGGAAGTTTTCCTATACCTACTAACGGAATTAATAGTCCGAGTAATGCAAGTGATGGCACCGTCTGCATAACTGCAGACGTCCCAATTATAAATTCAGCCATTCGTTCTTTTCTTGTTAATAAAATGCCAAGCGGCACCGCAATAATTACTGCAAAAAATAGTGAAATAAGTGATATTTGTAAATGCTCACTTAATGCACTTAATAATTCTATTTTTCGTTCTTGGAACGCTTGAATAAAATCAGTCACTGTTTAACCTCTTTCCTTCATTTGTTCAACAATATATTTAACAATATGACGACTTGTTAACATACCAACATATTGACCATTTTCCTCAACCGGCACTGATTCTTCAACTTGTAAGCGAACTAGTGCTTCTTGTAAAGAAGAATGTACAGATAAAGCGGTCCCTTCTACTCGTATACTATCGTCTAGTGGCAATACATCTTCTATATTCAGCCCCTCATACCAATGTCGTCCACGATTTCCAATGAACTCCTCTACAAATTCATTTTTCGGATTATGTATAATCCCTTCTGGTGTATCTAATTGAACAACTTTACCTTCTTTCATAATACAAATACGATCTCCAAGTGATAATGCCTCTTGCATATCATGCGTTACGAACACGATTGTTTTTTGAATCTTCTTTTGCAATTGTACGATATCCTTCTGAAGTTGTTCCCTACTTAATGGATCTAATGCGCTAAACGGTTCATCCATAAGAACAATTTTCGGGTTTGCGGCTAATGCCCGTACGACACCGACACGTTGTTTTTGTCCTCCTGATAATTCATCAGGCATACGATCGCGATAAACATCTGGATCGAGTCCAACCATCTGTAACAAGTCATCGACTCGCGCCTTTATTTCTTTTTTCGTCCATTTTCTCATTTCAGGAACAACTGCAATATTTTCAGCGATTGTCATATGCGGAAATAAAGCAATTTGCTGCAACACATACCCTATATCCCAACGTAATTCGTTTATATTATATTGTTGAATATCTTTTCCATCGATTAAAATTGAACCTTCTGTCGTTTCAATTAAACGATTGATCATCTTCATTGTCGTTGTTTTCCCGCAACCACTCGGACCAATGAGAACAAAGAATTCTCCTTTTTTTATTTCTAAATGCAATGAATCCACTGCTTTTGCGCCATCATCATACGATTTTGACACATGATTAAACTGAATCACAAACACAACTCCTTTATTGTTGTTTCCTTTATTTTGATGGAATATGGAATTCTTTTCAAATGATACGCTTTAAAATTAAAAAAGAGCTCCCATTTGAGCCCTAACGGTCGAACAATATTGTTTTCATTATTGCAGCATATTCACGCACATACATTTTTCTCTTAGAACGTATTGGTGTTTCAGCAGCTAATGCTTCCATCTTCATTCCTAAACGTTTTGCAATTATTTTCGTTCGATATAAATGATACGTATTACTTACAACTACTGCATGCTCTAAATCATATAAATCCATGCTAAACTTTAAATTTTCATACGTATTTGTAGAGCGATCCTCCATTAAAATACGACTCTCGTCTATACCATGTACCATTAAGTAGTTTCTCATACTGTGAGCTTCTGGTATATCTTCATCTTCTCCTTGACCACCAGAAACAATTACTTTCACTTCAGGATGAGAATATAAATATTCCAACGCTATATCTAACCGATTTTGAAGAGATAAAGATGGTTTATCTCCAAATAACTTTGCACCTAATATAAGAACGTATGGAGAGTGATGACTCAACTTTTCACGAGCAACTTTCTTCATTCGAAACGTCATATAAAGGATGTATAGTGGAGGTAATAATAAGATTATAAGTAATATCCATTTGTTCATATATATGTTTGCACTCCCTTTCTTTTTATTATATAAAAAAAGATTGGAAGGCAGAAGGTTTTTTAAACGATTGATTTATTAGAAACGTTCGTCCCTACTTTACGTTGTGAATATACATAATAAAGAGCAATTCCTAATGATAGAATCAATATACAGCTAAGTACGTAAAACGGGAGCATTACCCCAGCTTTAGATACACCAACTGTAAACAGCATTAATAATACAATTCTTATTCCTGTACCAATTAATCGAAATAAGCTGTCTACACGTCCCATTACTTCGTTTGGAATTTCCTCCATCATCAATACATTTCTCGCCACTCTTGTCCCCGCATTTCCAATTGCATGAAAAATCGCAAGTCCATATAACAACATTACGGAAGGTTCCATAATCATTACGGTAATTGAAATTACATATATGAGCATCGTTATGACGATTGAAACCTCTGTCTTTATATATTTCATCATAATTGGAATACTTATTCCCGCAAGAACTGCCCCGACACCGTACATCATACCTTCTATTGCGTATACAGATGCACTGGCTTTCAATATATCTGAAATATATACCGGGATTAAATAATTTGCCATCATAACACCAATAAACGGCATATAAGTCGCGAGTAAAAACCAGAAGAATTTCGGACGCTTTTGCATGAAGTAAATCCCTTCGAACAATTGCTTCTTAAATGTTACTTTCCTTTTCACTTCCTTTTTCTTTACGTACGGTATACATAAGAAAAGAAAGAATGCTCCTGCAAAAGTTAACATATCTACTAACAAGATCCATTTTAAAGAAATGATTTCAATTAGGAAGCTAGCAGCCGCTCCTGAAATAACTTGAGTTAACTGTCCTTGTATCTCCATTGTTCCACTTAAATTTTTATAATGTTCTGCTTGAAATATCTCTTGGTTGAACGCAAATATTGTAGGATAAAATAATAAATAGTAAAATGACCCTGCTATATATATAAGAATATAGTGAATAGAATGATAGGATTGGCCAGTAAATCCCCATATAACCATCATTCCTATAACAGCTATCCCAATACCTTCATTACATAATAATAAAGATTTTCTTGAAAAACGATCAATACTTTGCCCAATAAACGGTGTTAACAAAAACATAATAAGAGTTGAGATAATGGATACATAACCAAACGTCGTCTCTCCTCCACTCTCTTTAATTAACAACCACGGAATCGTTATCATAACAATACCGGAACCAATAGCTGATAAACTATTGGCTCCTAGAATGAAATACAAGCGTGAATCTTTATACAGAGATGACATATCACTCAACTCCTAATTGTTTTTTCACCTCTTTATATACGCTCATATATGCTTTTAATTCTTTAACAAGATCATGAATTAATGGTTTTGCATCTTCCCCAAGTTCACCGTCTTGCACATGAAGTCCATCAAGCACAACTTGTTTTGGGATTGCATTTGCGTATACCCCTCTAGCAACCGTACGCATACTATTTAATGCGTTAATTCCTCCTTTACCGCCTCCTGCAACTGCAAGTAATGCAACAGGTTTATGGATGAATTCACTACTACTTAAGTAATCTAACGAATTTTTCAGCGCTCCGCTCATCGCATTATGATATTCTGGTGTACATAGTACTACACCGTCTGCAGTTTTCACTAACGCTTTTAATTTTTTTACCGCCTCTAATTCACGTTGTGATTCTTCCCCATTATATAAAGGCAGTTCTTCTACTGCTAAATCGTATAACTCCCCTTCAAATTGATCTGCAATATATTTTGCCACCACTCGCGTTCTACCGAATTTTCTTGGTGTACCGTTAATAACAACTAGTTTCATAATGCTTTCTCCCCTTTGTTTTCAAGTTATACTTATATATTATCAGAAATTTCTATACAAAACACACTATAAAGAGTGAACTATGTTGATAAAATAGTATGATAGACGTAAAAAAGAACTCATACTTTCGTATGAGTTCTTCACAATTTACTTTCCCTCCTTTTATTGCCCAGTATACTTATGCTTCCTTTACAACTTTTTTAAAAAATAACAACATAGAATACATTGTTTAATGAATGAACGTTGAAACTATTCTTTCTAATAAAGAAACGATGGTTGATTGATATTTTTAAAATAGCAATTTCGTTAACTACGCATTATACACTTGCAAAAAAAGAAACTTGTACATATGTACAAGTTTCTTTTTAAACATCATTTTCTATTTTTTCACAACTTCATGTCCACCAAACTGATTACGTAGTGCTGAAACTACTTTTCCATGGAATGTATCATCTTCCTGAGAACGGTAGCGCATAAATAATGACATTACGATTACTGGTGCCGCAGCTTGAAGTTCCAGTGCAGTTTCAACAGTCCACTTTCCTTCTCCTGAAGAGTTCATTACACCTTTAATGCCATCAAGTTTTGGATCTTCTGCAAATGCTTTTTCCGTTAAGTCCATTAACCAACCACGGATAACCGATCCGTTCGCCCATACTTTTGCAACATCTTCATAATTGAAATCAAAATCACTTTTATCTAATACTTCAAATCCTTCAGCAATCGTTTGTAAATTGTAATACTTTATCTTTAGAAAATCCTTTTGCATAGCCAAGGCTAAAGAAGGAATATATCGTTGCAATTAATAAAGCAACAATCGGATCTCCTATGAAGTGTAATACTTGTGCAAGTTGACTCGTTTTATTTAACGCTACTTCCGCTATCGATGCACCTAACATAAGAAATACTGGAAGTAAAATTGTAAATAGCGTATTTCCGAAGCTAGGAAGTTCCTTCTTCTTATCTCTTTCTACAAATTGTTCAGCTACATCTAACGGCACTTCTTTATGTATACGAGCACCGATCCATTTCCTATAAAGCGGTCCTGAAATAATCGCAGTTGGAAGTCCGACAATTAATGCATATAAAATCGTCTTCCTGACATCTGCTTTAAAAATACCTACCGCTGCCATCGCTGCTGGATCTGGTGGAACAAGTCCGTGTACAACAGACAGCCCTGCTACAAGCGGAATACCAATTGTAATCAGTGATCCCCCAGTCTCTAACGCAATTGTAAATAGTAATGGAATTAATAGTACAAATCCCACTTGGAAAAACACTGGAATCCCTACTAAAAATGCAACAAACATCATTGCCCAGTGAACACGTTTTTTTCCGAAACGATCAATTAATGTGTTAGCAATTCGTTCAGCACCGCCAGATTCAGCCATCATTTTTCCAAGCATCGTTCCTAAAGCTAAAACAATTGCCAAAAATCCTAACGTACTTCCAAGCCCTGATTTAATAGAATCAATAATCCCTGGATGTTGTGGTGAAGTTGCAACCAAGGGCATCCCCATTGCTAGCCCGACTCCGATTGCTGTTAAAATTAATGCGACAAATGGATGCCATTTCACTACCGTAATAAGTAGAAGTAGTATGACAACTGCCGCTAGTACGATCCCAACTACCATTTCTCCCAATCCCCCTATTGTTTACGCTGGAAAGCAGCCATACAATCAAATTCTTCTTTTAAGCGATTGTAAAGTCGTTCATACATATAAAACATTTCTAAATATATTGCCGTATTTTCTTTATTAGGTACATGGTGATGAACAATATCAATCCAACCCTTTACCTCTTCAAGAGAATCAATCTTCCCTACTGCATATAAAGCAAGTGCCGCTGCCCCAAGTGCAGATGCTTCATGACTTTCAGGAACAAGCAATTCTTTCCCCATCATATCGGAGAGCATTTGTCTCCAAAATGCAGACTTTGCAAACCCTCCTGAAACACGTATTTCGGTAAGCGGCCCTGTACTATCACGAATTTCAAGTGCAACCGAATACACACTCATACAAACTCCTTCCATAACAGCTCGTATAAAATGCTCTCGTTTATGTTGAAGATTTATACCAAAGAATGTACCACGAGCGTTTGCATTCCAGTAGGGCGTACGTTCTCCAGATAGAAACGGTAAAAATAGCAATCCATTTGCCCCTGCTGGTACACTTTCCGCATACTTAATTAATAAGTCATACGGATCAATTCCAAGCTTCCTTGCTACTTCTTGCTCCGGACTACCAAATTCATCACGTAACCATCTCAGTAATATTCCGCCGTTATTCGTTGGTCCACCGATAACCCAGTGCTCATCTGTTAATGCATAACAAAACGTTCTGCCTTTTTCATCTGTATTAACACTTGATGAAATTGTTCGAACTGCACCACTTGTTCCAATTGTAATTGTAGCTGATCCAGGCGATATTGCACCAACACCTACATTTGCAAGAACACCATCACTCGCACCAATAACAACTGGAGTATCTTCATGAACGCCCATCTTTTGTGCTAACTCCAGTTTCATTCCCTATAAAATATATGTAGTTTGTACAGGTGTTGATAATTGTTCCAGTGACATTTGTAACATCGTTAAAACATCTTCATCCCAGTTTAATGTTTTTAAATTAAATAACCCAGTAGCAGAAGCAATCGAATAATCAACTACGTAACGTGAGAATAGTTGGTAAATAACATACTCTTTAATAGAGATAAATTTATAAGCACTCTTATATAACTCTGGTTCCTCTTCTTTCATCCATAATAATTTAGAAAGTGGTGACATCGGATGAATCGGTGTACCAGTTCTTCTATCATTCCTTTCGAGAGGACTCCCACCTCTAAACGTAAGTGAAGGTGGTGAGGTGAATCGAAAGAAATATTTTATTTTCAAGAAAAAAACGGAAACATATGTTCCTTTTTTGCTATAATATCCTTAACAAGGGGGTGAATAAAATGACAAAGGAAAATCCATCAAACTATAAAACTCTTCAAATCTGGATTAAAAAAGGGCATCGTATGTATTCTTATTTTCAAGAATCTTGTCATAACGCTAAGAATATGTACAACACCACAAACTTTTATATACGCCAGGTGTACACTGGATTAACACAAGAAAAAGAGTTGCAGCCTTTGCAAAAAGAAGTTCTGGATAATATTCATAAAAATATTGGTAAGATGAATGACACACAACTTCTTGCCTA